>NZ_JADOTX010000001.1:6787736-7096270 GCF_015751765.1 Micromonospora ureilytica
CATCAGCTGGTTGGCCTTGACCACGGCCAGCTCGGCCAGCCCGCCGAAGTTGGTCTCGAAACCCCAGATCCGCTGCTGCGGGTCGAGCATTGTGTCGTCGTGCCCGGCCGCGTCCTCCAACTCGACGGAGAGGCAGTGCGCGACCACCTCGTCGCCGGGCGCCCAGCGGGTCACCCCGGGGCCGGTGCGCAGCACCACGCCCGCCGCGTCCGAGCCGACCACGTGGTACGGCAGGTCGTGTCGGCGGGTCAGCTCGGAGACCCGGCCGTAGCGCTCCAGGAACCTGAAGGTGGGCAGCGGCTCGAAGATGCTGGTCCACACCGTGTTGTAGTTGATCGCGCTGGCCATCACCGCGACCAGCGCCTCGCCCGGCGCCAGCTCCGGCGTCGGCACCTCCTGCACGTGCAGGGCCTTGCGCGGGTCCTTGTCCCGGGTGGCCATGCCGTCGAACATCCGGGACTCCTCGGCGCGGACCACCACGCCCCGGTAGCTCTCCGGTACGGGCAGCCCGGCGACGCCGGCGAGTTCGCGGTCCGGATCGTTCGATTCCTCCGCCGCCATGATCGCTTCGAGGATGTCCTGCACGGTGACCTCCGGTTCGTCCGCACCCGCACGGGCCCGGGTGCTGCCATCGTCGGCGCCGGTGGGCACGACCGCCATGTCGGCATTCGACACATCCGGCACCGGTCGCGCTCCTGTGGGGCCGGACGTTACTGAACGGTAGCTAGGCCGGGAAGTCCTCTGTGAAAAACTGCATCCGCCGATGCGTGAAGGTGTCCGACCACCCCGCCAACCGCGCACTGACGTGCGCGGTTGGCGGTCAGTGGGGAGTGGGGGCGGGTTGGACCAGTTCGATGAGGACGCCGCCGGCGTCCTTGGGGTGGACGAAGTTGATCCGGCTGTCCGCGGTGCCACGCCTCGGAGCGTCGTAGAGGAGCCGCATGCCGCGCTCGCGCAGCGCCGCGCAGGCCGCGTCGATGTCCACCACGGTGTACGCGACCTGCTGCACGCCCGGCCCGTTGCGGTCCAGGAACTTCGCGATCGTCGACTCCGGGGTGAGCGGGGCGAGCAACTGCACGCAGCCGCCCTCGGTGGTCGGCCCGACGGCCAGCATCGCTTCCCGAACGCCCTGCTCGACGTTGGTCTCGACGTGTACGCATCGCATGCCGAACGTCCGCTGGTAGAAGTCGATCGCGGCGTCCAGGTCGGCCACGGCGATCCCGACGTGGTCAATCTTGCGAAGCCCGATGTCTGTGACGTAGTCCGCACCGGGCTCGACGGGGGAGTTCTCTGCCATGGCGCTAGTCTGGCCGAACAATCGTTAAGGCGTACAGCTCGGCACCCCCCTCGGAGGCAGGCATGGCTTCGGTGATCGTCAGCGGCGCGCGGACCCCGATGGGCCGGCTGCTGGGCAACCTCAAGGACCTCCCGGCCACGAAGCTCGGCGGGATCGCCATCAAGGCGGCGCTGGAGCGTGCCGGCGTCAGCCCGGACCAGGTCCAGTACGTGATCATGGGGCAGGTGTTGCAGGCCGGCGCCGGTCAGATCCCGGCTCGGCAGGCGGCGGTCGAGGCCGGCGTGCCGATGTCCGTGCCGGCGCTGACCATCAACAAGGTCTGCCTCTCCGGCCTGGACGCGATCGCCCTGGCCGACCAGCTGATCCGCGCCGGCGAGTTCGACATCGTGGTGGCCGGCGGCATGGAGTCGATGACCAACGCCCCGCACCTGCTGATGGGCCAGCGCACCGGCTACAAGTACGGCGACGTGGTGGTCAAGGACCACATGGCGCACGACGGGCTCAGCGACGCCTGGGACTGCTGCTCGATGGGCGAGTCGACCGAGCGGCTCGGCGCCAAGCACGGCATCTCCCGCGCGGAGCAGGACGCCTTCGCCGCCGCCAGCCACCAGCGGGCCGCCGCCGCGCAGAAGAACGGTCACTTCGCCGACGAGATCGCCCCGGTGGTCATCCCGCAGCGCAAGGGTGACCCGCTGGTGATCAGCGAGGACGAGGGCATTCGCCCGGACACCACCGTCGAGTCGCTGGCCAAGCTCCGCCCCGCCTTCGCCAAGGACGGCACCATCACCGCCGGCAGCTCCTCGCCGATCTCCGACGGCGCCGCCGCGGTGCTCGTGATGAGCAAGGCCAAGGCGAAGGAGCTGGGGCTGACCTGGCTGGCCGAGATCGGTGCGCACGGCAACGTGGCGGGCCCGGACAACTCCCTGCACTCGCAGCCGTCCAACGCCATCAATCACGCCCTGAAGAAGGGCGGACTGAGCGTGGCGGACCTGGACCTCATCGAGATCAACGAGGCGTTCGCACAGGTCGGTGTCCAGTCCACCCGGGACCTGGGGGTCGACCCGGACAAGGTCAACGTCAACGGCGGCGCGATCGCGCTGGGCCACCCGATCGGCATGTCCGGCGCGCGACTCGTACTCACCCTCGCCCTGGAGCTGAAGCGACGCGGCGGTGGCACCGGCGCGGCGGCGCTCTGTGGCGGCGGCGGCCAGGGCGACGCGCTGATCATCCACGTGCCGGGAAATGCCGCGGCCAGCCAGTGAGCGCGAGGAGCGAGCCGGTTTTGCGAGCCCCGCAGTCGCGAACAAAGATGACACAGTGAGCGGGGCTGAGCACGTTCCGGTTGCGGGCACCACGTCGGTGCGCCGCAGCCGGGACGTACCGCTGCTGGTCGAGCGGGCCCGCGCGGGCGACCCCCGTGCGGTGGCCCGCCTGATCACGTTGGTGGAGAACGGTGACGCGCTGTTGCCGGCGGTCGCCGCGGCGCTGGCGCCGTACGCCGGGCAGGCCCAGGTGGTCGGGCTGACCGGTTCACCCGGGGTGGGCAAGTCGACCACCACGAACGAGCTGGTCCGCGCGCTGCGGGCGCAGGGGCACCGGGTCGGAGTGCTGGCGGTCGACCCGTCCAGCCCGTTCACCGGCGGGGCGATCCTCGGCGACCGGGTGCGGATGCAGGACCACGCCACCGATCCGGGTGTCTACATCCGGTCGATGTCCAGCCGGGGGCACCTCGGCGGGCTGGCCGCGGCGACGCCGCAGGCGGTCCGGGTGCTGGAGGGCGCCGGCTGCGACGTGGTGCTGGTGGAGACCGTCGGCGTCGGGCAGGCCGAGGTGGAGGTCGCGTCGCTCGCCGACACGACGCTGGTGCTGCTCGCGCCCGGGATGGGCGACGCGATCCAGGCGGTCAAGGCCGGCATCCTGGAGATCGCCGACGTGTTCGTGATCAACAAGGCGGACCGGGACGGCGTCGACGCCACCGTCCGTGACATCCAGGGCATGATCGCTCTCGGTGAGCGCGGGCCGGGGCAGTGGCGTCCGCAGGTGGTCCGGTCGGTCGCCGCGCGCGGCGAGGGCATCGACGACATCGCCGCCGCCATCGACAAGCACCGCGGCTGGCTGGTCGAACACGGCGAGCTGCGCCGCCGGCAGGAAGCGCGGGCCGCCGCCGAGATCGAGGCGATCGCGCTCGGCACCCTCCGCGCCCGGATCGGCTCACTGCGCGACGGTACGGAGTTGACCACGCTCGCCACCAGGGTTGCCGAGGGTACGACCGATCCGTACACGGCGGCTGAGGAGTTGCTCGCCCAGCTCGCCCGCTGACCTGGAAAGTGCGGCGGGGCCGGCACCGACGATCGGCGACGGCCCCGCGCCTGCGGGTCTAGATCACCTAGCCGCAGTGGCCCCAGGGGCTGGTCCAGTAAGTGCCACGGCTGAGACCGCCGAACCGGACGCACTGTCCGCCGCTGTCGGCTCGGATCGGCCCCGCGTAGTACCCGAAGCGCCCCTCATCGATGCCGCCCCGGCCGTCCTCGATGTCGAGGTACGCGCCGACCTTGGTCGACGTGCCTCGGTCCGCGGTCTTGATGGTGACCACACAGTTCCAGCCACCACCGCTGGACTTGTAGAGCAGGTACGTGGTCGCGCCGGGTAGCCCGTGACTGTCGATGACGTAGTACCCGGAGCCGCACAGGGCGCTGGGCGACTCGGCCGCCTGCGCCGGCGCGGCCGCGGCGAGCAGCGCGCCGACCGACAGGGTCACCGCCGTGGCGAGACTCAACAACTTTCTGCGCATCAAACAGACCTCACTTGCGTAGCGGCGAAACGTCCATTGTGGAGTGCCCCGATCATCAGCCTGAATGGTCCGATTGCCGCCAGTGCGCGGGGACTCCACGTCAGTACGTCGTGGTGACGCGGTGCTTTGGTTGCCCGCAAGCCGAAGGTCACTCCGATTCTTTAGTAGGCTCGCGGCGCGTGGTCGCCGTACGGTCGGCCACGCGAGCGGGCTGACGAGCCAGTCGGTCCACAATGCGCCGGGACCAGGGGAGATGTGATCATGACGGACGCGGTGGAGAACGCCGGTGCAGTGCAGGCCGCGACGGGCGCGGCCCGGGGTGTCACGTCGGTTTCCGACGAGGTCGTGGAGAAGATCGCCGGCACGGCCGCTCGTGCCGTGCCCGGTGTCGCCGATCTCGGCGGTGATGTCTCCCGGTTCTTCAACAGCGTGCTGGACAAGATCGGCCTGGACGAGGTGGGCGACGCTCGGCGGGGCATCTCGGCCGACGTGAAGGGCAGTTCCGCCGTGATCAACGTGGTCCTGGTGATCGACGCCGGGCACGTCGTGGCCGACGTGACCGAGGCGGTGCGGGCCGCGGTGATCGAGGCAGTGGAGAAGTACGGTCTGACGGTCACCCAGGTCAACGTCACTGTGGACGACATCGAGCTGAACCAGCCGGGAGCGGCAGCCGGAGCCTGAGGCATAGCGGCAAGGATCGGGGAGCGACTGTGGACCTGGAAGCAACGCACGAGCTGACCAGGGCGTCGGTGCCGGCTGGTGGGACGACGGAGGTCGCCGACGAGGTGATCGAGAAGATCGTCGTCGCGGCGGCCCGCGCGGTGCCCGGCGTGGCCGATCTGGGCGGGGACGTCGCCCGGTTCTTCAACGCGGTTCTCGACCGGGTCGGGCTGGACCAGGTGGGTGACGCCCGGCGGGGTTGCTCGGCCCACGTGACCGGGGACGCCGCAGTGGTCAACCTGGTGTTGGTGATTGAGGCAGGTCGGCCGGTGCCGGAGATCACCGGTCAGGTACGCGCCCAGGTGACGGAGGCGGTCGAGGCGTACGGGCTGCGGGTCGACGAGGTCAACATCCGGGTCGACGACGTGGCGATGGGCGGACCAGCGGCGGCTGTTACCTCCCAGTAGGGCGTGACTTAGCGATCGTTCAGGTAGGGGCCTTACACTCGACGTGCAGTCGAGGACCCGAGGAGGAGCCCTGCTCATGGACGCCGACGAGATCGACGCCGGACGGGCGCGCTGGCAGGCCCGGTACGACGCCGCGCGCAAGCGGGACGCGGACTTCACCACGCTCTCCGGGACGCCGGTGGACCCGGTGTACGGGCCGCCGGAGGGGGCCACCTATCCGGGCTTCGAACGGATCGGCTGGCCGGGCGAGTATCCGTACACCAGGGGTTTGTATCCGACCGGCTACCGCGGGCGGACCTGGACGATCCGGCAGTTCGCCGGCTTCGGCAACGCCCAGCAGACCAACGAGCGCTACAAGATGATCCTCGGCGCCGGAGGCGGCGGCCTCTCGGTGGCGTTCGACATGCCGACCCTGATGGGTCGCGACTCGGACGACCCGCAGGCGCTCGGCGAGGTCGGCCACTGCGGCGTGGCCATCGACACCGCCACCGACATGCAGGCGCTCTTCGACGGCATCGACCTGGCCGGCGTCACCACCTCGATGACCATCTCCGGCCCGGCCGTGCCGGTGTTCTGCATGTACCTGGTCGCCGCCGAGCGGCAGGGCGCCGACCTGTCCAAGCTGGACGGCACCCTGCAGACCGACATCTTCAAGGAGTACATCGCGCAGAAGGAGTGGCTCTTCGACCCGGAGCCGCACCTGCGCCTGATCGGCGACCTGATGGAGTACTGCGCCCGGGAGATCCCGCGCTACAAGCCGCTGTCGGTCTCCGGCTACCACATCCGTGAGGCCGGGTCGACCGCCGCGCAGGAGCTGGCGTACACCCTGGCGGACGGTTTCGGCTACGTCGAGCTGGGTCTCTCGCGTGGGCTGGACGTGAACGTCTTCGCGCCGGGGCTGAGCTTCTTCTTCGACTCGCACCTCGACTTCTTCGAGGAGATCGCCAAGTTCCGGGCCGCCCGCCGGATCTGGGCCCGCTGGCTGCGCGACGTCTATGGCGCTACCAGCGAGAAGGCACTGTGGCTGCGGTTCCACACGCAGACCGCCGGGGTGTCGCTGACCGCGCAGCAGCCGGTCAACAACGTGGTACGCACCGCGGTCGAGGCCCTCGCGGCGGTGCTCGGCGGCACGAACTCGCTGCACACCAACGCGCTGGACGAGACCCTGGCGCTGCCCACCGACGAGTCGGCCGAGATCGCCCTGCGTACCCAGCAGGTGCTGATGGAGGAGACCGGTGTGGTCAACGTGGCCGACCCGCTCGGTGGCTCCTGGTACGTGGAAGCGCTGACCGACAAGATCGAGGCCGAGGCGGAGGAGATCTTCGCCCGGATCCGGCAGCTCGGCGGGGACGGACCGCACCAGATCGGTCCGATGACCTCGGGCATCCTGCGCGGTATCGAGGACGGCTGGTTCACCGGGCACATCGCCGAGTCGGCCTTCGTCTACCAGCAGGCCCTCGAGAAGGGCGACAAGAAGATCGTCGGGGTCAACTGCCACACCGGCACCGTCGCCAAGGAACTGGAGATCCTGCGCATCTCGCACGAGGTGGAGCTGGAGCAGCGCCGGGTGCTCGCCGACCGCAAGAGCGCCAGGGACGAGTCGGCGGTCCGCGCCGCGGTGACCCGGATGATCGAGGCGAGCCGCACCGACGAGAACATGATCCCCGCCATGCTCGACGCGGTCCGCGCCGAGGCGACCCTGGGCGAGATCTGCGACGCCCTGCGCGCCGAGTGGGGCACCTACCGAGAACCAGCCCGCTTCTAACCCCACCCCCACCCCGTCGATCTTGCAGTTTCTGCGACGACATAAGGCGTAAATGTGGCGTACCGGCGACAGAATGTGCAAGATCGCGGGGGGTGGGGGCGGGGCGTGAGAGTTGCAACGTCGGGGTTGCGGGTGAGCTGAGATCGGGGGCTCACGTGCGAGACTAGGTAACCATGAGCGACCCACGGATCACCTCGTCGATCTTCACCCGCGGCGCGGTCGACCTCAGCACGCTGCGTGGCCCCGCACCAGCCGCTACCCGCCCCGGCACGCCCCCGCAGGGCGGCCCGTCCAACGGCGCCCCCGGCGCGCCCACCGCCGGCGGTGACACCGCCATCGTGGACGTCACCGAGGCGACCATCCAGTCCGACGTGCTCGAACGCTCGATGGCCACGCCCGTCGTCGTGTTCTTCGGCGCGGCCGGCTTCCCGGAGAGCGACGAGTTCGCCCCGGTCCTGGAGCGGCTGAACGCCGAGAGCGGCGGCACCTGGGTGCTGGCCCGGGTCGACGTGCAGGAAAATCCCCGCATCGCCCAGATGTTCCGGGTTCAGGGCATTCCCATGGTCTACGCGGTCGTCGGCGGCCAGCCGGTCGACGCCTTCTCCGGAGTGGTGCCCGAGGCACAGCTGCGGCAGTGGCTCCAGGCCGTGCTCAAGGCCGGCGGCGTGGCCGTCGCCGAGCCGGAGGACCCCCGCCTCGACGAGGCGGACGACGCGCTGATGAGCGGCGATCTGGACGCCGCCGAGCAGGCGTACCGCAAGATCCTGGCCGATGCCCCGGCGGACGCCGCGGCCACGGCGGGGCTGGCCCAGGTCGGGGTGGCCCGCCGCGTGGCCGGCGCCGACCCGTCCACGGCGCTGGCCACCGCCGAGAGCGCCCCCGACGACGTCGACGCCCAACTGCTGGCCGCCGACATCGAGGTGCTCAGCGGCCTGGCCGAGCAGGCGTACGCGCGGCTCGTCGGTCTGGTCCGGCGCACCTCCGGTGAGGATCGCGAGACGGTACGCCAGCACCTGGTCTCGCTCTTCTCCATCGCCGGCCCGGACGACCCGGCTGTCGCCTCGGCGCGTCGGGCCCTGGCCAGCGCCCTGTTCTGAGTTCGTAGCACGCCAGCGCGGGCCGGCGTTCCGGCCGGCCCGCCCGACCACCGAGGACGGGAGCTCATGATGCGCCGGATCGCCGTCCTCGACGCGCCGACAAATCTCGGTCTGCGGCCGCCGACGCCCACGTCGGTCCCGGGTTGCGCCAAGGCGCCCGGGGCGCTGCGCGACCACGACCTGCTGGCCCGGCTCCGCGCCCGCGACGCCGGCTGCGTCACCCCCGCCCGGTACGACCCGGGCGACTGGCGGCCCGGCGACGGGGTGTGCCACGCCCGAGAGATCGCCGACTACTCGCTGGCCCTCGCCGAACGCATCGGCTCGATCATCGACCGGGGCGAGTTCCCGGTGGTGCTGGGCGGCGACTGCTCCGTGCTGCTCGGCTCGGCCCTGGCCATGCACCGCCTCGGTGAGGCCGTCGGCGGGCGGATCGGGCTCGTCTTCGTCGACGGGCACTCCGACTTCCGGCACCCCGGCAACGCCTCCTACGTCGGGGCTGCCGCCGGTGAGGACCTGGCCCTGGTCACCGGGCGCGGGCAGGCCGACCTGGCCGCGCTGGAGGGTCGCCGGCCCTACTTCCGCGACATCGACGTGGTGGTGCTCGGCATCCGCGCGCAGGACGAATACCGGCTCGACCTCCAGGCCGCCGGGATCACCACCCGACCGGTGCCGGCGCTCCGTGCCGAAGGCGCCGCCCGGACGGCCCAGTGGGCGCACGAACAGCTCGCCGACTGCGCGGGCTACTGGGTGCACATCGACGTGGACGTCCTCGACCCCGCGGTGATGCCAGCCGTGGACGCCCCCGACCCGGGTGGAATCGCCTTTGCCGAGCTGGAGATCCTGCTCGCCGGCCTGGTCGACACCCCGCACTGCCTCGGCGTGGAGCTGACCGTCTTCGACCCCGACTACGACCCGGACGGCTCGTACGCGGCCGAGATCGTCAACACCGTGGTCGCCGGTCTGGCGCCGGTGAGCGCTCCGGAAGCCGTACCACCCCGACTGCTGTCGGCTCGGCCGACGCCCTCCCCCCGGCGCGGTGGCGGCCGGGCCCCGGCCGCCACCGAACGACCCGACCGCTCCCAGCGGCTCGACGGGCTGGACCGTGCCGAGCGCCGCGAGCAGCGCGATGGGCTCGACGGGCTGGACCGTGGCGAGCGGTTCGATGGGCTCGACGACGCCGAGCGGCTGGATGCGATGCCGAGCGCGACCGATGGCGAGGAGTCGTTCGTCGACGTTTCCCCGTGGGACCCGTCCGTCGACGCCGGTTCGCCCGCGGAGGTCGGATCCTCCGATGTGGGGTCTGCCGGCGTCGCGTCCTCAGGCTTCGGGCCTGCCGGCGTGGGTTCTTCCGACGGCCGTCCCCTGCTGGGCGTGGTGCCCCGCGACAACGTCGCCGAGACCGAGCCAGCCGTCACCAATGGTCAGGCCCGCTCCGAGCAGTCGGGCGTCGCAGCGGACATCGCGGCCACTGTCGAGCGGGAGCCGGTCGGCCCACCCGCGTCGGCCGGCCCGGGCCTGCTCCGGCGAGCTTCCCTGCCGGCGCAGAACCCCACGGACCACCACAAAGCCGACACGGCCTGACCCATCCCGCCGCGCGGATGTCAGGAAGGCGGGAGGGCGCGGAGGAAGCGCTCGGCGATCGGGACGGCCGAGGCGGTGCTGGCCCCGCCCTTCTCCACGAAGACGGCGAACGCCACATCGCCCCGCCAGCCGACGAACCAGGCGTGGGTGTGCGCCGGGTTGTCGTCGTACTCGGCGGTGCCGGTCTTGCCGTACACCTCGCCCGGAACGTCCTTGAGCGCGCTGCCGGTGCCGGTGGTGACCACCTCGCGCATCATCGTGCGCAGCGCCGCCACGGACTCCGGCTTGAGCTGCTCGCCCGCCGGGGCCGGCTTGGCCGGCGCAGGGTCGGTCAGCAGCTTCGGCTGCTCGAAGCGGCCGCGGGCGACGGCGGCGGTGGCACCGGCCATGGCCAGCGGGCTGACCAGCGTGGTGCCCTGCCCGAACGATGCGGCGGCCTGCTCGGCCAGGCTGCCGCCCGTCGAGACCTTGCCGGTGAAGGCGTCAGTGCCAAGGTCCCATTGACCCTCCAGGCCCAGCGAGCGGCCGGCGGCGGCCAGCCCGTCACCGCCGAGCTTCGGCGCCAGCGCGGCGAACGCGGTGTTGCAGGACTTGGCGAAGTCGGTGCGGAACGGCACCGAGCCGAGCTCGAAGTTGTCCGAGTTCTTGAAGGACCGGCCGTCCACGGTGAAGGTCTTCTTGCAGTCCACCGGCCCGTCCAGGGTGACCGCGCCCCGGTCCAGGAGGCCCAGGGTGCTGACCATCTTGAACGTGGAGCCCGGAGGCACCTGGGCGTCGAAGGCCAGATTCTCCCCGGCCGGGCCGGGGCCGTTCGCCGCGGCGAGCACGGCGCCGTCGCTGATCCGGAGCGCCACCACCGCGGACCGGCGCGACTCGGCGCGCAGTGCCCCGTCGGCCGCGTTCTGGACGGCGACGTCCAGCGTGGTCTTCAACGCCTGGCCAGGCTGCGGCTCCCGGCGGAACAGTTCGGTGCCGGTCGGTTCGAGTTTGCCGCCCTCGGCCGGCCGCTCGACCACCACGGTCAGCCCGGGGCCGCCGCGCAGTCGCTCGTCGTAGCGGCCCTGCAGCCCGCCGTGGCCGACCAGGTCGCCGACGACGTACCGGTCGGGGTGTGCGGCGATGTCGTCGGCCTGCGCCGGGTCGACCGAGCCGAGCAGCGCACGGGCGAACTCGCGGGTCGGCGCCAGGTCGATCTTGTCGGAGACGAACTTGGTGCCGGGCAGGTCGTAGATCCGGGGTTTGATCTGCCGGTACGCCTCCTCGCGGAGCGACACCACCTCGACGAAGGCACCCGGCTCGGCCTTGGTCACCCGCTCGGGCAGGTCGGCCAGGTCGACGCCGGGGACCAACGCCGGGCGGATGGCCTTGAACGCCGCGTCGAGATCCTTGACGAGCTTCTTGAGGTCGGTGACCCCGTTGGGCTGCACACCCACCCGGACCACCGGGCGCGGGGTCACGAGCGGCTTCCCGGCGTTGTCCAGCACCCCGGCGCGGGCGCCGGCGTCGCGGCGCAGCGCCAACCGGTCACCCTTGGCGAGCTGCTCGTGCACCACCTTCGGCTCCCAGATCACCTGCCACTGGTCGTCGCCGCCGTGCGCGAGCCGCACCTCCCGGTCGTACGCCCAGCGGGTCTGACCGGGCAGGGTCCACTCCACCTGGACGGTAGTGGTCGCGATGTCCTTCGTGATCTTCGGCTCGCCGCGACGCGTCAGCGTCGGCGGGGTGGCCGCCAGCTCACCGGAGAGGTCCTTGATCTCGCGAGCCACGTCGGCCGACGGCAGTTTCGAGCCGAGCGGGTCGATCAGACCGACCGACTGGAGGTCACCGCTGCGCCAGCCCGCGAGGAAGGCGTCGACGCTGCGTTGCGGCCCGTCGTCGGCCGAGCAACCGACCAGGACGCCCGCCGCGAGAAGCGTCGTGCTGACGGCGGCGGCCACGCGGCGGGCAAGGTTCGGCCGGTGGGGCCGGGGGTACGACAAGGGCATGAAGCTGGTCCTTCCGATCTCGGACTGCCCCCGCACGGTAGTACGCGAACGTCGTCCCCAACGTCCCCCAGGTGCGTGGCCGCGCTCAAAGACGGGCCAGGCCGGTGTGATGAACATCGCGTGGCGGGGTATCCCGCAGCCGGCCAACCTCGGACCCGCAACGGGTGAAAGGACAAAGTCCCGATCCGGACGTCTGGCCAGTGGTCCGCCGACGAAGGCGCACAACGGCAGGGCCTAGGCTGGGCGGCAGAGTGACCCACAACGCGGTGGGTCGAGGGGAGTGGCACCGATGGACCGGCGTCCGGCGATCAAACCGGAACCCGACCTCCGGCAGGATGACTCCGGCCGGGACGACGACAGCTTCGATTCGGCGACCGACGGGGACGGCTACGGCCGGCTCGACACGGGCGTCACGGGGCTGACCGGGTCGAGCATCGACACCATCTACGATCTGGGCCTGCCGACTGAGGCGTTGGCCGACGACGTGGAGGACGCCGAGCTCGACGAACCCGTCCCCAACGCGGAGCGCCTGGTGGCCCAGGCCGTCGCGCTCGCGGGGGACGACCATGACGCGGCGACACTTGTCGGCCGTTTCTGGCGGTTCGCCCCGGACGAGGAGCTGGTCGGCTTCACGGCGGAGGAGATGCTCGACGCGGCCCGGGCACACCGGGACCTCGCCCAGCAACGGGTGCCCGGCGAGTTGAAGCTGCGGATCCACGAACCGCACGCGGACCAGCACCACACTGTCGTCGAGATCGTCACGGACGACATGCCGTTCCTGGTCGACTCGGTGACGGCGCTGCTCAACTCGTACCACCTCGACGTGCACCTGTTGGTGCACCCACTGGTGGTGGTGCGGCGTGAGCCGCTGGGCCGGCTCACCGAGGTCTCCGCGGATGTGGAACCGGACGACGCGATCTCCGGCGACATCATCGAGAGCTGGATGCGGATCGAGATCGACCCGGTCCGGGACGCGGCCGAGCGGGACCGGCTGCGCGGCGAGTTGCAGCGGGTGCTCACCGACGTGCGGGAGGCGGTGGAGGACTGGCCGAAGATGCGTCAGCGTGCCCTCGCGCTCGCCGACGAGCTGGCCTCGGCCCGTACCTCCGACAACCGCCCACCGGTGCCGGAGAAGGACATCACCGACTCGGTGGAGCTGCTGCGCTGGCTCGCCCAGGATCACTTCACCTTCCTCGGTTACCGGGAGTACCGGCTGGTGGACGCCACCGGCGGCGACGCCGCCGATCCGGTCGACGGCAAGGCGTTGGAGGCGGTGCTCGGCACCGGTCTGGGCATCCTGCGCTCCGACTCGCCGGACGCGCGGTCGCTGTCCTCGATGACGCCCGAAGCGCACGAGAAGGTGCTGGAGAAGCGCCTGCTCATCATCACCAAGGCCAACTCCCGTGCCACAGTGCACCGCTCGGCGTACCTGGACTACATCGGCTTCAAGATCTTCAACTCCGCCGGCGACGTGATCGGTGAGCGGCGTTTCCTGGGCCTGTTCTCGACGGCCGCCTACCGGACCAGCGTCCGCGAGCTGCCGGTGGTGCGCCGCAAGGTGGCCGAGGTGCTGGACCGCTCCGGCCTGAGCCAGCGCAGCCACTCGGGCAAGGACCTGATCCAGATCCTGGAGACCTACCCGCGCGACGAGCTGTTCCAGATCAAGACCGACGACCTGTACCACGCGGTGGTCGGCGTGCTGCGGATGGCCGGACGCCGGCAGCTGCGGGTGTTCCTGCGGCGGGACGCGTACGGGCGGTTCATCTCCTGCCTGATCTACCTGCCCCGGGACCGGTTCACCACGCAGAACCGGCTGCGCATGCAGGACATCCTGCTACGTGAGCTGAACGGCGTCGGGGTGGATTACACCACCCGGGTCACCGAGTCGATGCTGGCTCGGGTGCACTTCATCGTCCGTACCGACCCGACGCGGCCGCCCGGCGACATCGACGCCGACCTGCTGGCCGAGGAGTTGGCCGACGCCACCCGGCTCTGGGACGACGACTACCGGTTGGTGCTGGAACGCAAGCTCGGCGACGAGCAGGCCAAGCACCTGTTCACCAGGTACGCCGACGCGTTCCCCGAGGGCTACAAGGACGGGCACACGCCGTACGAGGCGATGAAGGACCTGGCGAAGCTGGAGCTGCTGGAGGAGCCCGGCCAGCTGGAGATGCACCTGTTCCGCAAGCAGTTGGCGCCCCGGCCCGGCACCCGGGTTCCGGGTGGGGACCTCGCCGAGGCGATGGACGTCCGGTTCAAGGTCTACCGGTACGGCGAGCCGATGATGCTCTCCGCGGTGCTGCCGGTGTTGCACTCGCTCGGCGTACGGGTGGTCGACGAGCACCCGTACGAGGTGGACCGGATCGACGGTCGGGTCTACCTGTACGACTTCGGCCTCATGCTGCCCGAGGGGCATCACGAGCTGGCCGAGGTGCGCCCGCACGTGGAGAACGCCTTCGCGGCGGCCTGGCGCGGCGAGGCCGAGGTGGACCGGTTCAACGAGCTGGTGCTGCGCGGCGGGCTGACCTGGCGGCAGGTGGTGGTGCTGCGCGCGTACGCGAAGTATCTCCGGCAGGCCGGCACGGTCTTCTCGCAGGACTACATGGAGCAGACCTTCGTCGCGTACCCGAAGCTCGCCGCGTTGCTGGTGGAGCTCTTCGAGACCCGGTTCGCGCCGGGCGAGTCGAGCACCGAGCAGCGGCAGCAGCGCAGCGGTGAGCTGGTGGAGACGATCCGGGGCGCGCTGGACGACGTGGCGAGCCTCGACCAGGATCGGATCCTGCGCTCGTACCTGACGCTGATCGAGGCGACCCTGCGGACCAGCTTCTACCAGAAGCGCGCCGACGGGCGGCCGAAGGCGTACGTGGCGTTCAAGCTCGACCCGCAGGCCATCCCGGACCTGCCGGCGCCGCGACCGAAGTTCGAGATCTTCGTCTACTCGCCCCGGTTCGAGGGTGTGCACCTGCGGTTCGGGCCGGTGGCCCGGGGCGGGTTGCGCTGGTCCGACCGTCGGGAGGACTTCCGTACCGAGGTGCTGGGCCTGGTCAAGGCGCAGATGGTGAAGAACACAGTGATCGTGCCGGTCGGCGCCAAGGGCGGCTTCGTGTTGAAGCAGAAGCCGGGTGACCGGGACGAGGCGGTCGCCTGCTACCAGGAGTTCGTCGGCGCGATGCTGGACGTCACCGACAACATCGTCAGCGGGCAGATCGTGCCGCCGGAGGACGTGGTCCGGCACGACGGCGACGACCCGTACCTGGTGGTGGCGGCCGACAAGGGCACCGCGACGTTCTCCGACATCGCCAACGAGATCTCCAAGGCCCACAACTTCTGGATGGGCGACGCGTTCGCGTCCGGCGGATCCGCCGGCTACGACCACAAGAAGATGGGCATCACCGCCCGGGGCGCCTGGGAGTCGGTCAAGCGGCACTTCCGGGAGCTGGGCCTGGACACCCAGACCCAGGACTTCACTGTGGTCGGCGTCGGTGACATGTCCGGCGACGTGTTCGGCAACGGGATGCTGCTCTCCGAGCACATCCGGCTGGTGGCCGCCTTCGACCACCGGCACATCTTCCTCGACCCGGAGCCGGACGCCGCCACCTCGTACGCGGAGCGCCGACGGCTGTTCGACCTGCCCCGTTCCTCCTGGGAGGACTACAACCCGGAGCTGATCTCGGCAGGTGGGGGCATCTTCGCGCGTACCGCGAAGTCCATCCCGATCACGCCGCAGGTCCGGGCGGCGATCGGCCTGGACGACGACGTCACGCAGATGTCGCCGCAGGACCTGATGAAGGCGATCGTCACCGCCCCGGTGGACCTGTTCTGGAACGGCGGCATCGGCACCTACGTCAAGGCCTCCACCCAGACCAACGCAGAGGTGGGCGACAAGTCCAACGACGCGATCCGGGTGGACGGGCGCAGCCTGCGCTGCCGGGTGGCGGGCGAGGGCGGCAACCTGGGCTGGACCCAGCTCGGCCGGATCGAGTACGCGTTGACCGGTGGCCGGATCTACACGGACTTCATCGACAACGCGGCCGGGGTGGACACCTCCGACCACGAGGTGAACATCAAGATCCTGCTCAACACGGCGGTGGCCGACGGGGAGCTGACCACGGCGGACCGGGACGAGCTGCTGGCCGGGATGACCGACGAGGTCGCGGAGCTGGTGCTGCGGGACAACTACGACCAGGCTCGGGCGATCAACAACGCCCAGGCCCAGGCAGCCTCGCTGCTCCCGGTGCACCGCCGGATGATCAACGAGTTGGAGCGTTCGGGCGGGTTGGACCGGGCGCTGGAGGCGCTGCCGCCGGACGAGGAGTTGGCGGTCCGCGGCGAATCCGGCCTGACCGCGCCGGAGTTCGCGGTGCTGCTCGCGTACGTGAAGATCGTCCTGGAGCGGGAGATCCTCACCGAGGGGTTGGCCGACGAGGAGTGGACGACCGACGTCCTGGTCAACTACTTCCCGACGCCGATGCGCGAACGGTTCGCCGACCGGATGGGCCGGCACCGCCTGCGCCGCGACATCGTCACCACAGTGCTGGTCAACGAGGCGATCAACCGGGGTGGCATCTCGTTCATCTTCCGGGTGGTCGAGGAGACGGCGGCCAGCGCGGCAGACGTGATCCGGGCGTACGTGGTGGTCAGCGAGGTGTTCGGCCTGCGTGACCTGTGGGACGCGGTCGAGGCGTTGGACAACAAGGTGGCGCCGGAGCTGCAGACCAGTGTCTACCTGGACACCCGTCGGCTGCTCGACCGGGCGGTGCGGTGGTTGGTCTCCAACCGGCGCTCGCCGATCGACGTGCCGGCCGAGATCGCCCGGCTGCGGGACGGCGTCACCCGGCTGCTGCCTGGGCTGGAAGACCTGTTCTACGGCAACGAGCGCCAGGGCATCGCCGCGCACATGGACTCGATGACCGAGCGTGGGCTGCCCCGCGAGCTGGCCGAGCGGGCGACCCGCCTGATGTACAGCTTCGGCCTGATGGACGTGGTGGAGACCGCGAACGCCAGCGGGCGGGACGTCAGCGAGGTGGCCTCGGTCTACTTCGTGCTGTCCGACCTGTTCCGGGTGGACTCGCTGCTGTCGAAGATCTCCCTGCTGCCGCGGGAGGACCGCTGGCAGACGCTGGCTCGGATGGCGCTGCGGTACGACCTGTACGCCGCGCTGGCCGCGCTCACCGCGGAGGTGCTCGACTCCACCCCGGGTGACCTGCCGCCGCACGAGCGGGTGCAGCAGTGGGAGCAGTCGAACGCCACGTCCATCCACCGCGCCCGGCGGGCGATGGGGGAGTTCGACGAGTCGCGGGCGGATCTCGCCGCCCTGTCGGTGCTGCTACGCCAGATCCGCACCCTGGTACGGACCTCCGCGGCCGCCTGAGTCAGGTACGCCGGACGCGGTCCGGCCGGTCGGGGTGACCCGACCGGCCGGACCGCGTTTCGTTCGTCGCGGGTCACGCCGCCAGGGTGGCGAAGACGACGATGTTGTCCGGGTAGCTCTTCGCGGCCGCGTCGAACTGACCGCCGCAGGTGACCACCCGCAGGCTGGGCCGGTCACTCGGTCCGTAGACCAACTCGGTGGGGAAGGCCGTCTTCGGGTACGACTTCACCGAGTCGACAGTGAAGGTGGCCGGCACTCCGTCGGCGCGGCGCACGGTGACGGTGTCGCCGGGGGTGAGAGCGCCGAGGTCGAAGAAGACGGCCGGGCCGAGCGCCGCCGAGTCCACGTGCCCGACGATGACCGCGTTGCCGGTCTCACCGGGGCTCGCACCGGGCTCGTACCACCCGGCCTGGTCGGCCTTGTCCAGCGGAGGGACCTGGACGGTGCCGTCCGGGTTGGTGCCCAACGACATGATCGTCGCGTCGACACCGATCCGGGGAATCTCGATGCTGGTTGGCGCCGAACGGGCGAGCCCCGCCGGCGCGTCCCCGACCTGCTGCCCGTCGGCCGGCGGGGCGTCGTCGGCGGTGCTCGCCGGCGCGGTCGCCTCGGGGCCGGCCTGAGCCAACGGCTGCGGCGGTCGGGGAGCGGGCGTGTCCTTCAGACTGGCGCCGATCATCCCGGCGCCGATCATGGCCATGGTGACGACGACGGCCGTGCCGGCGGCACGCCACGGTCTCCCGCGACGGCCGCCGGCCGGTGTCGTCGTCACGTCAGACGAGCGAACCATCGGTCCGCCGACGACGCATCAGCACGATCCCGCCCAGCGCGGCAGCGCCGAGCAGACCCGCTCCGCCGGTGGCCAGACCCCGGTCGGTGCCGGTGCTGACGCCGCCGTCACCACCGTCGACACCGCCGTGCGGCAGCACGACGAGCTCGCCCTCGCCGCACGAGCCCTTGAGCTCGTAGCGACCCGGCTTGGCGTCCTTGTCGACCTTGGCCTCGCCGTAGTAGACGAACTCGCGCTCCTTCTCCCAGCCCTTGTCGGAGCCGTTTTCGGAGCCGTGCTCGTCCTTGTTCTCCCAGCCCTTGTCCGAGTCGTACTCGGAGCCGTGCTCGTCCTTGTTCTCCCAGCCCTTGTCGGAGCCGTATTCCGAGCCGTGCTCGTCCTTGGACTCCGAGCCCTTGTCCGAGTCGTACTCGGAGCCGTGCTCGTCCTTGTTCTCCCAGCCCTTGTCGGAGCCGTATTCCGAGCCGTGCTCGTCCTTGTTCTCCCAGCCCTTGTCCGAGCCGTTCTCGGAGCCGTGCTCGTCCTTGGACTCCCAGCCCTTGTCGGAGCCGTGCTCGTCCTTGGACTCCCAGTCCTTCTTGTCACGGCTGTCTTCGGCGTCCTGGCCGTGCTCCTCGCCGTTCCAGTCCTTGCTGTCCTCGTCGCCGTAGGCGTCGGCAGCAGCGCCGCCACCCTGGCCGCCCTTGTCGTCCTTGCCCTTGTCGTCCTTGCCGTTCTCGTCCTTGCCCTTGTCGTCCTTGCCGTTCTCGTCCTTGCCTTCGTGGTCCTTGCCCTTGTCGTCCTTGCCTTCGTGGTCCTTGCCGTTCTCGTCCTTGCCCTCGTGGTCCTTGCCGTTCTCGTCCTTGCCCTTGTCGTGGTCGGAGGAGTTCTCCTCCTCGCGCCACTCGCGGTCCTCACCCCGGTCTTCCTGCGCCGGCTTGAGCTTGACCTTGCCGGTGACCTTGGACCACACGTACGCGTGCTCCTGCCGATCCGGGCAGATCTCGAGGAGCTTGACCTCGTCGCCGGCCTTCACGACGTGCGGCTTGGCGTAGACCTTGCCGTCGTCGTGGCCGTCGGCGAACGCGATCCCCGGTGCGAACACCAGGAGCGACGCGCCGCCGAGCGCGGCGCCCGCAACGACCTTCCCGAGCATCTTCTTAGCCATGACTCGCGTCACTCCATCCCTGTTGTCCTGAGCCCGGCGACAACCGAGCTAAGACCGACGTTAGACGGTTTCATGACTTATGAAGTGAAAGATTCGCGTTTTAACCTTTGATCCAAGTAAGAGGTGAAGGGGTGCTACGCGGCTTTCGCCGCGCTGAGCGCCGTCTCGGGCGGCGGGGGGCCATCTGGGTATGCCACGGCGTTCTGCGCTTGCCGTGCCCGGCCGACCTCGGTGATCCGGTAGCGGCGGCTCCGAGCGGCGCGTGCTGCTCGGGTCGACTCGGGGGTATCGTCCGAAACGGCCCCGCCAACGCATCGAGCCATTGCCATGGAAGCGCTCCCATGCAAGAATCGGCGAACGCGGTTCAGAGAGCCACACCGTGCAGGCAGGGGAGTCGAGGGCACCGGTTCACCGGGCGACATACCCGCCGCCGATCGACCGGCCGACGCATCGGCCGGGCACCATCACCACCATCGCCCGTCCGGGTCGGGCGCCCCCCAAAGAATCCCGTTGGCGCCGACGGCCGTCCGTGCAGGACGCCCATCGGGCCGTCCCGCCGGGCCGCACGTGGGCCCGGTCTCGCCCAAGGAGATCAGTGGCATGAATGTGTGGAGAAGGCTAACCGGCCCACGCCGGGCCCTCGCGCTCGCCGGCGCGGGTGCCCTGGTCGCCGGTGGGCTTGTAACGCTTCCGGGTACCGCGGCGCAGGCCGCGACGCAGTGCGACATCGCGTACACGAGCAACGACTGGCCCGGTGGTTTCACCGCGAGCGTCACCATCAAGAACGTCGGCGACGCGCTGAACGGCTGGACGCTGGGCTGGACCTTCGCCAACTCCAGCCAGCGGGTGCAGCAGGGCTGGTCGGCCACGTTCACCCAGTCCGGCAGCCAGGTCACCGCCCGGAGCCTGTCCTACAACGGCACCCTGGCCACCGGCGCGTCGACGAGCATCGGCTTCAACGGCGCTTGGAGCGGCAGCAACCCGAAGCCGACCTCGTTCACCCTGAACGGCGTGGTCTGCAACGGTGGCACCACCCCGCCGACCGACCCGCCGACTGACCCGCCGACTGACCCGCCGACCGACCCGCCGACGGATCCGCCGACCGATCCGCCCACCAACCCGCCGGGCACCAAGGTCGACAACCCGTACGCCGGCGTGCGCGGTTACGTGAACCCGGAGTGGAAGGCCAAGGCGGACGCCGAGACCGGCGGAAGCCGCGTCTCCAACAACCCCACCGCCGTCTGGCTGGACCGGATCGCCGCGATCAACGGCACGCCGGACAGCAGCTCCAACGGCGCCTTCGGCGTGAAGGAGCACCTGGACGAGGCGCTGCGCCAAGGTGCCGGCTACATCCAGTTCGTGATCTACAACCTGCCCGGCCGGGACTGCTCGGCCCTCGCCTCCAACGGTGAGCTGGGCCCGGACGAGCTGCCGAAGTACAAGGCCCAGTACATCGACCCGATCGCCGCCATCCAGGGTCAGTCGAAGTACAGCAGCCTGCGGATCGTCAACATCATCGAGATCGACTCGCTGCCGAACCTGGTCACCAACACGTCCGATCAGGCCGGCGGCACGGTCATGTGCGACACGGTCAAGGCCAACGGCGCCTACGTCAACGGTGTCGGCTACGCCCTCGCCAAGCTGGGCGCGATCGGCAACGTCTACAACTACATCGACGCCGGCCACCACGGCTGGCTCGGCTGGGACTCCAACTTCGTCCCGACCTCCAACATCCTGAAGACCGCCGCGGTCGCCTCCGGCAGCACTGTCAACAACGTGCACGGGTTCATCACCAACACCGCGAACTACTCGGCGCTGCAGGAGCCGCACTTCAAGGTCACCGACAACGTGAACGGCACGTCGGTGCGGCAGTCCAAGTGGGTCGACTGGAACTTCTACGTCGACGAGCTGTCGTTCGCCCAGGCGTTCCGCAACCAGCTGGTCTCGGTCGGCTTCAACTCCAACATCGGCATGCTTATCGACACCTCCCGTAACGGCTGGGGCGGCTCCGCCCGGCCCACCGGTCCGGGCGCGACGACGAGCGTCGACACCTACGTCAACGGCGGCCGCATCGACCGCCGGGCCCACCTCGGCAACTGGTGCAACCAGGCTGGTGCCGGTCTCGGTGAGCGGCCCCGGGCCACCCCGGCGACGGGCATCGACGCCTACGTCTGGGTGAAGCCGCCGGGTGAGTCGGACGGCTCCAGCAAGGAGATCCCGAACAACGAGGGCAAGGGCTTCGACCGGATGTGCGACCCGACGTACGGCGGTAACGCCCGCAACGGCAACAACCCGTCCGGGGCGCTCGGCGACGCGCCGATCTCCGGTGCGTGGTTCTCCGCGCAGTTCCAGGAGCTCATGCGCAACGCCTACCCGGCGCTCTGATCGGGTAGCTCACGCACCAACCCGCTGCCAGTGGTTGGTGAGGCACTGTTGGCAGCAGGTTCCCCCGGGTCCCCGGCTCGACCGTCACAGGTCGGGTCGGGGACCCCCCCTTCGCGGGCGCGATCAGGGCACCGTGCGTTCGATCGCCGCCCGGCCCTGCTCGGCCAGGTCACGGCGGGCCTTGTCCAGGTTCTCCGGTGTCAGGTCCTGGCCGCGGGCCATCACCAGGTCCTCCGGCTCCCAGGGCTGTTCGCCCCCGGTGCGGATGTTGTCCCCACCAGCACCGGTGCCCGTCCCGGTCGCCCCGGTACCGGCAGCGTACGGGTCGCCGATCAGCTCGTCGGTGTCCGGCGCGAGGTCGGCCGGTCGGCTGCGGGGTTCGGCGAAGCCCGGCGTGTCCCGGTCCGGGCCACCTCCGGTCCGCAGCTGCGGCACGGTGGCGTCATCATCCACCGCCGAGGCCACCTCGGGGCTGTCCTCCAACGGCGGTTGGCGATCGCGATCGGTCATGGTGCTGCCTCCTGTGTCCGACACGGTGCCTGATTTCCCTCACGTACCCCTTCGTGCCGCGCCCATGCCGCACGGCCCGGCGGTCAGGCCGGGCCGTGCTCATGCCGTGGGGTCGGGCCGGGCGGCCCGGCGGTCAGGCGTCGGGTTGCTGCTCGTTCGGGGCCGGCGCATCGGCTGGGCGCAGCCACTGCCAGAGCAGCATGAGCAGACCGAACACGAGCATCGCCAGCCCGGCCCACAGGTTGATCCGGACGCCTTCGGCCTTGTCGATCTCGGCCCGGCTGTCGAAGATGCCGATCAACGTCACGATGATCCCGTACGCGACGAAGAGGCCGCCGATCACCCGGCGGATGTCGAACAGCCGGGCCGCGGCGGAGCGCCGCTGCTCCGCCTGCGTGTCGTCGATCAGCGGGTCCTGTGCCGGCTGGCCATCGTTGCTCATCTGCCGACCCCTTTCCTTAGAAGACCGGGATGTAGAAGAGGGCGGCCAGCGCGACCGCGATCAGACCGAGCAGCACCGGAGAGCGGTACCAGACGGCGTCCCCGGCGAGCACGTCGCCCTTCAGGTCGACACCGCCCATGCCGTACACCAGCCCGCGCAACTCCTCGTCCCGCTTGGGTGAGGTGAGCGGGGTGACGATCGCGGCGACCACCACCGCCGTGACGAACGCCAGACCGGCACCCCAGAAGCTCTCCTCCAGGTCGGAGTTGAAATCGACCACACCGCCCTTGTAGAGCAGGTAGAGGCTCAGCGACACCAGGGTGCCGAGCAGCAGTGACCAGAAGCCGGCCAGGGCGCTCATCCGCTTCCAGAACATGCCGATGATGAAGGTGGCGAACAGCGGCGCGTTGAAGACGGAGAAGAGCGCCTGGATGTAGTTCATGATGTTGCTGAACCCGGCCGCGATGAACGCGGTGCCGATCCCGATCACCACGGCGGCGACCGTCGCCCACCGGCCGACCCGCAGGTAGTACTCGTCCGACCGGTCACGGCGGACGTACGCCTGCCAGATGTCGTAGGTGAAGACGGTGTTGAAGCCGCTCACGTTTGCCGCCATGCCGGCCATGAACGAGGCGAGCAGCCCGGTGACCGCCACCCCGAGCACGCCGTTCGGGAGCAGGTCGCGCATCAGCAGCGGGATGGCGTTGTTGTACTGCAGGTCGCCGCTCTCCGCGCCGAGGCCCTTCACCGTGACCAGGGCCACCAGGCCGGGGATGATCGTGACCAGGGGAATGAACAACTTCGGGTACGCGGCGATGATCGGCGTACGCCGGGCGGCGCTCATGTTCTTGGCCGAGAGGGCCCGCTGCACCTCGGCGAAGTTCGTCGTCCAGTAGCCGAACGACAGCACGAAGCCGAGGCCGAAGACGATGCCGATCCAGTGCGCGCCCAGCGGGTTGGCGGTGCTGCCGGTGTCCTGCCACGCGTGCAGGCCCGCCTCGCCGAGTTTGGTGTCGCCGACCGCGTCCATCAGGCCGTTCCATCCGCCGACCTTGACCAGGCCGATCACGGTGACCGGGATGAGGCCGGCGAGGATGACGAAGAACTGGAGCACCTCGTTGTAGATCGCCCCGGACAGGCCGCCGATGGTGATGTACGCCAGCACGATCGCCGCGCCGACCACGATCGCGGTCCAGAGCGGCCAGCCGAGCAGCGCCTGCATGACGAGGGCCAGTGCGTAGAGGTTGACGCCGGCGATCAGCACCTGGGCGACGGCGAAGCTGATCGCGTTGAGCAGGTGGGTGGGGCGGTTGAACCGCAGCCGCAGGTACTCCGGCACGCTGCGGACCTTGGAGCCGTAGTAGAAGGGCATCATCACGATGCCCAGGAACACCATCGCGGGGACCGCGCCGATCCAGTAGTAGTGGACCGTCATCACGCCGTACTGGGCCCCGTTCGCGGCCATTCCGATGATCTCCAACGCGCCCAGGTTCGCCGAGACGAAGGCGAGGCCGGTCACCCAGGCCGGCAGGGAGCGGCCGGAGAGGAAGAAGTCGACGCTGGTCCGGATCGCCCGGCGCGCGGCGAAACCGACCCCGAGGACGGTGACGAAGTACAGCGCCAGAATCAGGTAATCGAGGCCGTTCATGTTGAGCCGAAGACCGTCGCCGTCCATCCCGTCACCCCTCGTCCCGACGTCCGCGCTGGTTGGTGCGCGCGCGCCCTATTACCCAGTCCGAGCGGTTTCACTCCCGAAGGTAGGGCCCGTCGCGTTCGGCCCCGGCCGGGCGTTCTCGCACGAGCTGGCCGTACCCGTCGGCGCACAAGAAGGCGCCCCGGCCGTGACGGCCGGGGCGCCAGTTGTCGGTCGGGTTGCTCAGCGACCGAGCACGCGGTCCAGGAAGTCCCGGTAGTTGCGGACGGCCATCCGCAGCTGCTCGGTGTCGGCCGAGCCGGCGTCCTGCCACCCGCCCAGCGTGGTCTTCTGCGCGGCCAGCGCCGAGGAGAGGGCCTGGATGGCCTCCTCCACCAGCGACTGCGCCTCGCCGGCAGCGGCCTGCGGGTCGTCGACGAAACGCAGCTGCACGTCCCGCCAGCGCTCCCGGAAGCCCTGCGCGGTGTCCGTGTCGAGGAGCGTGGCCGGCTCGGCCGCGACTGTCGACCCGGCGGGCAGGGATCTTCCGGCGGACTCCAGCGTGGGGCTGGTGTCGTCGCCGGGGACCGGTTCGCCGTCCGCGTCCGGGTCGACCATCTCCGGTGTCGCACTGCCGTAGCCGGCCGCGCCCGCCGTGGCGGCGTCCCGGTCGCCGGTCAGATCGCTGCGCCGCTCGGGGGCGCCGTCCGTACTCCCCGGCGGGACGACGGTCCGCGCGGACGTGTCCGCGTCGGCGCGGTCGTCGAGGTCCGTACGGTCGTCGACGTCCGTGCGGTCGTCGACGTCTGCGCTGTCGTCGTCGACGTCCGTGTCGCGGCGGTGCAGCTCGGCGGTGGGGTCGGCGCGCAGGCCTTCCCGCTCGCCGTCCTCGGCGCCGTCGCCCGGCTGGGCGGTCCGCTCGGCCCGGGGGTCCGGCTGATCCTGCGGGCGTGGGCTGGCCAGCGCGGAGGCGGCCACCGCGTCGGCGACCGTGGTGGCCCCGAACGTGGTCGGCAGCGGCCCCGGCTCGTGGAAACCGCCGTCGTCGGTGGACCGGTCGTCGCGCCGGTGGCGCGGGTCGGAGTCGTCGGTCAGCTCGTCGTCGGCCGGGTCGTACGCGGCGTCCCGGTCGGTGTCGTCGGTCCGCTCGTGGCCGGTGGTCTGGTTGTCGAAGGTGCCCCGGTCGTCGAGGGCGTCCTCAGGGACGTCGGAGCGGCCAGCCCGGTCGTCGGCCGGGGGTACCGGCGCGGACCGGACGGCCTCCGGGTGGTCGTTGCTCACCTGCTGCTCTTCCTGGCGCATGGGTGGCCTCCTCAGCGGCTCGTGGCGTCGTGGTCCGGGTGGTGGCGCTGTTCGGGCGTGCGGTGGCCGACCGGCTCCTCGCCCAGCAGGTCGGCGAAGAGTGCGCGGTAGTGCACGACCGCCTGCCGCAGCTCCTCGGTGTTGGCCTCGCCCCGGGAGTTGCGCAGGTGGATCTCGTGCGCGTCCCGGTAGTTGGTCAGCGTGCGGGCGTGCTCGACGGAGAGGTGGGCGATCTGGTCGGAGAAGTCGCCGGTCGGGTAGCCCTGCTCCTCGATGAGCCGGGTGACCAGTTCGTCCGCGTCGCCCACGGTCTCGCCGGGGGAGTCGATGAAGCGGACCTGGAGTTCCTCCCAGGCGGCGGCGTACCGGGCCCGGGACTCCGGGCTCAGCGGGGTGAGCGTGAGCTCGGCATGCCGGCGTTCCCGGTCGCGCAGTTCGCGCTCGGCGGCGGACCGGCTGTCCTGTTCCGCCACCACCCGGTCGTACTCCGGCCCGAACCGGTTGCGCAGCGAGCGACGGCTGTTGAGCGAGCGGGCGGCCACGGCCAACGCCGCGACGATCACCAGCACGACGAGCACGATGACGATTATCTGCGTGGGCGACATGGGCTCCTCCTTCGTCTTCTGGTATTCCCTCCGCGCAGTGATCGCCAATCCCGATCCGAGGCACTTTCCTGATGAGGGCCACAACTGCCCGGCTACCAAAACTTGACTCATTCCAGAAAAGGCGGTTGGGTGGGGCGATGCACCCACAGACCAGCAAGCCGATCCTCACCACCCGGCAGGGTCACCCCGTGCACAACAACCAGCAGCAGCGGACGGTGGGCTCGCGCGGCCCCGCCACGCTGGAGAACTACCACTTCCTCGAGAAGATCAGTCATTTCGACCGGGAGCGGATCCCGGAGCGGGTGGTGCATGCGCGCGGTTTCGTCGCACACGGCGAGTTCGAGGCGTACGGGACGATCGGCGACGAGCCGGCCGCGACGTACACCCGGGCCAAGCTGTTCCAGGTCAAGGGCAGGAAGACTCCGGTGAGCCTGCGCTTCTCCACGGTCATCGGCGGCCGGGACTCCTCCGAGGCCACCCGCGACCCGCGTGGCTTCGCCGTGAAGTTCCGCACCGAGGACGGCAACTGGGATCTGGTCGGCAACAACCTGCCGGTCTTCTTCATCCGTGACGCGATCAAGTTTCCCGACGTCATCCACTCGCTGAAGCCGGACCCGGTGACCTTCCGTCAGGAACCGAACCGGATCTTCGACTTCATGTCCAACACCCCCGAGTCGATGCACATGCTGACCTGGCTGTTCAGCCCACGCGGCATCCCGGCCAACTACCGGATGCAGGACGGCTTCGGCGTGAACACCTACCGGATGGTCAACGCCGCGGGCGAGGGCGTGCTGGTCAAGTACCACTGGAAGTCGCAGCAGGGCATCGAGTCGCTGACCGAGGAGCAGGCCGCCGCCATCCAGGCGAGGGAGTTGGGTCACGCCTCCAAGGACCTCTACGAGGCCATCGAGCGCGGCGAGTGCCCCCGGTGGGAGCTGCACGTCCAGATCATGAGCGACGACGAGCACCCGGAGCTGGACTTCGACCCGCTGGACGACACCAAGACCTGGCCCGAGGACGTGTTTCCGCTGCGCCCGGTCGGCATGATGACGCTCAACCGCAACGTGAGCAACGTCCACAACGAGAACGAGCAGATCGCGTTCGGCACCGGCGTGCTTGTCGACGGCCTGGACTTCTCCGACGACAAGATGCTTGTCGGACGGACATTCTCCTATTCGGACGCCCAGCGCTACCGGGTCGGCCCGAACTACCTCCAGCTGCCGATCAACGCGCCGCGCGAGGACGTACAGGTCAACACCAACCAGGACGGCGGCCAGATGTCGTACGGGGTGGACAACCGGGCCGGTAACCCGCACATCAACTTCGAGCCGTCGTCGGTGGCCGGTCTCGACCAGGCCGACGAGTCGTACCGGGAGTACCGGCCGTTCGTCTCGGGTCAGGTCATGCGCGCGCCGATCGAGCGGCAGAACAACTACGGCCAGGCCGGGGAGCGCTTCCGCACCATGCCGCAGTGGGAGCGCGACGACCTGGTGAAGAACCTGGTCAACCTGTTGGGACAGTGCGACAAGCACATCCAGCAGGAAATGGTCTGGCACTTCAGCCAGTGCGACGACGCCTACGGTCGGCGGGTCGCCGAGGGCCTCGGCATCGCCGACCACGCCTGATCCCGACCGTTCGTCGCCGGCTCCGCCGTTCCCACCCGCCGCACATCCCGGAGCGTCGATGTCGGCGCGACGGGCGGTAGTGCAACGGCCCTCGATTACGTATCCTGCCCAAGGCGCCCGCGCCGGTGCCCGGCGATGCGGCCGGGCGCGCAGTCGGCCGGCGCGTTGCCCGGCAGTGCCGGCACCCCTCCTGCCACCCCTGTACGGGCGAGGTCTGATGAGAACCCGCGACTGGCCGATCCGCTCGAAGCTGACCGCGTTGGTCGTCGCGCCGGTGACCGCCCTCCTGGCACTGTGGATCTTCGCGACCACCCTGACCTTCGGTCCCGCCCTGAACCTGCTCTCCGCCCGCACCCTGCTGTACGACCTGGGCCGCCCCGGCGAGACCGTGGTCACCGAGCTGCAACGGGAACGCCGGCTCTCGGCGGTGCAGCTCGCCGGCAGCACCGAGCTGCCCGCACTCGCCGAGCAGCGCGGGCGCACCGACCGGGCCGTCGCCGAACTACGCCGCCGGGTGGACGGGGAGCCCCTGCGCGACGCCGCGGACGACCTGCTGGAATCCCGGGTCGACCAGCTGGTCAACGCCCTGGCGGCGCTACCCAGCGGGCGGAAGTTCATCGACGACCGCAAAGTGGACCGGGCCGGCGCGATCGGCCTGTACAGCGGCATGGTCTCCGCGGCCTTCCAGGCGTTCGCCGGCATGGCGACCCTGACCGACCCGGACATCAACCGGCAGGCACTGGCGCTCACCGCGCTGGGACGCTCCCGGGAACTGCTCGGCCAGAGCGACGCGCTGCTGGCCGGCGCGCTGACCGCAGGGCGGTTCGCCGAGGGGGAACACACCCAACTCGTACAGGCCATCGGCAACCAACGGTGGCTCACCGAGAGCGCCCTGGCCGACCTGCCCGAGAGCGGCCGGGCCGCGTACCAGCGGTTGACCGAGGGTGAGGCGTTCACCCGGCTGCGCACGATGCAGGACGCGTTGGTCGTACCCAACCGGTCCGGCCGCCCCGCGGTCGACGCGGCGTCCTGGCAGGCCAGCCAGGACGCGGTGCAGCAGCAGTTGCGGGACTTCGAGCTGTCCGAGGCCGACGCCCTCACCGACCGTTCGGTGCCGATGGCGGTCCGCATCCTGGTGCGGCTGGCCGCCGCCGGCGTGCTCGGACTCATCGCCGTGGTCGTCTCGGTGCTGGTGGCGCTGCGGGTCGGCCGGACCCTGGTCCGGCGGCTCAGCGGCGTCCGCACCGCCGCGCTGGAGCTGGCCGAGCACCGGCTGCCCGACGTGGTGACCCGGCTGCGCCGTGGCGAGCAGGTCGACGTCGCCCGGGAGGCGCCGCCGCTGGAGTACGGCCACGACGAGATCGGCGAGGTCGGGCGCGCCTTCACCGAGGTGCAGCGCACCGCCGTCCAGGCCGCGGTGGACGAGGTCACCCTGCGTCGCGGGCTCAACGAGGTCTTCCTCAACATCGCCCGACGGAGCCAGAGCCTGGTGCACCGTCAGCTGCACCTGCTGGACCGGATGGAGCGACGTAGCGAGGACCCGGACGAACTGGCCGAGCTGTTCCAGGTCGACCACCTGGCCACCCGGCTCCGCCGGCACGCCGAGGACCTGGTCATCCTCGCCGGCTCCGCACCCGGCCGGGGTTGGCGAAACCCGGTCGCGATGGTCGACCTGATCCGCGGCGCGATCTCCGAGGTCGAGGCGTACGAACGGGTGGACGTCACCGCCGTGCAGCCGGCCGGCGTGCTCGGGCGGGCGGTCGGCGACGTCATCCACCTGCTCGCCGAGCTGGTCGAGAACGCCACAGCCTTCTCCCCGCCCGACACCCGGGTCACCGTCAGCGGGACGCAGGTGGCCAACGGGTACGCCCTGGAGATCACCGATCAGGGGCTGGGCATGTCGGACGCGGCGCTGGAGACCGCCAACACCCGGCTGGCCAGCTCGCCCGAGTTCGACCCGGCGCAGAGCGCCCGGCTCGGCCTGTTCGTGGTGGCCCGGTTGGCGGCCCGGCACGGCGTACGGGTGGGGTTGCGCCCCTCCGGGGCGGGCGGCGTGACCGCCGTGGTGCTGATCCCCGGCGACCTGGTCACCACCGAGCCGCCGGCCGGCCCCGACCCGGCCACGCTCGGCGCCGCGTCGGCCGACCCGAGCCGGCGGCTGGCTCGGACGGCGCGCCGGGGCGCTGTGACCCGCCCCCGTACCCGCCCGCCGACCGCCCCGTCCGCCAGCACGGCCCCGCCCGCCCCGCCCACCGGAGCGCCGACCTTGGCCACTCCGCCTGTCGATGGGCGCGAGGAGGGGGCGGCGACCTCCGACGAGCCGGGGGACGAGCTGGATGGCCTGCCCCGCCGGGTGCGACGTCGTACCCCCGCCGCCCAACCCCGGTCGACAGTCACCGATACGCCGTCGCCCCGCTCGCCGGAGGAGGTCCGTCAGGTGATGGCGGCGCTGCAGGCCGGCACGGCGCGCGGACGCGCCACCGCCATCACCCCGACTGCACCGCCGGCGGCCACCGGCCCGGCGGTCCCCACCGATCCGCCGACGATCCCTGAACCCCCGACCGTGACTGAGAGGGACGCCTAGTGCCGCATTCGACGAAGCAGAGCGCCGGCCTCGACTGGTTGCTCGACGAACTGGTGCAACGGGTACCGGCTGCCCGGGAGGCGGTGGTGCTCTCCGCCGACGGCCTGCTGCTCGGCTGCTCGGCCGAGTTGGAGCGCTCCGACGCCGAGCACCTCTGTGCGCTCGCCGCCGGCTTCTCCAGCCTCGCCCGGGGCGCCAGCCGGCACGTGGACGGCGGCCCGGTCCGGCAGACAGTGGTGGAGATGGAGGCGGCGTACCTCTTCGTCACCGCTGCCGGGCAGGGTGCCTGCCTGGCCGTCGTGAGCGACGCCGACGCGGACATCGGGCTGGTCGCGTACGAGATGGCGATGCTGGTGATCCGGGTGGGGGAGAGCCTCGCCGCGCCGGCCCGACCGGCGGCGGGTGCCGGAGATGCGGACTGAGCCGCCCGGGCCGCAGCACGAGTGGCTGGACGCCGCAGCCGGCCCGGTGATGCGCCCGTACACGCTCACCGGAGGCCGCGTACGCTCCGCCGTCGACAATTTCAACCTGGTCGCGTTCGTGTTGGCCGGTTCGGACGTCGACGCGGCGAGCCAGTCGCGCCTGCCGCCGGAGCATCGACGGCTGGTCGCGTTGGCCCACCGGCCGGTGTCGGTGGCCGAATTGGCAGCCGAGTTGGACCTCGCGGTCGGCGTGGTCCGGGTACTGCTCGGTGATCTCCTCACCCAGGGCCTGATCGCGGTGCACGAGCCGCCGACCGCCGGCATCCTTCCCGACGACGACATCCTCAAGGCGGTGGTCAGTGGACTCCGTGCGCTATGACCAGGTGGGCACCAGCACCAGCATCCCGCTGGCACTGAAGATCCTCATCGCGGGAGGCTTCGGGGCTGGCAAGACGACCTTGGTGAGCGCCCTGAGCGAGGTCCGACCGTTGCAGACCGAGGAGGTGCTCACCGGTGCCGGGATCGGCACCGACGACATCTCCGGCGTGGAGGGCAAGTCCACCACCACTGTGGCGATGGATTTCGGCCGGATCACCATCAACGACGACCTTCAGGTCTACCTGTTCGGCACGCCGGGTCAGGACCGGTTCTGGTTCCTCTGGGACGAGTTGGCCTTCGGCGCGCTCGGCGCGGTGGTGCTCGCCGACACCCGGAGGCTGGCCGACTGCTTCCCCTCCATCGACTATTTCGAGCAGCGCGGCATCCCGTTCGTGGTGGGCGTGAACTGCTTCGACGATTCCCGCCGGTTCAACCTGGAGACCGTACGCCGAGCGCTGGACCTGGACCCGGACGTGCCGATGGTGCTCTGCGACGCCCGGGACCGGCAGTCCGGGAAGATGGTGTTGATCTCTCTGGTGGAGCATGTCGCCCGACAGCGCGGCGAGCCGGTGCCGACGGCCTGAGAACCGGGCCGGAAAGCCGGTTAACGGGCGGGCAACGCGGGCAGCCTCTGGTTGGATCAACGAAGGATGCCGGCGGAGGAGTGGGACGTGAGCGGTCAGGGTGAGGTCGTCCACATCGGGGGTTACACCGCGCAGAGTGGCGGACGGGGCAGCGGCATCGTCGCGGCACGTCGGGACCCGACCACCGGGGCGCTGACCCCGCTCGGCACGGTCGCGGTCACCCCGTCCCCCTCCTTCCTGGCGCGGCACCCCGCCCAGCCGGTGCTCTACGCGGTCAACGAGCTGGCGGACGGGGAGATCAACGCCTGGCAGGTCGGGGCGGACGGCGCGCTGGACCCGCTCGGCAGCCGGTCGACCGGCGGCGCCGAGCCCTGCCACCTGGCGGTGCTAGCCGGCGGCGATCACCTGCTGGCGGCCAACTACGGCAGCGGCAGCATCGCGGTCTTCCCGCTCGACCCGGAGGGCGTGCCCGGCGAGCGCACCGACCTGGTGGTGCACGAGGGGCACGGTCCCGACCCGGAGCGCCAGGACCACGCCCACGCCCACATGGTCTCGCCGGGGGCGGGCCGCGGGCCGATCTTCGCCGTGGATCTCGGCACCGACTCGGTCTATCGGTACGACCTGGACGACGCCACCGGACGACTGGTGCCGCGTGCCCCGCGGATCCGTACGGCGCCCGGGACCGGCCCTCGGCACCTGGCCCGGCACCCGGACGGACGGCGCTGCTACCTCGTCGGTGAGCTGGACGCCTCGGTCACCGCGTACGAGGTGACCGACGACGGCGCGTGGCACCAGCGCGGGCGGGTCGAGGCGAGCGAGCGCGCCGGTCACGTCCAGCCGTCGGAGGTCACGGTCGCCCCGGACGGCCGCTTCCTCTACGTCGCCAACCGTGGGGTGGGAACCGTGGCGGTTTTCAGCCTGGGCGGGGAGTTGCCCGAGCTGGTGGCCGAAGTGGACACCGGCGGCGAGTGGCCTCGGCACTTCGCTCTGATCGGGGAGCACCTCTACGTCGCCGACGAGCGGGCCGACATGGTGCGGGTGTTCCGGCGCGACGCCGACACCGGCGTTCCGGAAGCGGTCGGCGAGCCGGTGCCGGTGCCGAGCCCGACGTGCGTGCTGCCCTGAACGATGATTCAAGAGACGCGAGTGCTGCACTGATTCGGCAACGCCGTGAGGCTGCTACGTCACTCTGTGTTGCAAAAAGGTGGTCAACTGTTTCTCCTCCGTAACTTTAGTCCGAACGGATGTGGCAGAGACGGCACCTAGTACGCAAGATGGTCACCGTGTCAGCAGGCCGCCATCGCATGCGTTCGAAACTCCACCTAGCCGCCGCCGCCGCAACGGTGGGGGTGCTCGTCGTGACGACGGGCGCGTGGTTCGGCTATCGGGAGTTGATCCAGCCCAGTTGCTCGGGCGAGATCCGGCTCGCCGTGGCGGTCGCCTCCGAGCTCGCGCCGGCGGTGGACGCCGCCGCGTCCCAGTGGGTGAAGGACGGCGCCGCGGTAGGCCCGACGTGCATCCGAGTCGACGTCTCCGCGTCCGACCCGGTGGACGTGGCGGCCGTGGTGGCGGCCAAGCACGGCGCTGTGCTGGCCGGCGTGGGCCAGGCCAGTGGCACCGCCGTCAGCCCCGACGTGTGGGTGCCCGACTCCTCGACCTGGCTGCTGCGGTTGAAGAAGGACGCGACGGCGTTCGCTCCGACCAACGGCGCGTCCATCGCGCGCAGCCCCATCGTCGTCGCGATGCCCGAGCCGATCGCCACCCGGCTGGGCTGGCCGGACAAGAAGTTCAACTGGACCGACCTTCTCAAGCAGGTCAACAACACGAGCGCGCCGCTGCGGACCGGGATCGTCGAGCCGACCCGCGACGCTGCCGGCCTGTCCGGTCTGCTCTCGCTGACCGCGGCCGCCAACGGCGCCGGCGGCGACGCCCAGCGCAACACCGTCGGCGCGCTCCGCGCACTGGCCACCGGGCGCTCCTCGCTCCGCAACGACCTGCTGGCCCGCTTCCCGACGGCCAACGACTCGACGTCCATCGCCAGTGGTCTCGGCGCGGCGGCGCTGTCCGAAGAAGACGTGATCGCGTACAACAGCAAGAAGCCGCCGGTGCCGCTCGCCGCGCTCTACATGGAGCCGGCGCCGATGCCGCTGGACTACCCGTACGCGGTGCTGCCCGGCATCGAGCCGAGCAAGGCGTCGGCGGCCAAGGTGCTGTTCGAGCTGCTCACCAGCCCGACCTTCCGTAACCGGCTCGCCGCGCAGTCGCTGCGCGCGCCGGACGGCAACTGGGGCGAGGGTTTCAAGGCGCCGCAGGGTGCTCCGAGCCCGGCCGGCGGCGCGCCCACCGCGCCGGCGAACGGCGGCACCGCGGCGGGTGGCCTGGACCCGGCCGCCATCCAGCGGGTCGTCTCCAGCTGGTCGATCGCCACCCAGTCCGGTCGGATGCTGGCCGTCATCGACGTCTCCGGCTCGATGAAGGACCCGGTGCCCAGCGCCAACAACCGCAGCCGGGAAGAGGTCACCGTCGACGCGGCCCGTCGCGGCCTCGGCCTCTTCGACGACTCCTGGTCGATCGGTCTGTGGACCTTCTCCACCCAGCTCGTCGGCAACCGGGACTACCGGGAGTTGGTCCCCATCGGGCCGCTCTCCGGCCAGCGGGCCCAGTTGGAGGGCGCGCTCGCCACCGTCAAGCCCTCCAGCGGTGACACCGGCCTCTACGACACCATGCTGGCCGCGTACCAGGCGGTGCAGGAGAACTGGCAGCCCGGTCGGGTCAACTCGATCGTGCTGTTCACCGACGGCAAGAACGAGGACGACAACGGCCTCAACCAGCAGCAGTTGCTCGCCAAGCTCAAGCAGGCCGCCGACCCGGAGCGGCCGGTCCAGGTCATCATGATCGGCATCGGTGAGGGTGTCAGCAAGGCAGAGCTGGAGTCGATCACCAAGGTGACCGGTGGCGACGTCTTCGTCACCAAGGACCCGAGCGAGATCGGCAGCATCTTCCTCAGCGCCATCGCGCGGCGCCCACCCGCACCGCGCTGATCCGACGCTCAAGACGTCGAAGGGCCTGCCGTACCGTCGATTCGGTATGGCAGGCCCCCTTTCGGCCACCAGGCTGTTGAGGAAAAGTGACGGCAATACGTCGGAAGCAATCGGCAGTCATAGTTGTCAAGGCAGGATGTCGACTGTTCCGGCATAGTCGGTCCGCCTCCGGTCCGACCCGTCGGCCGGGGCCATCCTGTACAGAGTGGGAGGGCCGGTGAGCGTGGCGACACTGTTGACCCCCGCCACGTCGGCGGAGCCGAACGGTCGACGCACCGGCCTGGTGGCGCGCGCCGACGAACGGTCCTACGTCCGGGTCCTGGTGGTGCTGGACACCACAGTTCTCATCATCGCGTTGCTGATCGGGTACGTCACCCGTTTCGGTGAGGGCGAGCCGACCGGCTCGGACATCCCGTACGTGCTGGTCGCCCCCGGGTTGGTGCTGGCCTGGCTGATCTCGCTCAAGGCGCTCGGCTGCTACGACGACCGGGTGATCGGCTACGGGGCGGACGAGTACCGGCGGGTCAGCTCCGCCAGCCTGCGCCTGGCCGGGGCGATCGCCATCTTCGGCTACATCGCCGACGTCGGAGTCTCCCGGGGCTTCCTGGGCATCTCCTTCGCGGTGGGCACCGTCGGGCTGGAGGTGGCGCGGTTCGCCGCCCGCAAGCGGCTGCACCGGGCCCGCTCGGTCGGTGCCGGCTGGTCCCGCAAGGTGCTGGTGGTCGGCGACACCGCCCACGTGTTGGAGTTGGTCCACACGCTGCGCCGCGAGCCGTACGCCGGCTACCAGGTGGTGGGCGCCTGCATCCCGGACGCGTTGCTCGCGCCGGTGGCGCAGCGGCTGGGTGACGTGCCGGTGGTGGGGTCGTTCCGGGGCATCCCGGAGGCCGCCACCGCGATCGGCGCGGACACGGTCGCGGTGACCGCCTCCGGTGAGCTGACCGCGACCCGGCTGCGCCGCCTCGGCTGGCAGTTGGAGGGGACGGGCGTCGACCTGGTCGTGGCACCCGCGCTGACCGACGTCGCCGGTCCGCGGATCCACACCCGCCCGGTCGCCGGCCTGCCGCTGATCCACGTCGAGGCGCCCGAGTTCCGCGGGGTCCGCAAGCTGGTGAAGGGTCTCGTCGACAGGTCCGCCTCGTCGCTGGCGCTGGCGGTGCTGCTGCCGCTGATCGCGTTCATCGCCCTGGCCATCAAACTGGACAGTCGGGGCCCGGTGCTGTTCCGGCAGGTCCGCGTCGGCCGGGGCGGCCAGGAGTTCGGTGTGTTCAAGTTCCGCACCATGGTGGTGAACGCCGACGCGTTGCTCGCCGAGTTGACCGCGCGCAACGAGACCGACGGCCTGATGTTCAAGATGCGCCACGATCCCCGGGTCACCCGCGTCGGCCGGCTGCTGCGCAAATGGTCACTGGACGAGCTGCCGCAACTGGTCAACGTGCTGCTGGGTCAGATGAGCCTGGTCGGACCCCGCCCGCCGCTGCCCTCGGAGGTGGCCCGCTACGACGGTGACGTGGCCCGGCGGCTGCTGGTCAAGCCGGGCATGACCGGCCTGTGGCAGGTCAGCGGCCGCTCCGACCTGAGCTGGGAGGACGGCATCCGGCTCGACCTCTACTACGTGGAGAACTGGTCCCTCGCCGCCGACCTCACCATCCTCTGGAAGACCTTCGGCGCGGTGCTGAACGGCCGCGGAGCGTACTGACCACCGGTCACCGTTGCGGGCCGGCCCAGTCAAGGCAGACGACCACCGCGTCGTCGACCAGGTCACCGGCCACGAACGCGCGCAGATCACCGATCAGCGACCGGACGGCGTCCAGGGGCGCCATCGGCCCGGTCCGCCGCAGGAACCGGTCCAGTGCCGTCTCGCCGTAACGCACGTGCTGCCCGGTGGCCTCCACCACCCCGTCACTGACCACGAAGACCCGGTCGCCGCGCTCCAGCGGGAACTTCTGCTCGTGGTAGTCGGTCGCCTCGAACATCCCCAACGGGAACTGCGCCTCCAGGGGCTGCTCGGTGACGTCCCCGTCGCGGAGCAGGACCAGCCGGGGAGACCCGGCGTCCACCACGGTCATCATCCCGGAGCGCAGGTCCAGTTCCATCAGCAACGCGGAGAGGTGCTGCTCGCCCCGGTACAGGTCGTAGATGGCCTGGTCGGCGAGGGCGGCCTGGTCGGCCAGGCTCAGGCCGGCCCGACGCGCGTTGCGCAGCGCGTGGGTGGCCAGCGAGGTGAGCAGGGAGGCGGCCACGCCCTCACCGGTGCCGTTGATTGTGGACAACCAGAGCCGTTCCCCGTCGTCGGACCAGTCGAAGCTGTCGCCGCGCACCGCGTACGCCGGCTCCAACTGCCCGGCCAGGCTGAACGAGGGACGGATCCGGCTGCGGCCGGGCAGCAGGTCCCACTGCATCTCGGCGGCCAGGGTGAGGCGTTGGGTGCGCCGGGCCGCCCGATAGACGTCGGTGCCGGCGGAGACCGCCGCCACCTCGTGCGCGAGCGCCGTGGCGATCTCGGCCAGCGCGGCGACGACCTCCCGGTCGTCCGGAACGGGGGACAGGCGCAGCACCCCTCGACGCTCGCCACGCATGGTGACCGGGAACCAGGCGGTGCCGTCGGTCAGGATCGGCGACTGGTGGTCGAAGGCGCGCCAGGCGGGGTGCCCGGGGCTCGTGATCGAGTCACCCTCGGTGAGTGGCAGTAGCTCCGCGAGCCGATAGTCGACCTGGTAGAGCTCGACGTCGGTGATCCCGTACGACCGGCCGAGCACCTCCCCGATGCCCCCGACGAGCCGGTCAGCTGGTGTCTCGTTCAGGGCACGTCGTGCCCGATTGACCGGTTCGCTCATCGTCGCTCCTTCGCGGAAAGCTCGACCACCAGTGGGTTCGGAGTATTCTCGGGCCACCATGGCCGAAGTGAACCGTCCGACGGACCCCGAGACGAGTATGGCTGCCGCACTGGACGCGGCGGCCGCTGCCCTGTTGGGCATCTGGGAATCCGCCCGGGAGGGGACCGCCAACCGCGTGTCCGGTGCCCAGTTACGCGCGGTGATGGTGGTCGAGCAGTCCGACGGGATCAACCTGCGTCGGCTCGCCTCCCGACTCGACATGCTGCTCAGCTCCGCCAGCCGCCTCTGCGACCGGTTGGTCGCCGCCGGGATGCTGGAGCGCGAGCCGGGCCGCTTCGACCGGCGGGAGATCTCACTGCACCTCACCCCGGAGGCCCGCCGGCTCCTCGCCGAGCTGCGGGCCGACCGCCAGGCGCAACTCGCCGCCGTGCTGACCGGGATGAGCCGGGAGGGCCGCGACGCGTTGCTGCGCGGGATGCAGGAGTTCGACGAGGCCGCCCGCCGCCAGCAGGCGCAGAACCCGCCGACGCCCGGTGAGTCGACGGCCCAGGGGGACTGGCCGGACGACCCGGACCGGCCCGGTGGGCGCTCGGGGGACTGGTCGATCGATTCGGGTCGGCAGACCCGAGCGGTGTGGACGGGCTCGACGGGCGGCTCGGAACGATCGGTCGGCACCACCCGAGAATGGCCGGCCGGCGACCCGCCGGTGGCCCGTACCGCCTGATCGAGCCGGCCGGGCCGTCGCCCGCCGTTCATCCCGGCGGCGAAGCGCCCACGGCCAGCATCGCGATGTCGTCGTGGGCCTGCCCGTCCAGCCAGTCGTCGACCGCCCGGAACACCCGGTCGATCAGCGCCGCCGGCGGTTGCCCGGCGGCCGCCACGAGCGCGGCCCGCAGCCGGGCCTCGCCGAACATCGCCGCGTCGCGCGGGCCGCGCGCCTCGGTCACCCCATCGGTGTACGCGAGCAGCAGGTCGCCCGGATCGAGGTGCACCCGGGTCTCGGCGAACCGTGCGGCTGTCAGTGCCCCCACCGGCATGCCACCGACCGGGACCGGGGTGACAGTGCCGTCCGCGGTGACCAGCAGAGGCGCCGGGTGCCCCCCGCCGGCGATCCGGACGTCCAACCCGGCCGGCCCCCGGTCCAGGGAACCGAGCAGCACTGTGGTGAGCTGGCTGCGCCGCGCGGCGTCCGGCGCGTCGAACAGCGCCTGGTTGAGCAGGTGGACCAGCTCCAGCGGGCGTTGCTCGACGAGTCGCAGCGTCTGCAACGACTGGCGGACCCGGCCGGTCAGCACCGCCGCGCCCACGCCCTTGCCGCACACGTCGCCGAGCGCGAACAGGGCGCCGCGCGGGTGCGGGAACACCTCGTAGAAGTCGCCGCCGATGCGCAGGGTGTCGCCCGCCGCCCGGTAGCCGCCGGCCATGGTCACGCCGGGCACGACGGGCAACTCGGGCGGGAGCAGGCTGGTCTGCAGCACCCGGGCCAGGTGGGCCTGCTCGCCGTGCAGGTCGGCGGTGGCCAGCGCGGCGCCCGCGCGAGCGGCGAACTCCCGGGCCAACTCGATGTCACGCCTGTCGAAGCCGGCCCGCCCGGACCGACGGATGAGCAGCAGCGCACCGGCCGAATCGTTGCCGCTGAGCAGCGGGCTGGCCAGCACCATCCCCGGGGGGCCGAACCCGGGCGGCAGCAGGTCGGCCAGCTCGGTGAGCGGGGCGTCCGACCAGGGGCCCGGCTCGGCGCGGTCGCCGGCCAGTGCCTCGGCCAAACCGGGCACGGAGTTGGTCAACGCGGGACTGGCCAGCCCGGTGACCGGGGCGGGCTCACCGTCGGCGTACCGGATCCACCGGGCGCGCGGCTCGGCCGGCGCGGTCGGTCGGGGCAGTGCCACGGCGACGTCGGCCAGGTAGGGGACGGCGAGCGTGGTGGTGGCCAGGAGGACCTGGTCCCGGTGCAGGGCCAGCGCCAGCCGGCTGCCGGCCTGGGCGAGGAACGCGGTGCGGGAGCGTTCGGCGAGCAGGGCGTCGGCGCGGGCGTGTTCCTCGGTGACGTCGCGGACGTACCACGCCCACCGGGAGCCGGTGAGCTGTCGCCGGACGCCGCGCAGTCGCCGGCCGTGGTGGTCGGCGTCGAAGCGGTCAGCGCCGCTGGTGACCGCCCGGGCCAGGGCTGCCACCGGGCAGCCGGCCAGCTCGGTGCCGGCGTCGATCTCCGGGATCAGCTCGGCCGCCATGGCGTTGACCAGGGTGACCCGACCGGTCCCGTCCGTCGTCACCACAGCCTCGGCGAGCCCGTCGAGCAGCTCGCGGGCCAACCGTTCGTCGGTCGGCAACGGGGTGCCGCCGGGTTGCCGGGTCGTGGTCACCGCCGGACGCCGGCTCGCGTCTGACGACGTGTGCGCATGCTGCTTCTCGACTCCTCACCGGGGATCGTTGCCTGAGAGCAAGGGTACCGATCCTCCCCGACAGAGGCCCACGGCGTGGGGCGGCGATCAACCGGAGCGGGCCAGCCAGCCGGCGGGCTGCGCGACGATCCGACGGGCCACCGAGCCGGCGGCACCGACCGCGGCGGCCTCCGCGCCGAGCGTCGACGGCCGGACCGTGACCGGTGACCAGGCGGCGGTGAGCACCCGGGCGCGGATCTCGGCGAGCACCGGGGGGCACAGCCAGGGTGCGAGCGCCGCGTAACCGCCACCGAGCACCACGGTGTCCAGGTCGAGCAGGTTGACGACGCTGGCCACCGCGACGCCGAGCGCCGTTCCGGCGTCGTGCAGCGCCCGCAGCGCGTCGGCGTCGCCGGCCTCGGCCAACTCGGCCAACCGGGCCGTCGCGGTGTCCGCGGGAAGCTCCGCCCGGGCCAGCCCGGCGGCGGACACGATCGCTTCCTGGCCGGCGTACTGCTCCAGGCAACCCTGCCCGCCGCAACGGCACGGACGGCCCTCGGGGTGGACCGGAAGGTGCCCGATCTCGCCGCTCCACCCGCGTACACCGCGAAACAGCGCGCCGTCCAGCACGATGCCGGCGCCGATGCCCACCTCCCCGGAGATGTGCAGGAAGCTGGACGGGCCGGGTGGCTGCGAGTGCAGCTCGCCGAGCGCGGCGAGGTTGGCCTCGTTGTCCACCACCAGTGCGGGGACGCCGGGCACCTGCTCGATCAGCGGAGGGTGCTCGGCGAGCAGCGCGGGCACCGGCACGTCGCGCCAGCCGAGGTTCGGCGCGAGCCGGACCAGCCCGGTGTCGTCCACCAGGCCGGGCACCGCGAGCGCGGCCCCGACCAGGGTGAGGCCGTCCAGTGCGGCGTCGTCGCGAGCTGCCCCGGCCATCTCGACGAGGCGGGCCAGGGCGTCGGCGGGGGCCACCGGGCGCAGGTCGGCCCGGTATACCGTGCGGTGCCGGACCTGGCCGGTGAGGTCCACCACGCAGACCGCCAGGTAGTCGACGTTGACCTCCAGGCCGAGCCCGGCCGGCCCCTGATCGGCCAGGACCAGTCCGCGCGCCGGGCGGCCGGCGCCCGAGCGGGGCGCGGGGTCGGATTCACTGACCAGCCGGCCGGCGAGCAGGTCCTCGACCACCGCGGACACGGTGGCTCTGGTCAGGCCGGTCGCGGTCGCCAGGTCGGCTCGGGAGGGCGGTCGGTCGGCCGCGGCGATCCGGCCGAGGACCAGGGCGAGGTTGAGCTCGCGCAGACTGCCCTGACGGACTGCGCCGGCCGGGGCGTGGGTGAGGCTCACCCCTTGACAGTGCCATAGGGTGGGCAAATAATTCAATCGCTGAACAAATAGCGGACAACACCACCCCGGAGGTCGCTCATGGCACCCCGTCCCACCCCCGCCGACAAGTTCTCCTTCGGGCTCTGGACCGTCGGCTGGCAGGCCCGCGACCCGTTCGGTGACGCCACCCGTCCCGAGCTCGACGCGGTCGAGGCAGTGCACCGGCTCGCCGAGCTGGGCGCGTACGGCATCACCTTCCACGACGACGACCTGATCCCGTTCGGCGTCGACGCCGCCACTCGGGACCAGCACATCGCCCGGTTCCGCAAGGCCCTCGACGAGACCGGCCTCGTGGTGCCCATGGTCACCACCAACCTCTTCACCCACCCGATCTTCAAGGACGGCGGCTTCACCAGCAACGACCGCGACGTCCGCCGCTACGCGCTGCGCAAGGTGCTGCGGCAGGTCGACCTCGCCGCCGAGCTGGGTGCGAGCACCTTCGTCATGTGGGGTGGCCGCGAGGGCTCCGAGTACGACCTCGCCAAGGACGTCCGCGCCGCCCTGGACCGCTACCGCGAGGCGGTGGACCTGCTCACCCAGTACTCCATCGACAAGGGCTACAACCTGCGGTTCGCCCTGGAGCCCAAGCCCAACGAGCCGCGCGGCGACATCCTGCTGCCGACCATCGGGCACGCGCTCGGCTTCATCTCCCAGCTGGCCCACCCGGAGCTGGTCGGCCTCAACCCGGAGGTCGGCCACGAGCAGATGGCCGGGCTCAACTACGCCCACGGCATCGCCCAGGCGCTCTGGCAGGGCAAGCTGTTCCACCTGGACCTCAACGGCCAGCGCGGCATCAAGTACGACCAGGACCTGGTCTTCGGCCACGGTGACCTGATGAACGCGTTCGCCCTGGTGGACCTCCTGGAGAACGGCGGCCCCAACGGCGGGCCGGCCTACGACGGGCCGCGGCACTTCGACTACAAGCCCTCCCGCACCGAGGACATGGACGGGGTGTGGGCCTCCGCGGCGGCCAACATGAGCACCTACCTGCTGCTCAAGGAGCGCGCTGCGGCGTTCCGCGCCGACCCCGAGGTGATCGAGGCGCTGGCCGCCAGCAAGGTCGGCGAGCTGAGCACGCCGACGCTCGGCGACGGTGAGGGCTACGAGGAGATCCTGGCCGACCGGTCCGCGTTCGAGGATGTCGACGTGGACGCGGTGGCCGCCCGGGGCTTCGCCTTCGTCCGGCTCAACCAGCTCGCCGTCGAGCACCTGCTCGGCGCCCGCTGAGGCCCCGCCATGCCGTTGGTCGCAGGCGTTGACTCGTCCACCCAGTCCTGCAAGGTGGTGATCCGGGACGCGGAGACCGGCGCCCTGCTCCGGCAGGGTCGGGCCCCGCACCCGGACGGCACGGAGGTCGACCCGGAAGCCTGGTGGCAGGCGCTGCGCGGCGCCGCCGACCAGGCCGGCGGGTTGGCCGACGTGGCGGCGATCTCCGTCGCCGGCCAGCAGCACGGCATGGTGTGTCTCGACGAGGACGGCCGGGTGGTCCGCCCGGCGCTGCTGTGGAACGACACCCGATCCGCCGACGCCGCCGCCGACCTCATCGAGGAGGCCGGCGGCGGCTCGGCCGGAAGCCGGTTCTGGGCCGAGGCCACCGGCAGCGTTCCGGTGGCCAGCTTCACCATCACCAAGCTGCGGTGGCTGGCCAGGCACGAACCCGAGCTGGCCGCCAGGGTGGCCGCCGTCTGCCTGCCGCACGACTGGCTGACCTGGCGGCTGGCCGGCGCACCGGGGCTGGGCGCGCTGCGTACCGACCGGGGCGACGCCAGCGGCACCGGTTACTGGTCGCCGGCGACCGGCGACTACCGACTGGACCTGCTGGAGCGGGGCTTCGGTCGGCGGTTGGTGGTGCCCGAGGTGCTCGGTCCGGCCGAGTCGGCGGGAAAGCTCGCCGACGAGCTGGGCGGGCCGGGTGGTGCGCTGCTCGGCGCGGGCACCGGGGACAACGCCGCCGCCGCGCTGGGCGTCGGTGCCGGTCCGGGTGACGTGGTCGTCTCGATCGGCACCTCCGGCACCGTGTTCAGCGTCGCCGACGTGCCGGCCGCCGACGAGAGCGGCGCCGTCGCGGGCTTCGCCGACGCGTCCGGCCGTTTCCTGCCCCTGGTCTGCACGCTCAACGCGGCCCGGGTGCTGGACGCCGCCGCCGCGATGCTCGGCGTCAACCTGGACGAGCTGGCCGAGCTGGCGCTCTCCGCGCCGGCCGGCGCGGACGGGCTGGTCATGGTGCCCTACCTGGAGGGTGAGCGGACGCCGAACCGACCGCTCGCCACCGGAGCGGTGCACGGCCTGACCCTGCGCACGTCGACCCCCGCGCACCTGGCGCGGGCCGCCGTCGAGGGCATGCTCTGCGCGCTCGCCGACGGGTTGGACGCGTTGACCGCGCAGGGTGCCACCGTCCGCCGGGTCATCCTGGTCGGCGGCGGGGCCCGGTCGGCCGCGGTGCGTCAGATCGCCCCGCAGGTCTTCGGCTGTCCGGTCGTCGTGCCGCCGGCCGGGGAGTACGTCGCCGACGGCGCCGCCCGGCAGGCCGCGTGGGTCGCCCTGGGCGGCGACGCGCCGCCGGCCTGGGCGCTCGAGGGCACCGAGGAGTACGCGGCCGCGGCTGTCCCGGCCGTCCGCGACCAGTACGCCGCCGCTCGCGGGTTGGTGCTCGACCGGCGCTGACCGTGTGGATCGACGCGGGTGGGTGCGGGTCCACGGTGACCGGCACCCACCCGCGTGACGACCTTCTGCACGGAGTCTGGTTGGCTGCCGGTCATGACGGTGACCAGTGGTGGGCCCGGCCTGCGCCCGCACGGTCGGGGCGGTGGGCCGGCGCACCGGTTGTACAGCGTCGTGGTGTTCGTGGTGCTCGCCTCGCTGGACAATGTGGCGATCGGGCTGGTCCCCCCGCTGTACGGCCCGATCTCCGACGCGTTCGACGTGTCCGGGCGGCTGCTCGGCGTGGTCACCGCGGTCAGCTTCCTGGTCAGCGCGGTGGCGGCGGTCGGCTGGGCGTACGTCGGGGACCGGACCAACCGCAAGCCGCTGCTCATGGTGGGCACGCTCCTCTGGGCGGCGGGCACCGGCGGTAGCGCGCTCGCCGGCGGCTACCTGACGTTCCTGGCCGCGCAACTGGTCGCGGCGGTCGGCCTCGGCGCGGTCGGCTCGGTGGGCTTCTCCGTGGTCACCGACCTGATCTCACCGACCCGTCGAGGGCTGGTGATGAGCTTCTGGGGGCTCTCCCAGGGGGTCGGAACCCTCGCGGGCACGCTCGTCGGCGGGCTGCTCGGGGCGGCCGACTGGCGGCGGCCGTTCCTGCTGCTGACAGGTGTCGGCCTGGTCGCCACAGTGGCCTACCTGTTCACGTACGACATCCGGCGTGGCCAGAGCGAGCCGGAGCTGGCCGGCAGGCTGGACGCCGGCGCCGAGTACGACTACCGGATCAGCCGCGCCGACCTGCCGCGCATCCTGGCCCGACGGACCAACCGGTGGCTGATCCTGCAGGGTCTGACCGCGCAGGCCGCGTTCGGTTCGCTGGTCTGGCTGCCGGTGCTCTTCGCCGAACGGGCCGAGGCCCAGGGCTACTCGGCGTCTACCGCGGTGGTGGTGGGCAGCGTGTTCGCCACCCTGTTCCAGCTCGGCGGGGTGCTGTCCATCGTGGGTGGCCTGATCGGCGACGCGGTGCAACGGCGTACGCCGCGGGGGCGGGCGCTTGTCGCCTCGGTCGGCGTTCTCGCGGCGCTGCCGTTCTACCTGGTGTTGTTCTTCGTCCCGGTGACCATCGACGTGCCGGACGGCGCGAGCGGCGGCGCGGTGGTGGGTGCGGTGTTGGCCAGTGTGTTCACCGAGCCGTCGGTCGGGCTGAGTCTGCTCACCGCGATCGTGGCGCTCGCGTTGACCTCGGCCAACTCGCCGAACTGGTTCGCGTTGATCGCCGACGTCAACCCGCCGGAGCACCGGGGCACGGTCTACAGCCTGGGCAACCTGGTCAACGGGGTCGGACGCGCGGCCGGCAACGGGTTGGTCGGGGTGGCCTTCCAGGCACTGCGGGTGGCATTCCCGCCGCCGTTGAACTTCGCCGTCGGGCTGGCCGCGTTCCAGCTCTTCTTCATCCCGACCGGCGTCATGTACTGGCTCGCCTCGCGAACCTCACCCACCGACATCGACAACGTCCACGACCTCCTAAACACCCGAGCCGACCGCCTCTAACCCGCCCCCACCCCCACCCCCACCCCCACCCCGCCCCACCTCGTCGATCGTGGAGTTGTGGTGGGGGACAGATGACCCGTAGAAGGCCAAACCCGGCACCATAACTCCATGATCGATGGGCCGGACCACCCCTCGCCCCGCGATCTTGCGCTTACTGTCCCGACAAAAGCGATATAGAGCCCATACCGACATCCGAAACTGCAAGATCGGTGCGGCGGCGGCGTGGGCGGCACGCTCGACGTGCGGTTCCGCGGGCCCCAGGGGTCCCGCACGTCCCGCGCCATTCAAGATCGCGCTGCTTCCTGGTTCTAGTTGCCTTCCGGCGGGCCGAGGCCACTGCATCCTGGAAGTAGTGCGATCTCGAGGGCGCGGGGCGCGGGGCGCGGGGCGCGGGGCGCGGGGCGCGCGGCGGGCGGGCGGGGCGCGGGCGGGGCGCGGGTGGGCATGAATCGTTTACGACATCAGCTCCATAGCGAGCCGGTCCACACCGACCGGCCCGCCCGCGAGTACCGCGGAACGGACCGGTCGGCGCTGGGTCAGCCGTGCAGCCAGACGGTCACGTCGGGCGGGACCGTTCCGTCGTCGTTCAGGGGCGCACTGGCGGCCCGCACCTCGGCGCCGGCCGGCACCGGCACCGGGGCGGCGCCGAAGTTCGTCAGCACGGTCAGCTCACCGTTGCGGAAGCTCAGCACCTCGTCGCCGGAGGACAACCACTCCAGGGTGCCGCGACCCAGCCCGTGGGCACGGCGCAACTGCAGCGCCGTGCGGTACAGCTCGTACGTCGAGCCGGGCACGTCGCGCTGGCGGTCCAGCGCGTACTCCGCCCAGAGCGCGGGTTGCGGCAGCCAGCTCGCGTCGGTCGGCCCGAAGCCGTACGACGGGGCGTCGGCCTCCCACGGGATCGGCACCCGGCAGCCGTCCCGGCCGCGCTGGGTGTGCCCGCTGCGCGCCCAGGTCGGGTCCTGTCGGGCCTCGTCGGGCAGGGTGGTGTGCTCGGGCAGCCCCAGCTCCTCACCCTGGTAGAGGTACGCCGAGCCGGGCAGCGCGAGCATCAGCAGGGTGGCCGCGCGGGCCCGGCGCAGACCGAGTGCGGCGTCCGGCTGCGGGTCGCCGATGCCGATGCCGTTGGGGCGTACGGTGCCGACCGGCAGGCCGAGCCGGGAGGCGTGCCGCACCACGTCGTGGTTGGACAGCACCCAGGTGGTCGGCGCGCCCACCGAGTCGGTCGCCTCCAACGAGCGGGTGATCACCGCGTACTGGGCCGGTGCGGTCCACGCGGCGAGCAGGTACTCGAAGTTGAACGCCTGGTGCATCTCGTCCGGGCGGACGTAGCGGGCCAGTCGCTCGGCCGGCTCCACCCATGCCTCGGCGACCAGCACCCGCTCGCCCGGGTAGCTGTCCAGAACCTGCCGCCACTGCCGGTAGATCTCGTGCACGCCGTCCTGGTCCCACATCGGCGGGCGGGGCTTGTCGATCTCGTTGTCGGAGAGGATCTCTTGCGGCTCCTGCCAGTCGGCCAGGTCGGCCTGCTTGATGAGGCCATGTGCCACGTCGACCCGGAAACCGTCCACCCCGCGGTCCAGCCAGAACCGCAGCACGTCCAGGAACTCGGCGTGCACCTCCTGGTTGTCCCAGTTCAGGTCCGGCTGCCCGGTGTCGAACAGGTGCAGATACCACTGACCGGGCTGCCCGTCGGCGTCGACCGTCCGGGTCCAGGCTGGACCACCGAAGACGCTCTGCCAGTCGTTCGGCGGCTGGTCGCCGGCGGGACCACGGCCGTCGCGGAAGATGTACCGCGAGCGTTCCGGGCTGCCGGGCGCGGCCGGCAGCGCGGCCTGGAACCAGCGATGCGCCGAGGAGGTGTGGTTCGGGACCAGGTCGACGATCACCCGCAGGCTGCGGGACCGGGCCTCGGCGATCAGCTTGTCCGCGTCGGCGAGGGTGCCGAACAGCGGGTCGATGTCGCGGTAGTCGGCCACGTCGTAGCCGGCGTCGGCCTGCGGCGAGGGGTAGAAGGGAGAGAGCCACACCGCGTCCACACCCAGCTCGACCAGGTGGTCGAGACGGGCGGTGATGCCGGGCAGGTCACCGATTCCGTCCCCGTCCGAGTCGGCGAACGAGCGGGGGTAGATCTGGTAGATGGTGGCCTCGGTCCACCAGCCGGTGGCCGGGTGACCGGAGGAGGTCTGCTGCGTCGGGTCGGTGTTCAGGGTCGTCTCCCGTGTTGCGGTGTGTGGATTTCAGTGTGCCCGGGGCGGTGCGGTCGAGTCCCGGACCACCAATCGGGTGGGCAGGACCACCGGAGTGTCGCAACCGGCGCCCCGTTGACTGACGATGGGCCCCGCCGGTCGGGCCCCGAGCGGGTCGAGCAGCATCTGGGCGGCCAGCCGGCCCTGCTCGGCGGCGGGCTGGGCGACGGTGCTGAGCCCGAGCACACCGGCCAGGTCGTGGTCGTCGATGCCGACCACGCTGACGTCCTGTGGCACCCGCAGCCCGACGTCGCGCAGGGCGGTCATCGCGCCCATTGCCATCTCGTCGCAGGCGGCGACGATCGCGGTCGGCGGCTCGCCGCGGGCCAGCAGTTCGGCGGTGGCCCGGTTGCCGCCGTCGATGGTGAAGGTGGACTCGATGTCCAGGGTCGGGTCGGGCCGCACACCGGCGGACCGCAGCGCCGCCTGGTAGCCCCGGCGTCGGTCGAGGTGGGTGGTGAAGGCCAACTCGTCGTCCGGGTCGCCGGAGATGTGGGCGATCCGGTGATGACCGAGGTCGATCAGATGCTTGGTCGCGGCCCGCGCGGCCGCCACGTCGTCGATCCGTACGCACGGCCAGTTGGGCACCCTGCTGCCCGAGCTGATGGTGACTCCGGGCAGTTCGAGCGTGGCGAGCGCGGTCATGTCGGCCGGACGCAGGGGCGTGGCGACCAGCATCATGGCGTCCACCCGCTTGTGCAGGTTGGCCGTGCGCAGGACCCGCTGGCGGACCTGTTCCCGGCCGCCCAGGTTGTAGAGCAGCAGGTCGTAGCCGGACTGGTGGAGGTACTCCTCGACGGCCTCGACGACGGTGCTGAAGAACCAGCGGGTGATCCGGGGGACCACGACCGCGACCGTACCGGTCCGGCCGCCGGCGAGCCGGGACGCGCTCGGCGAAACCTCGTAGTCGAGCTGCTCGGCGGCGGCGAGTACCCGATGCCGGGTGGCGGCCGAGACCGTCGGTAGTCCGCGTAGCGCCCGCGAGACGGTGGCCGTGGACACTCCGGCCAACCGGGCCACATCATCGATCCTCGTCACGGTTTCCCCCGCTCGGTGCCCGGAGCGCCCGCCGCCGCCTCAGGGGCCAGGCGGCGACGGGCGCGGAGGGTCAGCCCTTGACGCTGCCGGCGAGCAGACCTCGCACGAAGAAGCGCTGTAGGGACAGGAACACGATGAGCGGTATGACGATGCTGACGAACGCGCCGGCGGTCAGGCGCTGCCACTCGTTGCCCCGGGTGCCGGCCATCTCGGCGAGCCGGACGGTGAGTGGGGCGGTCTCGTCGCCGCCGCCGGCGAAGATCAGCGCGACCAGCAGGTCGTTCCAGACCCAGAGGAACTGGAAGATGCCGAACGCCGCCAACGCCGGGGTGATCAGCGGCAGCACGATGGTGCGGAAGATCTTCGGGTGGGAGGCCCCGTCGACCCGGGCCGCCTCCATCAGGTCTCCCGGCAGCTGCGAGATGAAGTTGTGCAGCAGGAAGACGGCGAACGGAAGCGCGAAGCAGGTGTGCGCGAACCACACCTGGGCGAACTTCTGCTCGTCGACCAGGTCCCAGGCCGGCATCACTGTGACGCCGCCGAGGGTGACGCCGGTGGAGAAGAACTTCAACAGCGGCACCAGGGCCATCTGCAGCGGCACGATCTGCAACGCGAAGATCGCGATGTAGACCCAGTCCCGGCCGCGGAAGTTGATCCACGCGAGCGCGTACGCGGCGAGGCAGGCGAAGGCGAGCGGGAAGAGGACCGACGGGATGGTGATCGCCAGCGAGTTGACGAAGGAACCGGCGAGCTGCCCGGAGGACGACGACCGTCCGAACAGGACCTGCTGGTAGTTCTCGAACGTGAACTGCGGGTTGGTGAAGGCCGTCCACCAGCCGGTGGTCTTGATCTCGTCCTCCGGTCGGAGGGAGGAGACGAACAGGCCGAAGGTCGGGATGGTCCAGACCACCGCGATGACGATCGAGACGAGCGTCGCGGTGCGGCTGTTCAACCGCTTGCGGACCCGTCCAGCCGTGGTGGTGGGGGTGCCGTCGGTGTTCTGGGTGCCGGCGGCGACGGTGGGCGTTGCGGTCGTCATCTCAGCCCTCCCGCTGTTGACGGAGGTTGCGGATCTGGTAGATCACGACCGGGATGACCAGGATGAAGAGGAAGACCGCGAGCGCGGAACCCTGCCCGCTCTGGCCGTACCGGAACGCCTGGTTGTACATCTCGTTGGCGATCACGCTGGTGTCGTAGTTGCCGTTCGTCGAGGTCCGGACGATGTCGAAGACCTTGAGCGTGGCGATCGTGAGGGTCACCATCACGACGATCAGCGCCGGTCGGATGCTCGGCATGGTGATCCGCCAGAACATCTGCCACGGGCTGACACCGTCGAGCCGGGCGGCCTCGACGATGTCGCCGGGGATCGCCTTGATCGCGGCGGAGAGCACCACCATGGCGAAACCGGCCTGGATCCAGATCATGATGACGATCAGCAGCAGCGTGTTCAGGGGTGATTCCAGCAGCCACTGCTTGGGCTCACCGCCCATGCTGACGACGATCTGGTTGAGCAGACCGATCTGGTCGCCGTCGCCCCGGTAGGCGTAGACGAACTTCCAGATGATGCTGGCGCCGACGAAGGAGATGGCCATCGGCAGGAAGATCAGCGACTTGGCCACGGCCTCGAACCGGGCCTTGTCCACCAGTACGGCGTAGATCAGGCCGAACCCGGTCGCCACCAGCGGGACCACGAGCACCCAGACCAGGGTGTTGATCAGGACGCGGACCATCGCGTCATCAGAGAACAAGAAGCCGTAGTTGCGCAGCCCCACCCACTCGGTGCTGTCCCCGTTCATCAGGGAGAGCAACACGGTGCGGATGGCCGGCACGACCAGTCCGATGGTGAGCAGCAGCAGCGTCGGCAGCAGGAAGAAGAGCGCGAATATCCCCTCCCGCTGCCTGGGTCGGCGGGGCAGTGGAGCACCACTCACCGAGGCGGCGACGAGCTGCGCCTCCCGCCGCCGGGCGAACCAGGCCGGCACCACGTCGAGCAGCAGTAGCAGACCGCCCACCACCAACACGAAGGCGACCAGCCCGTACATCAGCATGAGGAACTTCGGCTGCTGATCGGCGAAGTCGAACTCCATCAACCCTCCCTTCCGGGTCCACCTCGGCCGGTGGCCCGGCCCGCGAACGCGGACCGGGCCACCGCCGGGATCACTTAGGCCAGCTGCTCTCGATGCCCTGGAGCACCGGGGCGGTCGCCTTGCCGTTCAGCCATTCGATCATGCCCTTCCAGAACGTTCCCGAGCCGACGGCGGCCGGCATCAGGTCGGATCCGTCGAAGCGGAAGGTACCCGTCTTGTCCTGCAGGATCTGGACGGAGAGCTTGTCGATGGGGCTGGCGACGTTGGCGATGTCCAGCTTGTTGTTCGCCGTGACCCAGTTGCCGAGCTTCGCGCGGCTGTTCACGTACTCGGCCGAGACGAGGTAGGTCTGCACCGCCTGCACCTCGGGGCGGTCGGCGTAGCCGACGACGAACTCGCCGGCGCCCAGCACCGGCTTGCCCTTGGCCGGGTCGATGGTCGGGAAGTAGAAGGCGAACGCGTCGCCGTCCTGGGCCACCTTGGTGCCCTCGGGGAACTGGTTGGCGTAGAACGACGCCTGTCGGTGCATCGCGCACTTGCCGGTGGTCACCGGCAGGCCCGCCTCCTGGAAGGCGGTGGTGGTGATGCTCTTGACGCCGCCGAAGCCGCCGTTGACGTACTTCTCGTTCTTGAGGATGCTGCCGGCGCGGTCGACCGCGTCGACGATCTTCGGGTCGTTGAACGGGATGCCGTGGGTGGTCCACTGGTCGTAGACCTCGGGGCCCTGCGTACGCAGGATCACGTCCTCGATCCAGTCGGTGGCCGGCCAACCGGTGGCGTCACCGGACTCGACGCCCACGCACCACGGCTTCATGCCGCTGGCGGCGATCTTGTCGCTCAGGGCGATGAGCTGGTCCCAGGTGGTCGGAACCTCCCAGCCCTTCTCCTTGAACGTCTTCGGCGAGTACCAGACGAAGGACTTCACGTTGGCGCCGAGCGGCACTCCGTAGAGCGTCCCGTTCACGGTGCCGTACTTCAGCCAGTCGGCCGGCATGTTCTGCTCGGCGAGGGCCTTGGTGTCGGCGCCGAGGGACTTCAGCTTGCCGGCGTCCGCGAAACGCTTCACGAGGCCCGGCTGGGGCACAAAGGCGATGTCGGGGGCGTTGCCGCCGTCGACCCGGACGGGGAGCTGCGCCTCGAACTCGCCGCTGCCCTCGTAGTCGATCTCGATGCCGGTGCACTCGGTGAACTGCGACCACGACCGCTCCAGCAGGTCGGCCTCGGCGTCACGGATGGACGCGTAGATGGAGACCTTCTTGCCGTCGTGGCCCTCGTACTTGTCGTATGCGGCGCACTCCGCGGAGCCCGCTTTGCTGCTCTTCTTGTCGTCGCCGGTACCGCAGGCGGTGGCGCTGAGCGCCAGCCCGATTACACCGGCGATCACGAAGGCCTGGCGTGGTCTGGTAAAGACCGCCATGCCGTCCTCCTTCCTAGCCGGCGCGGTCGTGCTGGTGACCCGTCGCCGGTCCGATTGGGCGTGCACACATGTAAGCGCTTGCATCCGGCGCGGTCCACCCCCTGTCAGACACGAGCGAGTAACAATCCGGAAACCTGCGGGCTGCCTGGTGGGCGCGTTCCCGGGACACGCTGGGGACTCTTTCGAAGATTGACGATATCTGTCAGGATGGGCGCACCGGATCGAAGGTTTTCTACATAGGAGGAGCTGTATGCGAAAGCGGTGGATCAGCCTGCTGGTGACGGGCCTCCTCGTCGGGGGAGCACTGGTGCCGGCGACCCCGGCGTTGGCCGCGCCCACCTTCAAGGTGCCGTTCCCGTGCGGCCAGTCCTGGTCCGGGCAGACCCGGTCGGCCCACAGCCCGGCCTACGCCGTCGACTTCAACCGCACCGACGACGTCGGCGACCCGGTGGTCGCCAGCGCCCCCGGCACTGTCGACCGGGTGACCGACCTCGGCGGCACCAGCTACGGCAAGTACGTCCGGATCAACCACGGTGGCGGATACAGCACCTACTACGCACACCTCAACGGCTTCAACGTCTCGGTAGGGCAGACGGTCGGGTACGGCAAGGTGCTCGGCTGGGTCGGCAGCACCGGGGGCTCGACCGGCCCACACCTGCACTACGAGCAGCGCCTCAACGGCGCCGACATCCAGGTCCGCTTCAACGGCGCCCTGGGGCTGTACTGGGGCACCAAGACCTACACCAGTGACAACGGGTGCTCCTCGGGCGGCGGCAACGGCACTGTCGACACCAGTGGCACGCCCCTGACCGTCCGCTCCGGCCCCGGCACCGGGTACGCCTCGGTGGGCACCGTCGCCGACGGCACCCGGGTGACCATCGCCTGCCAGACCAGTGGCACCACGGTCACCGGCACGTACGGCACCAGCTCGATCTGGGACCGGATCGGCTCCGGCCGCTACATCGCCGACGCGTACGTCTACACCGGCTCCGACGGATACATCCCCGGCGTGCCCCGCTGCTGACCCGGCGAACTCCCACGGTCCCCGGCGGTCGCCGCCGCCGGGGACCGACAGGTCAGTTGTTCAACTGCCAGATCGACAGGTTCAACGCGGCGGCGAAGGTGACCCAGGCCCAGTACGGCAGCAGCAGCGCCGCCGCCACCCGGGACACCCGGGCGAACAGCACCACGGTCAGGCCGATCGCCAGCCACATCAGCACGATCTCGGCGAACGCCAGCCCGTACTGCCCCGCGCCGAAGAACAACGGGGTCCAGATCGCGTTGAGAACCAGTTGGGCGGTCCACGCCCAGAGGGCGGGGGAGAAGCCGACCCGCCGCCACACGAGCCAGCCGGCCACCGCGATCAGCGCGTAGAGCAGCGACCAGACCGGGCCGAACAGCCAGGAGGGCGGCGCCCAGCCGGGCTGCCGCAGGCTCGCGTACTCGTCGGTGGTGCCCTGCACGCCCAGCCCGCCGATGGCGGCGGCGACGAAGACCGCCGCCGCGAAGCCGGCGAGGGCCCACCACGCTCGCCGCCCGGAGGTCGCCGGCGTGTCCCGAGATATCTCCATGGTCGAGATATTTCCTCCCGGCGTCGGCTCAAACCGCCTCGCGGGAGGGTCAAGGGCCGACCAGGCGCACAAAAAACGCCGGGATCGCCGCGGCCGGTGCCTCTGTCGGGAGGACGAAGCTCCGGTCGCGGCGACCCCGGCGGGTCCCGGTATTACGGCTGACGAACGCTAATTGAAGATGCTGACACCACCCGGGCCGACCAACAGCCCGACAACGATGAGGACGATGCCCCACAGGATCTGCCGGCGGAACAGCGCGAGGATGCCGGCGACCACGAGTACGACTGCGAGAATCCAGAGAATCAGCTCCATGACCTCTGACTACCCGACTGGCCGATCGGGGAAACCTGGTCGGTGTCGAGTTGATCGCCAACGTGAAAGACGCTGTACGCCTGCTTGATCACGGGGTGCGCGACGTTGCGGACGCGTACCCCGCCGGGGGTCGTGCCGCGCTCGGTGCCGGCGTGCGCATGCCCGTGCACGGCCAGCGCCGTGGGCGCCGAGTCGATCGCCTGCCCCAGCTGGTACGACCCGAGGAACGGGTAGATCTCCAGCGGTTCGCCGGCCAGGGTGTCCGGCACCGGCGAGTAGTGGGTGAGCGCGACAAGCATGTCGCAGTCGAGTGAGCGCAGCGCCGCACCGAGACGGTCGGCGCTGTCGGTGGTGGTGCGCACGAAGGCCTTCATCTCGGGCTCGCCGAAGTCACTCGCGCACCGCCCGGCGAACCCGCCGCCGAAGCCCTTGACGCCGGCGATGCCGAGCCGGCCACCCGCGCAGTCCAGCACCACGCCATTGCCCTCCAGCACTGTGATGCCCGCGTCCTCCAGCACCTTGACCACCTGTGGCACCTGGTCACACTGGTGGTCGTGGTTGCCGAGCACAGTCACCACAGGTACGGCCAACCCGCCGAACTCCTCTGCCACACAGCGCGCCTCGGCCTCGGTGCCGTGCCGGGTCAGGTCCCCGGCCAGCAGCAGCACGTCGGCGCACTCCGGCAGCTCCTCCAACGCCGGTCGGAACCGGCCGACCACGTCCTCGTCCAGATGCACGTCGCCCACAGCGGCGATCCGGATCACCATGGAACCTCCCTCAGGGCAGTTGCTCGATCTCCGTGGGTGCCTGGGCGCGGATCACCCCGATGTCGCTGGTGATCGGCACGTCCGGGAAGCGCTCGGACACCCGACGCAGGATCTCCTCCCGCCGGTGCGGGCTCTCCACCTCGCCGTAGAGCACGAGGGCGCGTTCCCGTCGAATCACGGTGATCCCCTGTTCGGCGACGGCGGGGTCCTCGACGAGCAGCCGTTGGATCTCCGCTTCGACGTACTCGTCCGGTGGCCCGGCGCCGATGTCGCGATGGTGGGTCACGATGTCCCCTCTCCTGGCTGGGTGCCGGCGTCCGGCACCACCTCCAGCCGGTCCAGCAGCACCAGGAACGCCTCGGCGTACGGCGAGTGCTGCGTCTCCTTGCGTACCCGTTCCCAGTCGATCTGCTCGCGCAGCGAGCGGGCCAGCGGCAGGCCGCGGGCGAAGTCGCAGTAGTGCTGGGAGAAGCTGAGCAGTTTGTGCACCATCAGCTGGGTGGCGGACAGCACCGGCATGTGGATCGCGTCCACCGGCCGGACGACCGTGTCGGCGAACGTCTCCTCGGTCACCGGTGTCTCGATCGGCCGGTGGATCAGGTCCACCATCCGGCCGTCGTCGAAGACCTTCACCAACCAGTCCTCGGGTGGACGCTCGGCCACGAAGCCGGCGGTCACCAGAGCCTCCAGCGCCTGTTCGACGTCGGCCTCCCGGATCAGGAAGTCGACGTCGTGGTCGCTGGAGTGGCCCCCGTGGGCGTAGACGGCGAAGCTGCCGCCCAGGGCGAACGGAATCTCGGACTGCTTGAGCACGGCGGCGACCTTCTTGAGGGTGTGCACAAGACTCTCGTCCCCGCGCTCAGCCATCTGGTTCCTCCGTCGTCGTGTTGGTGGACCGGCGGTTGGGTTTCAAACTCCGGTACCCGGCATTCCGGTCGGCCACACCTGCTGCTGTCGCGGTCGGGCGTCAACAGTGATAAAGCACCACAAACCTCGCGGAGCAGGTGCGTGGGTCGGATAACCTGTGGAGAGTGGCCAGATCATCGGGGATGCGACGACGCAAGGCCCGATTGCGCACCGTCGCCCTGATCGGCATCGACGGTTCGGGCAAGACCACTCAGGCACACCGGTTGGCCGACGCGCTGAACGCCGCCGGACGCCCCGCCACCTACCGCCGCAACGCCAGTGGCCGGCGCTGGCTCGGCCGGCTCGCCCACCGCCTCGGCCGGCCGGACGCGCAACGGCTCGTCGGGCGTGACGGCGTGCTGGCCGTGGAGTCGGTGCTGCGCTGGCTCGCCATCGCCGTCGCCCTGCTCAGTTGTCTGCTCACCGGCCGGACGGCGGTGATGGACCGCTACTCGGCCTGCCAGTACGCGAGCATCCGGGCGCACGGCGGACAGCGCTGGGAGCGGCTCGCCCGGGCCGGGTACCGGCTGTTCCCGACGCCGCAGGTGACCTTCCTGCTCGCCGTCGACCCGGCGGAGGCGTACCGGCGCATCGAGGAACGCGGCACCGACCACGAGACGATGGGGTGGCTGACCGCCGCCGACACCGCCTACCGGGCACTGCCCGAATACCCCAGCTTCGTGCTGGTGGACGCTGGCCGCCCGGCCGAGGAGGTGACCGAGCAGATTCAGGCGCACCTGGAGACCTGGCTGCCGCCCGCCGCGCCGGCCGGGGATGACGTCGGCCCGGTGGTGGCTCAGGCCCGCCCGTAGACCGGAACGGTGGCGCCACTGGTCGGGGCGGACTCGGCCGACGCGAGGAACCGGATCACCGGCGCGATCTCGTCCGGGGTCACCCAGCGGGAATGGTCGGCGTCCGGCTGGGCCGCCCGGTTCGCCGGGGTGTCGATGACACTGGGCAGCACCGTGTTGCAGCGCACGTTCTGCGACCGGTACTCCACCGCGACCGCGTTGGCGAAGGCCAGCACCGCCGCCTTGGCCGTCGAGTAGCCGGCCGCGCCCCGGAACGGGGCGACCGCCGCGCGAGCCGAGACGCAGACCACCGCGCCGCCGCCGGACGCCACCAGGTGCGGCAGCGCGGTCTGCGTGACCAGGTAGGTCGGCCGCAGGTTGACGGTGAGCATCCGCTCAAACTCCTCGACCGGCGTCTCGTGCACCAACCCGCCGCTGGCGTACCCCCCGACGAGGTTGACCACCGCGCGCAGCGGCGCCGCCGGTTCGCCGGCGGCGGCCTCGACCGCCTGCGCCGCGCCCGCCGGGTCACCCAGGTCCGCGACGACCCGGACCAGTCCGGCCGCCGCCGGCTCCGACCCGGGCCGGGCTTTCCGCTCCGGTACGACCACCCGCCAGCCCGCCTCGACGAACGCGGTGACCACAGCCCCGCCCAGCCCGCCGAACCCCCCGGTAACCACAACGCTGCGCACAACCATGCCCCCACGCTAGCGCCCCCCACCCCACCCTCCGTCGATCATGGAGTTGTTGCCGTGACACGCCGAGTTGAGTGACAACAACTTCATGATCGAGGTCTGCCCTGGGCAGAGGGGGTGGGTGGTTTCGGTCTTGGGGGCGCAGGATCGCTCCATGCGGATCCTCATTCTAGGTGGCACTCGATTCCTCGGCCGGGCTACGGCCAAGCTCGCCGTCGAGCAGGGTCACGAGGTGACCTGTGCGGCCCGGGGCGTGTCCGGCGTCGTACCGGCCGGGGCGCGATTCGTGGCGGCCGACCGCGATGATCCCGAGTCGCTCGTCCCGCTCGCCGACGCGGGCTTCGACGCCGTGGTCGACGTGACCCGCCAGATCAGCCATGCCCGGCACGCGCTGGCCGCGCTTGCCGACCACGTCGGCCACTGGTCGCTCGTGTCGACGATCTCGGTGTACGCGGACCACACCACCCCGGGCCAGACCGCAGCGGACGCGCCGATCCTGGCCCCGGCACCGCCGGACGTGGACGGGCCGATCGGTCCGGACCACCGCTGGTACGGCGAGTGCAAGGTGAGCATCGAGCAACTGGTCCGGGAGCGGGTCGGCGAGGACCGTGCGTTCATTTGCCGGGCGGGGCTGATCGTCGGCGCGGAGGACCCGAGCGACCGTTTCCCGTACTGGGTTCGGCGGCTGTCGGCAGGTGGCGAGGTGCTGGCACCCGGACGCCCGACCGACCGGGTGCAGTTCGTGGACGTCGCCGATCTGGCGCGTTGGCTGTTGCACGCTGCGGGCGCCGGCCTCAGCGGCACGTACGACGGGACGGGTCCGGCGATGTCCCGGGCTGATTTGTTGGCCGGGGTGGCCGCCGGGTTGGGCGTCGCCGACCCGCTCCTCACCTGGGTCGATCAGGAGTTCCTGCTGTCCCACGACGTACGCGAGTGGTCGGGGGAGCGGGCGCTGCCGCTCTGGGTGCGACTGCCGGAGACCGCTGGCCTGATGGACCGGGACGTCCGTCCGGCCCTGGACGCCGGGTTGACGGTCCGTCCGCTGGCCGACACCGTTCGGGCGACCGCGTCCTGGATGGCCGCGCATCCGACGGCCGTCCGGCAGGGTGGACTCGACCCGGCGGATGAGGCGGCGATCCTGGGGAAGTGGCAGGCTGTGCGGGACCGGTGATCCCAGATGGTCGAAGTTTCCCCCACCTCGGACAGTCATAGTTGACGCTCACGCCTGGTGAAAGTAAGTTTCATCCGTGGCGAAAAGTCCGAAGATTTCTGCGAGTCACGAGCCCGGTGGGCTGATCGTCCACATCAGCGGGCTGTTGCCATCGCTGTCGCCCGCCGAGCAGCGGGTCGCCCGACTGGTCGTCTCCGACCCGGCGGCCGCCGCCCGACGAACAATCACCGACCTCGCCACCGCAGCCGAGACATCCGAGGCGACAGTCATCCGGTTCTGCCGTTCGGTGGGCATGGACGGCTACCCCCAACTGCGCATCCGCCTCGCCGCCGAAGCCGCCCGGCGGATCGAGCCACCGGACGCCCGAGTGGTCGGCGGTGACATCCCGCCCGGTGCCGACATCGCCCAGATCATCGCCACCATCGCGTTCAACGACGCCCGCGCCGTCGAGGAGACTGCCGAACAACTGGACCCGGCCGTCTGCGAGCAGGTGGTCGAGGCGATCAGCGGCGCCGCTCGGATCGACATCTACGGCGCCGGCGCCAGCGGGTTCGTCGCCTCGGACTTCCAGCAGAAGCTGCACCGCATCGGCCGGATCGCGTTCTACTTCCCGGACGTGCACACCGCGCTGACCTCGGCCGCCCTCCTCGGGCGGGGAGACGTGGCGATCGGCATCTCGCACACCGGCACCACCTCCGACGTGATCGAGGTGCTGGAACAGGCCCGTACCCGGGGTGCCGCGACCGTGGCGCTGACCAACTTCCCGCGCTCGCCGATCACCGACGTGGCGGACTTCGTGTTGACCACGGCGGCCCGGGAGACCACCTACCGCTCCGGCGCGACGGCCAGCCGGTTGGCCCAGCTCACTGTGGTCGACTGCCTCTTCGTCGGGGTGGCCGCCCGTAACCGGGCCCGGGCCCGCAAGGCCCTGGAGGCGACCGCCGAGGCGGTCCAGTCGCACCGGGTGGGTGCCAACCGGAGGCGGGCATGACGGGCGGTGCGGAGATGCCCGCACCGCCCGCTCGTTCGACCGTCCGGGTGGGCGCCCCCACCGAACGGCGCAACCCGCTCAGCGTCGACCTCGACCTGATGTCGACCCGGGACGTGCTCACCGTGATCAACGAGGCGGACCGACGGGTGCCGGCGGCGGTCGCCGCGGTCCTCGACGAGATCGCCACCACCGTCGACCTGGCGGTCGAGGCCCTTCGCGGCGGTCACCGGGTGCACTACTTCGGAGCCGGCACCTCCGGCCGACTGGGCGTGCTGGACGCGGCCGAGCTGGCCCCCACCTTCAACTCGCCCCGACACTGGTTCTGCGCACACCTCGCGGGAGGCCCGGACGCCATGTGGCGGGCCGTGGAGGACGCCGAGGACGACGACCGGGGCGGCGCGGTCGAAGCGGCCAGTTGTGTACGTGCCGGGGACCTGGTGGTTGGTCTGGCGGCCAGCGGACGCACGCCGTACGTCCTCGGGGCGCTTGCCGCAGCTCGCGCCAAGGGCGCTTCGACGGTGCTGCTCTGCGCCAATCCGGAGGCGGAGGCCGCCCGGTCGGTCGACGTGTTCATCGGGGTGGACACCGGACCCGAGGTGGTCACCGGATCGACTCGGATGAAGGCGGGCACCGCACAGAAGTTGGTGCTCAACACGTTCTCGACCGCCGTCATGGTGCGCCTGGGGCGGGTCTACTCGAACCTCATGATCGATATGGTGGCGACCAACGCGAAACTCCGCGGACGAATGATCTCGATCCTGGTCGAGGCCACCGGCTGCTCGGAGGACCTCGCCCGGCAGGCCCTCACCCAGGCCGACGGGGACCTGAAGACGGCGCTCGTCTCCCTCGTCTCGGGCGCCGAGATCGACGCCGCCCGGGCCGCGCTGGCCCGCTCGGCCGACCAGGTGCGCGGCGCACTCGCCCTGCTCGCCTCCTAGCGTCACCCGCGCCGGGAAGCGAACGGGGCCTCGGATTGTTCATCTGGCCGGGGGGTAATAACACCCCTGGATGAACCGACCGGTCCACCGGTGCGTATCTGGCAGTGACCAGGATCGCATCGCTGTGGTGACCCGGGTCGCTGTGCCCCCACGGCGGGCGGTGTTGCCATGGTGCCGTAGCCCGTACGTGGTGCCCAGTGGCGAGCCACCCGATGGGGTGCTGACAGCAAACATGGACCGTGCTCTCAGCTACTACTCAGGCATTCGTGACACTTTCGACTCACGACGAGGAATCCCCGACACGTCTCATCTGTTGTGTAGGTGTCAGCACCGATGGGCACAGCAGAAGTTACCAGGGGCTGACAGGTGTGGGGAATGGCAAGGAACCGGGCAACCGGCGCGAGCGAGGGGACCGTGGGCAACGTGGACAAGAACATCGGCATGCGAACCGATCAGGTCGCCGAGGAACGCGACCTGGTGGGCGTCTACCTGCACGAGATCTCCCGGACGCCACTGCTGGACGCCGCTCGGGAGGTGGAGCTCTCCAGGGCGATCGAGGCCGGCCTCTACGCCGAGCACCTGCTCGGCGAGGACGCCGTTCCCGCCGCTGTTGACCGGGCCGACCTGGAGTGGCTGGTCGTCGAGGGGCATCGGGCGAAGGACCTCTTCATCCGCGCAAACCTCCGACTGGTCGTATCGATCGCCCGGCGCTACGTGCGCTCGGGGATGCCCATGCTGGACCTGATCCAGGAGGGCAACACCGGCCTCGTCCGGGCGGTCGAGAAGTTCGACTACGAGCGCGGCTACAAGTTCTCCACCTACGCCACCTGGTGGATCCGGCAGGCGATCAGCCGGGCGATCGCCCAGCAGGAGCGCACCGTCCGTCTGCCGGTGCACCTGGTGGAGGACGTCAACCGGATGCGCAACGTGGCGCGGCAGCTGACCCGTGAGTTGGGCAGCGACCCGGAGCCGGAGCAGATCGCCACCGCCCTCGGCGTCACCGTCGAGCGGGTGAACGAGCTGCGCCGCTGGTCGCAGGACACCGTTTCGCTGGACACCCCGGTCGGTGACGATGGCGACACCAGCCTCGGGGACCTGGTCGCCGACAGTGACGCGCCGTCGCCGGAGGACATCGTCCTCAGCGGTCTGGAGCGGCAGCGCATCGAAGGGCTGCTCAACCACCTCGACGATCGCTCCGCCGGCATCATGCGGGCCCGCTACGGGCTGGAGGACGGCCGGGAGCACTCGCTCACCGAGGTCGCGTCCCGGTTCTCGCTGTCCCGCGAGCGGATCCGGCAGCTGGAGATCCAGGCCCTCGGCCGGCTCCGCGAGCTGGCCCGGGCAGAGGGGCTGCAGGCAGCCTGACCTGGTAGCAATGACGGCGAACGGCCGGCGTCCGATAGGGGGACGCCGGCCGTTCGCCGTTGCCGATCGCGGTCAGCGAACCCGACCGTAACCCTGGATGGACATCATGTTCATGCCGCGCTTGAGCACGTTGCGACCGGCGCTCGGCGCGTCGATCACCTGGCCGTCGCCCACGTAGAGGGCGACGTGCCCGAGCCCGCTGTAGAAGACCAGATCGCCGGGGCGTAGGTCGCCCCGCCCGATGTGGGCGACAGCACTCCACTGCATCCGCGTGTTGTGCGGCAGGGACCTCCCGGCCGCCCGCCAGGCCGCCGAGGTCAGGCCGGAACAGTCATAGCCGTTCGGCCCGTCGGCTGCCCAGACGTACGGCTTGCCGATCGCGCCGAACGCGTAGCGCACCGCCGTGCCGGCAGCACCGGACACGGCGGGCACGTTCTTCGCCTCGGTCGCTGCCGCCTTGGGCTCGGGTCGCTCGGTGGCGGCCCCGTACGCCTGCCGGCGCAGCTCGTACAGCTTGGCCAGGTCCTGCTCGATCTGCTTCTTGCCCGCCGTGAGCTGGCGAGCCTGCGCGGCCTGCCGGGCCAGTGTCGCGTCCAGGCGGGTCTTCTCGTCGAGCAGCCGCTGCTGGTCGGCCGTGAAGCCGGAGATGCTCTCCTGCCGCTGGCGGGTCAACTGCTCGATCGTGCCGAGCCGGTCCAGCAGTGCGGCCGAGCCGCCGGAACGCAGCAGGGCCTCCGCGGTGCGCAGGCCGCCACTCTTGTACGCGGTGGAGGCGAGCTGGGCCACGTCGGCCCGGCTCTGCTCGACCTGCTGTTCGAGTGGGCCGATGCGGGTCTGTAATCGGGCCACGGAGGCCTCGTTTGTCTTGATCTCCTCACGCAGTTTGTTGTACGACTCGACGACCCGCTCCAGCTCGGCCGAGGACGTCTCGATCTGGCGGGTCAGGTCGGCGGGGGACGGCTCGGCCTGGGCCACCGCCGTCGGGGTGATCAGCGCGGCCGACATGCCGACCAGCGCCACGGTGCGCAGCAGATTTCTCAGGGATGACAAGAGCGGAAGGCCCCTCTCCCACGGCCGCCGGGGCTGCTGACGCCCTCGACGACACCGGCCGGGGCCATCCGGGCGGACGGCACTGTGCCGGATCGGCTCGCCCAACCTAACCCGGGACGGATGTCGCTCGCAGTTGAAGCAGGGGCGAAAGTTGGAAGAGTTGCGGGTCGTGCCCGTGGGCTGGGTGGCGTCATGGTGGCTGATGACGCCTGCGGACGGGGGAATATAGCCCCTTTCACCAGCTAGTGACGGATATACGACCTTCGTCGTTCCGGGCGTATGCCGCCGGAATCCTGGCCTCCATAACCGATAAAACCTGAAATGGATGCTGTTTCTCGACGATGTCACCCGTCATGGCGAGCTGTCGGGAGCCCGTAAATGCCCAGGTCGACTGGCAGTGCCGCAACACAATGAAGTCCGGAGCCGGGAATCCCGTCGACAGACAGCGATGACTGTCACCGGCGGGTCCACTCGGCCAACCGTCCCCTGCGGGAGGAACCGTGAATCGTGAAGGCGCACAGACGCGACCGCCGCGAACGGTGCCGGGCGCCCGGTCGACCCTGCTGTACGCGCGGCCCGGCATCATCGTGACCGTCGACCGGTTCACAGTCGGTCGGAACAGTTACCGAGTCGCCGACCTGACCCATCTGCGCACCACCCGGGGCCCGCACGACCGGATCGCCGTCCGGGCCGTCGTCATCACCGCCAGCATGCTCGGCGGTGTGGGGGTGCTCCTCGGCTTCACCGGCGGTCTGCAACGCCTCACCGCCGAGGCGTACCTGATCCTCGGCGCGGTGTTCCTGCTCCCGGCCGCTCTCGCACTGGTCGGGGACCGCTGGCGCCCACCGCCCCACGAGCTGTGGGGGTGGTACCAAGGGTCGGAGGTGCTGCTGTTCAGCGCCGACGACGAACGGCAGTTCGGCCAGGTCACCCGGTCGCTGCTGCGGGCCAGGGAGGTCAACCGCTACGGCGGTTGGGTCGACCCGCTCGCCGCAGCGGACCCGTGGCGGCCCAACCGCTGATCCGGCACGCGGTGGACCGGCGCCGGACTCGCGTCGGCCCACCGGCCGTTCAGCAAGCTCAGTGAGCGATTGGCTCCGGAGTCCGTTCCTCCTGCGGCGCGGCCACCCAGGCGCTGACCCGGCGCTCGGCGTAGAACGAGACGAACGGCACCGTGCCGGCCAGCATCACCAGCAGCATCCGCTTCAGCGGCCAGTCGGCTCGGCGGCTCAGGTCGAACGCGGCCACCAGGTAGATCATGTAAAGGAAGCCGTGCGCCGGCCCGATCGTCTCCACCACGACCGGGTTGTCGAACGCGTACTTCAGCGGCATGCCGATCACGACCAGCAGGATCAGCACCACGCCCACGATCCAGGCGATCACGCGGTACCGGGTAAGGGCAGCGCCCACCTTCGTCCGTCCTTCCGAGCCCGGCTCAGCCGGGATAGTCACCGGGCCGGGCGCCCGGATTGGCGTTCAACCATGACAGGTAGTGGTTGTAGGCGGCCAGGTCGGTGTCCTCGACGACATCGCCGGCGGCCGGCACCCGGGACACCCGTACCGGTCGGCGTACCGCCGGTCGGGACCCGCTGGTGACCGCCGGCGCCGGCTCGACGGCCGGATCCACGGGCGGCGCGTCGGCCTCCGCCGCCCGGCGTCGGGCCAGCTTCACCTCACGCCACCACACGTAGACCACGAAGCCGGCGAAGATCGGCCACTCGACCGCGTACCCCCAGCTCAGGCTGTTGCCGGCGGTGGCCCGGCTGATCTGCCACCAGCCCAGCCCGAGGAAGCCCACGACCAGCACGACCATGGCCACGTGGCGCGCGATCCACGCCGGGGTCCAGAGCCGCCTCATGGCATCGAGGGTACCGGGGGCGCTGCCGGTCTCCGACACCGTGTCGTAGTTGTCGCCTCGCCGGCTTGGTTTGGCATCACCACGCCTGGGCAATCGTCTAGACGCCAGCCCAAACGAGATCAAGGGGGGCGATCATGACCGGATCGGTACGTGAAGACGGTTTCGCGTCCAGCGGCAGCGCGGATATGAGCCCGGAGCAGCGGGTGCCCGAGTGGGGCGGCGATCAGCTCGCCGACCCGGCCGGCGCTTCCGCTCTCGACGGCGATCTGCTCGGCATCGACCCGACGGAGCTGACCGACGAGGACCTGATCCGCGAGATGCACAGCCTGCACCGCACCCGCCTGGACACCCTGCGGCACGCGGCGGACTCCGCACTCGCCAACCACCTGCGCCGCACGGCGGAGCTGGAGACCGAGTACCTGGCCCGCCACCCGGGTCGCGAGGTCGACCCCAGCCGCCTGCGGGACGCCTGATGGCGGCGCGCGCCGTGCGTGGCATGTCCGCGCCGCCCGAGGTGGTCTTCAGCACGGCCACCGACCCCGACCGGGCCTCGGCCTGGCTGCCGGAGCCACTACGTGGCGACGGCAGCCCCGCCGCCGAGATCAGCGGTGAGGAGCTGCGCGCCCGCTGGGGCGACGGCGACGACTGGTCCGCCGAGATCCGGGTCGAGCCGGCGGATTCCGGCGGCGCCCGGATCCAACTCGACCTGGCCGACGGGTCGGGCGGGTCCGGTCCGGACCAACTGGCCGACGAAGCGCTCACCAATCTGGTACGCGAGGTCGCCGACAACCTCCAGGCCGGCTGAGCCGGCCGCGCGGGACGCCACTCCCGCACCACCACGACATGTGAGGAGATCGGGTGAGCGACACTGGCCTGCGACAGAAGGCGGCCCGGCTGCGCCGGGCGTACGCGCCGCACGAACACCGGCCGCTCGGCGGCTACCTGGTGGCGATGGGCGCCTACGCCGGGGTGACCGGGGCTATCGCCGGCCTGGTCAAGGCGACCGGTCGGCCGGTGCCGGAGCGCCCCGCGCCGTCCGACGTGGTGTTGCTCTCCATCGCCACGCACAAGTTGAGTCGGTTGCTGTCCAAGGACGCGGTGACCAGCCCGCTGCGGGCGCCGTTCACCCGCTACGACCGCCCGATCGGCAGCGGCGAGGTGATGGAGCAGGTTCGCGACTCGGGCAGTCCGACCCGGCACGCCATCGGGGAGCTGTTGAGCTGCCCGTTCTGCCTGGCGGTCTGGGTGGCCACCGGGCTGACCGGCGGCCTGGTGCTCGCGCCCCGGCTCACCCGCCTGGTGGCCACCGCGCTGACGGCGGTCGCCGCGTCCGACTTCCTCCAGATGGCGTACGCGGCGGCGCAGCAGGCCGCCGAGGGCGGGCACGACGACGACTGACGAGCAGGACACGAAAAGGGGGGCCGGCACACGCCGGCCCCCCTTTCGTACGTCCTCAGCGCTGCATGCCGGACCAACCGTGCGGCGACTCCGGCTCCCGTTCGTCCTCGTCCGCCCCGGTGATGATGTCCCGATCCACAGCCGTGCGGTCGTGCTCGTTGGCGAAGTCCGGCTCGGGCGTGGTGTCCCGGCCCTTCGGCGGCTGACCCAGCGCCGGCACCTTCTCGTCGTGATCCTCGTGGTGCGTCATGTCGGTGTCCCTTCTGCGGTAGCTCACCCGATGGAACCGCCCAGCAGGTCGCTGGCCTCGTCCACCGAGTACTCGCCCTCGGGAAGCGCGTCGATGCGGGCGAGCAGGTCCGGCGGGAGTTCGGCGGCCACCGCCTGGCGGTAGATCTCAGCCTGGGTGACCCGCTCCTGCGCCCGGAAGATGTCGTCGAGCAGGTCGTCGAGGGCCTGGGTGTCCGGCTCGCCGGCCACGGATGCGTCGTCGGTCACCTCGATCAGCTACCCGGGGCGGAATCGGTCAAACGTCACCCCGGTGGCGGCCTGCGCTCTCGGTCGACAGCCCCGCGAACCCTCCTTTGCTCTGCACCCGCCCAGGCGACAGTCACGCTCGGTAGGTGGTGCGTGGGCGGGTGCAGAGCAAAGGGAGGCAAAGACGTAGCGGGGGCGAAGGAGGGCGAGGGTGATGTCGCTCGACCCTCTCGGCCAGGCCGATCCGCTGGTGTTCGCCGAATACAGACAGCGCCGCCCCCGGCCTTGTGGGCCGGGGGCGGCGCTGGTGTCGGTGTGCAGGTCGCCTCTCGGCGAGTGGCACTACGCGGCTCCAGCCGGACGGTATTCCGCGAAGGCTATTTAGGTGAGGCCCGGGGACACTGGACACACCGACACCCCTGTCAACGAGCCGACCCCCGCTCGTGTTCCGTGCGCTGAGGTGTTGGCGGTCACACAGTCGTCGGCAGCGTGGCCCGCCGGGCCCGCACGGCCGAGGCGAGGTGGTCGAGCACCTCGGCGGTGTCGTCCCAGCCGAGGCAGGCGTCGGTGACCGAACGCCCGTACTCCAGCTCGCGGGTCGGGTCGAGTTCCTGTCGGCCGGGCAGCAGGAACGACTCCAGCATCACGCCGGTGATCCCACGCTGACCGGCGGCCAGTTGCGCGGCCACGTCCGCGGCGACCAGCGGCTGGTTGCGGTGGTCCTTGCCGCTGTTGGCGTGACTGGCGTCGATCACCAGCCGCTCCGGCAGGTCCGCCGCGCGGAGCAGGTCGAGCGCGCCGGCGACCGACTCGGCGTCGTAGTTGGGCCGGCCGCCCCCGCCGCGCAGCACCAGGTGCCCGTCGGTGTTGCCCCGGGTGTGCATGATCGCCGGGGTGCCGGAGAAGTCGATGCCGGGGAAGACGTGCGGCACCCCGGCGGCGCGGATCGCGTCCACGGCGGTGCCGATGCTGCCGTCCGGGCGGTTCTTCATGCCGATCGGCATGGACAGGCCGGAGGCGAGCTGGCGGTGCACCTGGCTCTCCACGGTGCGGGCACCGATCGCGCCCCAGCCCACCGTGTCCGCGATGTACTGCGGGGTGATCGGGTCGAGGAACTCGCAACCCACCGGCAGGCCGAGGCGGAGCACGTCGAGCAGCAGCGCCCGGGCCAGCCGCAGGCCGGTGTTGACGTCCCCGCTGCCGTCCAGACCCGGGTCGTTGATCAGGCCCTTCCAGCCGACCGTAGAGCGGGGCTTCTCGAAGTAGACCCGCATGACGATCAGCAGGTCGTCGGCCAGCCGGTCGGCTGCCGTCCGCAGACGCTGCGCGTAGTCGAGGGCGGCGGCCGGATCATGCACCGAGCAGGGGCCGACCACCACCAGCAGGCGGTCGTCCTCGCGGTCCAGTACGCGACCGACCGCGCGACGGCCGGTCAGCACCGCCGCCGCGAGCGGGGCGTCCAGGGGCAACTCGTGGTGCAGCAGGGCGGGCGTGGTCAGCGGCACGACACGGTCGATTCGCTGATCGCTGACCCGATCGGTCTCCGGGGTCGTCACGGTGGGCATCCTTCCGCCGACCGTGCCCGGGGCCGGTGCCCGGGACGAGCCGGCTGCTCGTACGCAAAAGGGCAGGAACGACAGCTCCTGCCCAGCCGGCTCGGTCCGTGGTGACGTCAGTTCATGGGGAAGTCACCGGCGTGCGAGCCGGCCGCATAAACCATCGATAGGAACGCGTCACCGGGCCAGCGTACCCGACCGGAGGCGGACACCCGGACTGTCGTCCCAAGATGCGGGGCGAACATCGCGTGCCGAGAGCGAGGTCGGGGTAACAGGGGTGCCATGACACACGAGCAGAGCGATCAGGAGCGGGTGGAGTCCCGCGCGCACCACCTCCTGCCCGAGGAGACGGCGGTGGGCAGCGACGACCCGGAGGCGCAGGCGGAGGCCATCCTCGCCGAGTCGGACATCCGCGCTGCGGACCAGAACGCCGCACCGGACACGGTGCTGGAACGTCGTACCTCGGATCAGACCGTGGCCGCCGTCGAACCACCGGACTGAGCGGTCGCCCCGCGCGCCCGACGCGACCCCCGGTAGGTCTGGTCGCGCAGCCAGGCCAGCGGACCTGCCACCCGCAGATCGGGTGGCAGGTTGCGCGCCGGGTCGAACGCGAGCGCCGCGTCGTCCTCGGCGCTGAGCTGAGCACCGAGACTGACCTGACCGACCAGCCGCCAGGGCCCCACTGCCGACGCGACCGCGAGCACCAGGCGCGGGGTGTCCGTCCGGGTCGCGGCGGCCGCCGTGGCCAGGCTGCGACCGAGGTCGGCCGAGTCGGGGTCGGCCAACGCGGCCAGCCAGAGGCGGCGTCGACCCGCGCGGTAGCAGGTGATCGTGCTGTACGTGCCGCTGAAGCGGCGTCGGGGCAGCGGCAGGTTCCGCAGCACCGGGGCCGCGCCGCTGGAGCTGACCAACAGGTCGAACGGCCGGTCGCCGTCGCGGTGCAGGCGCAACGCGAGGCCCAGGACGTCCGGCCAACTGCCGGGCGTGGGCGTTCCCTTGGAGAGCCGGACGGTGGTCCGGTACCGGCCGGGGTCGTCCAGCAGAGCGACTCCGGTGGGCGGTCCGGGCGTACCCCAGATCACCGTCTCGCCGACGAACGAGCGACCGGTCGGATGCAGCAGTCGGCCGCGGCGCAGCCGGCCAAGTGCGGCGCTGGCGCGTTCGACGGCGGTGGCGGCCCGGCCGGCGGACCGGGACGGCGGTGGGGTGACGGTCATTCCTCTCCGGTACCCAACGCGGCGGCCCCGATGCCGCCCAGGTCGGCTCGCCGACCGACCGCACGTCACCTTTCCGCCTCCGAGATCGGATAGCGTCGGGGGCATGCCCGACAGCGGTTACCCCTGGCCCATTCAGACGTCCCGACTGGACAACGGCCTGCGCGTGGTGGTGAGCGAGGATCGCACCGCGCCCGCCGTGGCCGTGAACCTTTGGTACGACGTCGGCTCCCGGCACGAGCCGGCCGGGCAGACCGGTTTCGCCCACCTCTTCGAGCACCTGATGTTCGAGGGCTCCGTGAACGTGGCGAAGACCGAGCACATGAAGCTGATCCAGGGCTCCGGCGGCTCGCTCAACGCCACCACCAACCCGGACCGGACCAACTACTTCGAGACGGTCCCGGCCGAGCACCTGGAGCTGGCGCTCTGGTTGGAGGCCGACCGGATGGGCGGCCTGGTTCCCGCCCTCACCCAGGAGACGCTGGACAACCAGCGGGACGTGGTCAAGAACGAGCGCCGGCAGCGCTACGAGAACGTGCCGTACGGGGACGCCTGGCTGCGGTTGCTGCCGCTGCTCTACCCGCCGGCGCACCCCTACCACCACGCGACGATCGGCTCGATGGCCGACCTGAACGCCGCCGACCTCGCCACCTTCCAGGCGTTCCACCAGACCTACTACGCGCCGAACAACGCGGTGCTCACCGTGGTCGGCGACGCCACCGCCTCCGACGTGTTCGCGCTCGCCGACAAGTACTTCGGCGCGCTGCCCGCCCGTGACGACATCCCGTCGGCGCCGGACGGCCGCAGCGTCCCCGCCACCGGGCAGACGGCCGTGGAGTCGGTCAGCGCCGACGTGCCGGCGCCGCGGGTGTACATCGCCCACCGCAGCTACCCGTTCGGCAGCCCGGAATACAACGTGATCACCGTGCTCGCCACGGTCCTCGGCAGCGGCCGGGGCAGCCGCCTCTACCAGCGCCTCGCCGACGGCGAGCGGATCGCACAGCCGGACCTGGTCGGGGCGTACGGGGTGGACCTCGCCCACGCCCCGGCGCCGCTGATCGCCACCGCCACCGCCCGTCCCGGAGTGAGCGCCGAGCGGCTGGCCCAAGGGCTGGCCGAGGTCGTCGACGAGCTGGCCACCGTGCCGGTCACCGCCGCCGAGCTGGACCGGGCCAAGGCATTGCTCAGCACCGGGTGGTGGCGTCAGCTGTCCACTGTCGACGGCCGCGCGGACCTGCTCGGCCGGTACACCACGCAGTTCGGTGACCCGGCCCGCATCGCCGACCAGTTGCCGGCCCTGCTCGCGGTCACCGCCGAGCAGATCGCCGAGGCCGCCGCCGACGTGCTCACCACCGACCGGGTGACCCTGACCTACCTGCCCGAGGAGACCTCATGACGCTGATCGCCGACCGTCCCGGGCCGGGTGCCGCCCGCCCGTACCGGTTCCCGCCGGTGGTCCGCCGCACCGTGGCCGGTGGTCAGGTCGTCGCCGCGCACCTGCCGGGGCAGAACCTCGCCGTGGCCCTGCTGCTGCTCGACGTGGGCGCCGGCCAGGAGCCGGTCGGCAAGGAGGGCCTGTCCGGTGTGCTGGCCAAGGCGTTGGAGGAGGGGACCGCGCAGCGGGACGCCGCCGCGTACGCGCTCGCCGTCGAAGGGCTCGGCACCGCGTTGTCGACCGGCCTCGACTGGGACTCGTTCCAGGCCAGCGTGGTGATTCCGGTGGACCGGCTGAGCGCCGCCGTGGAGCTGCTCGCCGAGGCGGTCCGGACGCCCAGGCTCGACCCCGCCGACGTACGCCGGGTCCGCGACGACGAGGCGACCGCGCTCCGGATGGACTGGGCCAACCCCGGCCCGCGCGCCGACGCCGCGCTGCGGGCCGACCTGTTCGGCGCGCAGAACCGCTGGGGACGGCCGATGCACGGCGACCCGGAGTCGGTCGCCGGGTTGGACGTGGAGGACGTGACGGTCTTCCACTCCGAGTGGTTCCTGCGCCCCGGCACGCTGATCGTCGCCGGTGACCTGGAACGCATCGACCTGGACGCCCTGGCCGCCGCGGCGTTCGCCGGCACCGGTGGTGGCCCCGCCGAGCGGGGCGGCCCCATCGAGGTGCCGCTGCACACCGGTCGACGGATCATCCTGGTGGACCGGCCCGGGTCGGTGCAGTCCACACTGCGGCTGGGCCACCCGTCACCACACCGGGCGCACCCCGACTACGTGCCGATGACGCTCGCCGGCACGGTGCTCGGCGGGGCGTTCACGTCCCGGCTCAACCACCTGCTGCGCGAGGTGCACGGCTACACCTACGGCATCCGGGGTGACTTCGCCGCGTCGCGGCGGTTCGGCCGGTTCGCGGTCAGCTCGGGCGTGCAGACGGCGGTGACCGCGCCGGCCCTGGTCGAGGCGGTGGGCGAGATCACCCGTACCCAGGCCATCGGGGTGACCGAGGACGAGCTGGAGGTGGCCCGCTCCTGGCGGGCCGGGCAGCTCTCGGTCGAGTTGCAGAGCCCCCGGGCGATCGCGTCGGCGCTGACCACCCTGGTGGTGCACGACCTGCCGGACGACTACCACGCCCGGTTGCGCGAGTCGCTGCTCTCCGCCGACGTGGACCAGGTCTCCGCGGCGGCAGCCACCCACCTGCACCCGGAGGCCCTCACCCTGGTCATCGAGGGCGATGCCGCGGTAATCCGCGACGACCTGGAGTCCACAGCCCTAGGAACCCTCCTCCCCTAACCCCGACCCCCACCCGGCCGCGCACCCCGCCCCCACCCGTTGATCATGAAGTTGTTGTCACTTGCCACGGCGTGTCGCGGCAACAACTTCATGATCGACGGGGGGAGGGGTTGGGGAAGGGGCGCGGGGTGGGGGTGTGAGGTGGGACCCGGGGGGTGGGAAAGGGGTCCCGGTTTCGGGGGTGGGGTCGGTAGCCTCCGGGCATGAGGATCGGCATTGTGGGGGCCACCGGCCAGGTCGGTGGCGTTATGCGGCAGGTGCTGGCGGAACGGGAGTTCCCGGCGGAGCAGGTGCGGTTGTTCGCCTCGGCGCGGTCCGCCGGGCGTACGCTGCCGTGGCGCGAGGGCGAGGTGACCGTCGAGGACGCCGCGACCGCAGACTATTCCGAGCTGGACATCGTGCTCTTCTCGGCCGGTAAGGGCACCGCCCTGGAGTTGGCGCCCCGGGTCGCCGAGGCCGGCGCCGTGGTGATCGACAACTCGTCGGCGTTCCGGATGGACCCGCAGGTGCCGCTGGTGGTCGCCGAGGTCAACCCGCACGCCGCCCTGGACCGCCCGAAGGGCATCATCGCCAACCCCAACTGCACCACGATGGCCGCGATGCCGGTGCTGCGTCCGCTGCACGCCGAAGCTGGCCTGGTCGGCCTGGTCGTCTCCACCTACCAGGCGGTCTCCGGCGCCGGGCTGGCCGGCGTCGCCGAGCTGGACGAGCAGGTCCGCAAGGTGGCCGAGCACGCCGCCGGGCTGGCCTTCGACGGGTCGGCCGTGGAGTTCCCCGCGCCGCGCTCGTTCACCCAGCCGATCGCCTTCAACGTCCTCCCGCTGGCCGGTTCGATAGTCGACGACGGCTCGTTCGAGACCGACGAGGAGCAGAAGCTCCGCAACGAGAGCCGCAAGATCCTGGAGATCCCCGACCTGAAGGTCTCCGGCACCTGCGTCCGGGTGCCGGTCTTCACCGGGCACTCGCTGCAGATCAACGCCCGGTTCGCCCGGCCGCTCACCCCGCAACGCGCGCACGAGCTGTTGGCCGACGCGCCCGGGGTGGCACTGACCGACGTCCCGACGCCGTTGCAGGCCGCCGGCCAGGACCCGACCTACGTGGGCCGGATCCGCGCCGACGAGACCGTGGAGTACGGGCTGGCCCTGTTCTGCTCCAACGACAACCTGCGCAAGGGCGCCGCGCTGAACGCGGTGCAACTCGCCGAGCTGGTCGCCGCCGAACGCCGCTGACCAGTCGCGGTCGCCAACACACCGAGCCCTCGCCGTCCGTCGGCGGGGGCTCGGTGCCGTTCCGGGTGGTCGCCCGCGACGGCCGGCAGGTCGTGCTTGGATGGGCCGGAGACGATCGTCCAACCTGGAGGACACCATGCCGGATGACCGCACCCAGCAGGCGTTGACCGATCTGGTGGCCGCCCGCTCCATGGGCGTGCTCGCCACCATCAAACGGGACGGGCGGCCGCAGCTCTCCACGGTGGTCTACTCCTTCGACCGGGAGGCGGGCCTGATCCGGGTCTCGGTCACCGACGGTCGGGCCAAGACCGCCAACCTGCGCCGGGACCCACGTGCCAGCTTCCACGTCAGCAGCGAGGATGGCTGGGCGTACGCGGTGGTCGAGGGTCGCGCCGAGCTGACCCCGCCGTCCGCCGAACTCGGCGACGAGACGGTCGAGGAGTTGGTGGCGCTCTACCGGGGGCTGAGAGGCGAACACCCCGACTGGGACGAGTACCGCCGGGCCATGGTCGACGAGGGACGAGTCGTGCTGCGCCTGCACGTGGAACGGATCTACGGGATTCCGCCCCGGGGCTGACCCGCCCGGAGCCGGTCAGCCCGGCTCGATCACTGTCACACCGGGCCAACGCTGCGCCGGCCGGTGCCGGGCCAACCGCTGTCGGGACCGGGCCACGTCCACCCGGGCCGGGTTGTGCCGCCACACCCCGCCCAGCAGATCTGTCAGGCCGTACGGGGCGCAGACCTTGAGCCGGTCGGCCGAGTCCAGGCGGACGGCCACCGCTGTCGCGTACTCCGGCCAGGTGGCGACCGCCTCGGCCACGCTGCGGTACGGCTCGATCGGGTCACCACCGAACTTGGCCGCGTACCAGGTGTGCACCGCCGCCTGGTTGCGTGCCTGCCACGGCGGCTGCGGCCACATCTCCGTCAGTCGGGCGGTGGCCCGGTCGTCGTCGACGGAGGTCAGCCTCGCCGGGTCGAAGAAGACCACGTCCACATCCCGGACCTGCGCCGGGTCGAACCCGTCGCCGTACCGCTCGCCCCAGACCAGGTCGCGCAGGGCCCCCGCGCCGATCCAGGCGTCCGGCAGCCCGGAGTCACGCACCACGGTCAGTGCCCGGGTCAGCCAACCGCTGCCGGCGACCAGTTCCCGCAGCTCCTTCTCGCCCGTCGTCATCCGCCCACGGTAGGCAGCGAGGCCGACGCGCGCCGCCCGTAGACGGGTGCGCCTATACCGCCCGTCAGCGGGTATACCGCCCTGCTTTGTCGTTGCGGGACTTCGGGGGAGGGGGTGGGCGATGGGCGCCGGCACGAGCAGCGACGGGACCGGCCCCGCGGGCCCGACCCTGCGGCGGGAAACCTCCCGGCTGCTGTCGTTCAGCGACGGGGTCTTCGCCATCATCATCACGCTGCTGGTGCTCGACCTCCAGCCTCCCCGGGTCGGCCGCGGTCAGCTGCTGCACGCACTGGTCGAGCAGTGGCCGGCGTACCTCGCCTATGTCACGTCGTATCTGTACGTGGCGGTGAACTGGCTGAACCACCGAGCCGCCTTCAACCGGGTGGAGAGCAGCGGAAAGGCCCTCCAGTGGTACAACCTCGGGGTGCTGTTCAGCACCGCCCTGCTGCCGTTCGCCACCTCGGTCGTCTCGCAGGCCATGCGGGACGGCGACCAGGCGGACCAGCGGACGGGTGTGGTCGTCTACGGTCTGGTCGGCGTGCTGGTCTCGGTGAGCTGGCTGGGGTTGTACCACTACCTCGCCCGGCATCACGATCTGCTGGACCAGACGGTGCCGCGTCGGTTCTTTCCGGTCGAACGGGCGAGGGCCGCGATCGGCCTGCTGGGGTACGTGTTGGCGATCCTCGTCGGATTCCTGGCCAGCCCGCTGTTCGCACTGGTGATCTTTTTGCTGCTACCGGCGTTCTACAGCCTGACCAGCAGCGGGCTGTACGAGCTACGACGCCTACGGCATCCGCGCGGATAGGCAGCGGCCGTCGGCGTTACCCCCTCCCGGGCGGCGGGTAGACGGGGCGTGCCGACACCGAGAGGGGAGCACCATGACAACGGTCGGAGAGTTCATGACGACCCGGTTGGTGACGATGGACGGCAATGACACGCTCATCGCAGCCGCGCAGGAGATGCGTGACAGCGCGATTGGTGATGTGGTGGTGACCGACGGCGACAGTGTGGTCGGCATCGTCACGGACCGGGACATCACGGTCCGAGGTGTCGCGGAGAACATGGACCCGGGCTCGACCCGGTTGAACCAGATCACCACTCGCGACGTGATCACGGTGAGTCAGTACGACGATGCCGTGGCCGCCGCGGACCTGATGCGGACGTACGCCGTACGCCGGCTCCCGGTGATCGACGACGGCCGCCTGATCGGGCTGATTTCGATGGGTGACCTCGCGGTCGAGCGCGAACCGCAGTCGGTCCTGGCGGACATCAGCGCCGACGACCCGAACAACTGACCGTCCGCCGCGGCATGCGCCGGCCTTCCCTGCGGGGAGGGCCGGCGCTGTGGCGTCCGGGGCCCTTTTCGGCGCTCACCCGATATGGGCGAGGTTGGCCGGGGGACCGGCGGGGACCCGTGCGGGGACGTGCAACGCCGGCCGTCCGCGCGACGCGAGCGCGGTGGGTGGGATCCCCGGCCCGGCAACTGGGAGGAGTGGACCCGATGGTGGACGCGACCACGAGGTTCTTCGAGGACCTGGACCGTAGGGGGTACGAACCCCTGCTGGCCAAGACCTCCGGGACGCTGCGGATCGACCTGCACGAGGGGGCGCAGACCCGGCACTGGCTGCTGAGGATCGATCACGGCCGGCTGAACGTCAGCCAGGAGGACCAGGAGGCCGACACGGTGATCGGCGCGAGCCCGGTCCTCTTCGACGACATCGCTTCGGGGCGCGAGCACGGCCTGGCCGCCCTGTTGCGGGGGGACATGACGGTGTCGGGCGACGCTCGTCTCGTCGTACAGGTGGAGCGGATCTTCCCGGGTTCCCCGGACGCCCGTGGGCCGCGCCGGCGTTTCGCCGGGGAGGTGCACTGATGGGGCAGAGCAATACGATCCGGATCCTGGACGGCAACACGTTCGTCGTCTGCGAGGACACCGGTGACATCGAGGCGACGCCGAATGAGCCGACCGGGCTCTTCTCGATCGACACCCGGTTCCTGTCGACCTGGGTGCTGACCGTCAACGGTGAGCGACTCAACTCGCTCTCCTTCGACGACCTGCAGTACTTCGAGTCGCGATTCTTCCTGGTCCCGGGGATGGCCACGCACTACGTGGACGCGAAGCTGTCGATCATCCGGGAGCGCGCGGTGGGCGGCAGCTTCTGTGAGCAGCTGACCATCCTCAACCACGACGAGAAGCCGGTCGACCTGGAAGTCCGGATGGACGCGGCGTCGGACTTCGCCGACCTGTTCCAGGTCAAGGACGAGATCCTGAACAAGAAGGGCGAGATCTACACCGAGGTGGAGTCGGACCGGCTGCGGCTGGGGTACCGGCGGGGAAACTTCCGGCGGGAGACGGTGATCTCGTCGTCGATGTCGGCCCGGTACGACAGCAAGGGCTTCGCGTACACAGTCCACCTGGAGCCCAACGAGCAGTGGGAAGCCTCGATCGACGTGCAGACCCGCGCGGTCGGGCCCGGCGGCCGGGACCTGCGTTTCGGGCTGCGCACGCACGGCACCGAGCGGCTCGCTCTCCAACACGACCTGGAGAGGTGGATCGCCGACGCGCCCAAGGTCAACAGTGAGCACGGCCGGGTGGCCAGCACGTACCGGCGCAGCCTGATCGACCTGGCGGCACTGCGCTTCTCGCCGCTGTCACTGGGCGGCGCCACCCTGCCCGCCGCCGGTCTGCCCTGGTTCATGACCATGTTCGGCCGGGACAGCATCCTCACCTGCCTGCAGACACTGCCGTTCACACCGCAGTTGTCGAAGACGACGCTGCGCATCCTGGCGTCGCTGCAGGGCAGCCGGTTCGACGACTTCCGGGACGAGGACCCGGGGCGCATCCTGCACGAGATGCGCTACGGCGAGACCGCGGCCTTCGAGGAGCAACCACACTCGCCGTACTACGGCTCGGTGGACGCGACGCCGCTGTTCATCGTGCTGCTCGACGAGTACGAGCGGTGGAGCGGGGACGTCGCGCTGGTCAAGGAGTTGGAGCAGGAGTCCCGGGCCGCGCTGAGGTGGATCGACAACTACGCCGACCTGGTCGGCAACGGCTACATCTGGTACGAGCGACGCAACACCGAGACCGGCCTGGAGAACCAGTGCTGGAAGGACTCCTGGGACTCGATCTCCTACTCGGACGGCACGCTGCCACCGTTCCCACGGGCCACCTGCGAGGTGCAGGGGTACGCGTACGACGCGAAGGTCCGCGCGGCACGGTTGGCGCGCGAGTTCTGGGGTGACCCGGGGTTCGCCGACCAGTTGGAGCGGGAGGCGGCGGAGCTGAAGGAGCGGTTCAACCGGGACTGGTGGGTGGACGACGGTGAGTACTTCGCCCTGGCCCTGGACCCGAACGGCCGCCAGTGCGACATCCTCAGCTCCAACATCGGCCACCTGCTGTGGAGCGGGATCGTCGAACCCGATCGGGCGGAGAAGCTCGCGGCGCACCTGGTCGGGCCGCGGCTCTTCTCCGGCTGGGGGGTGCGCACGCTCGCCGAGGGGGAGGCACGGTACAACCCCATCGGCTACCACAACGGGACGATCTGGCCGTTCGACAACTCGTTCATCGCCTGGGGGTTGCGCCGCTACGGCTTCGCCGAGGAGGCCGCGACCATCGCCAACGGCATCCTGGACGCGGCCACGTACTTCAACGGCCGGTTGCCGGAGGCGTTCGGCGGCTACCCGCGGGAGCTGACCAAGTTCCCGGTGGAGTACCCGACGGCGTGCAGCCCGCAGGCCTGGTCGACGGGTGCGCCGCTGTTGCTGCTGCGCACCATGCTCGGTCTGGAGCCCCACGAGGGTCACCTGGCGGTCGAGCCACGGTTGCCGGTGGGGATGGGTCGCATCGAGGTGCTGGACATCCCGGGTCGCTGGGGCCGCGTGGACGCGTTCGCCAGGGGTCGACTTGACCTGGACAACCTCACCGATTGACGGATGCCAGCACCGAACCGGTGGTGGCGTGCCGCCCGCGCCGCCGCCGGTTCGCCACCCAAGCCGATCTCCAGCCGGTCAGGGTAGATTCTGCGAATGCCGGAGCTCGTGTACCCGCCCGTTATCGCCGCCGCCAAGACGCTGTTCCGGGTCCTCGACCTGAAGATCACCATCGAGGGCGCCCACCACGTACCCCGCACGGGCGGGGCGGTGCTGGCCAGCAACCACGTCAGCTATCTCGACTTCATCTTCGCCGGTCTGGGTGCGAACGCGTCGGGTCGGATGGTTCGGTTCATGGCCAAGGATTCGGTCTTCACGCACAAGATCTCCGGCCCGCTGATGCGCGGCATGCGGCACATTCCGGTGGACCGGCAGGCCGGCGCGGCCTCGTTCCGCGCCGCCGTGGGTGCGCTCAAGCAGGGCGAGGTCGTCGGCGTCTTTCCGGAGGCGACGATCAGCCGGTCGTTCACCGTCAAGGAGCTGAAGAGCGGCACGGTCCGGATGGCCCGTTCGGCGAAGGTGCCGGTGCTGCCTGTCGCTCTGTGGGGCACCCAGCGCCTCTGGACCAAGGGCCGCCCGCGCACCCTGACCCGCCGGCACACGCCGATCACCATCCTGATCGGCGAGCCGATCAGCCCGGCGGACTTCCCGGACCCGAACGTGCTGGCAGCCGAGCTGACCACCCGGCTCAGCGCCCTCGTCGAGCGGGCGCAGCGGGATTATCCGGACACTCCCGCCGGCCCGGACGACACCTGGTGGCAGCCCGCGCACCTGGGCGGCAGCGCGCCCACGCCGGAGGAGGCCGCCGCCCTGGACGCCGCCGCCGAGCAGCGCACCCCCAGCGCCTGACGCCCTGGGGCGCGGGCGGTCGGCTTCACCGATGCCCGGATGCTGCGCCGCCGGTGAACCCGCCCCAGAAGGTCGGTTCCGGTCTTGAGCGGTAGTAGTCGTCCCGGGAGAAGAACTCCACCGGCAACGAGCCGGGCAGCGTGATCCGGGTGTCGCCGGCGAGCAGACCCGGGCCGGCGCGCAGCAGCAGCACGTCGCGCTCCTGGGCCGAGAGGTCGACGAGTTGTGGACGGGTGAGCCGGAACATGGCCACCGCCCGGCGGACCTGCCGGCCCAGCGCCACGACCTCGGCGGCCGCTCCGCTGAGGGCCAACGCCGGCTGCTGAATGGTGCGCAGCGCGTCGCAGACGATCATCAGCTGCGCGGGTGTGTCCTGCTCGGTCGCCGGCAACTCCAACCGGGATGGCCACTGCCAGCGGATCTGGCCGGTCATCAGGCCGTTGAGCCGAGCGGGCGGCCGGGTCCGGCGCGTGCTGCCGGCGACAAGCGACAGCTGCGAGCCACTGCCCACCCAGCAGATTCGCTGATCGGTGACGGTGACCGCGACCGGCTCGGGCAGCTGCCAACGGCAGCGCACCTCGCTCGGCCCGAGCAGGTAGCCCGCGACCAGCAGCCGGTGTCGTCCGAGCACCCGCTCATCGGGCCTCGGTCGTAGGTCGTAGCGGCGGTCCAGGGTCGGGCCCACATCGTCGTCCGGGGCGTCGAACCGGTGGGGACCGATGAAGAAGGGGGACGTGTCGGCGTGCATCGTCACGACCTTCCGGTCAGCTGGCTGTGTACTGAAGCCTGGCGGACCGGAGCGCCCCTGTCATGACGCCTGTTAGGGGGTCGTCCGGTCGTGTGTCGCCTGTGACCGGTAGATGCCGATCTCCTCCGGGCGGACGAGACCGTCCTCGATCGCGCGGGCGAGTAACGCCGCCTTTGTGGCGGCTGGCCGCCCCGCCCGGGTGTACTTGATCCGCGCACGGTCGACGTACTGCTTCACCGTGTGCTCGCTGATCTGCATCCGCCGAGCCACCGACGCCTTGGACATCGACTGGAACCAGAGCAGCAGCGCCTCACGCTCCTTGTCGGACAGCATCGGCCGGTCCGGCCGTGGGTCGCCGACCATCGCACCCGCCAGCGCCGGCGGCACGTACGGGCGGTCGCTCGCGGCGGCCAGCACCGTCTCCACGCAGTGCTCCCGACCCTCGTGCTTGGCCAGGAACGCCACCGCCCCGGCGTCCAGCGCGGCGAGCATCGTCTGTGGATCGGTGTGTTCGGAGTAGACCACCACCCGCCGCCCGGCGGCGCTCAGCTCGGCCAACTTGTCCAACGCCATCCGCCCGTGCAGCCGCAGGTCGAGCAGGACGACGTCGGCGTTCGGCGCCGCCCGCAGCACCTCGTCCGGGTCGTCGCCGGTGGCGAGCACCGTCAGGCGCGGCTCGCTGGCGAGCCAGGCACGGACCCCCTCGACCACCACCGGGTGATCATCGACGATCGCCACCCCGACCGGCCGATCGCCGGTCACCGCCGCCACCGGGTCTGCGCCCATCTGATGTTCCCGTCCCGTTCGTAGAGGTACTGCACCGGCCCGTCCTCGTGCTCGCCGGGTGGCGGGCCGGTCGCCTCCGGCCCCTCCCGGTCCGGCGTGACGAGGCTGACCACCACCTCGTCCGGGCCGGAGACCACTGTCAGTCGCGCCCATCCCCGGGCGTCGGCGAGGGTGCCGGTGAGTGGGTCGGCCAGCCGGCGGCGGACCTCCACCGGCAGCGGCGGCGGGGTGCCGATGGTGACCAGGTCGATCGGTAGACCGTTGCGTTCCGCCAGGTCGGCGGCGGCTCGCAACTCGTGCAACAGCGGGTCGGGGACATCGTCGGACTCGGCGATCAGCCGGCGCAGCCGGGCCGCGGCCAGCACGCAGCGGCGCTGCACCTCCGGGTCGTCCGGGTCGGCCTGGCCCGCGGCCAGGTCTCCGAGGACCCGCCCGGCCGCCGTGCTGACCAGGGCGAGCCGTTCCCGGCGTTCCCGGAGGCCACGCTCGGCGGCATCCCGCTCCGCGGCCATCGCGTGACCGGCGGCCGACACGGCGGCCCGCTCCCGAGCCAGGCCGACGATGACAGTGCTGCCCACGAAGACCGCCACCGGCAGCGAGAACGTGCCGTAGACGTACATCACGTAGCGGGCCACGTCGGCCGGGTCGGGGCCGTGCCCGAGCACGGCGACCAGGGCGATCAACGCGTGCGTGCTGAGGAGCGCGATCAGCCCCACGACGCGTCGACCCCACACCGCCAGCACGAAGAACCAGCCGAGCGTTCCCCACACCCAGTTGGCGGCGGTGAACAACTGCCGCTCACCGGCTGCGGCGAAGACGGCCGCGTCGACGACCAGCAGCAGCCCGGCCAGCGGCCACGGCGGCAGCGGCGAGCCCTGCAGCAGCCGTACCCCGGCCACCGCGCCGGCCACGGCGACAAGTATCCAGGCGCCGAGCACCACCGCCGGCGCGGCGAACTCCGCGCGGGCGGACAGCACCGCCGGCAGCGCGATAGCGACGTGCCAGGCCAACGCGATGGCGACGGCGGCGATCCGGGCACCCCGGTCGGACGCGTGCGCGACGGCGGCCGGCGCGGCGAGCGCCGCGGCGGAGACCGGCTCCCGGGGCGTCGGAACACTCGGCCGGGCCGGTGCCTCCGGGGCGTCAGCGGAGTGCGCCGGGGCGTTCAGGTCAGCCGACACCGGGCCACTCCAGTCGAATACGGGTGCCCGCGCCGACCGTCGAGTGCACGTCGGCCCGCCCGCCGACCGTCGCCATCCGGCCGCGGATCGACTCGCGCAACCCGTACCGGTGCGGTGGGACGGTGGCCAGGTCGAAGCCGGGGCCGTCGTCGACGACCTCGACCACGACGCCGATCGCGTCCCGGGCCAGCCGCAGCGTGGCCGCGGCGCCCGGCGCGTGACGGACCACGTTGGACAGCGCCGCGTAGGCGCTCTCGCCGATCGCGTCGGCCACACCCACGGGGACGGCGCAGGACGCCAGGTCCAGTCGTACCGCGAGCTCGGGCAGCCGGCCGACCACCGACCGCAGACGTCCGTCGAGCGGCACCGGGCCGTCGCCGGCCACCGGGCCGACGTCGGTGAGTGAGACGAGGGTACGCAGGTCGGCCCCGCACCGGTCCCGGAAGGCAGTCGTGGGCCCGGCCACCGCGCCCAGCCCCACCATGGTCAGCGTGCCGAGCACCGTGTCGTGCAGATCGCGGTTCTGTTGGCGTTCGGCCTCGCGGGCGGCACGTGCCACCAACGCCTGCCGGGTCAGCCGCTGGTGCTCGGCGAAGGCGCGGTCCGCCCGGCCGATGCGTCGACGCATGACCGCCGCCATCATCGCCGTGCAGGCGGTCTGCGCCAGCAGCGTGGCCGCGTGCGCCCGAGCCTCGGTGGGGTTGCCGGCCGCCTGCGCCCCGGTCACGTAGGTGGCGATCACGAGGAGCCCGGCAGGGATCGACCAGCGTCCCGGGGCGGTGGCCTGCGCGTTGATCACTGTGGTGCTGGCCAGCACGGCGATCCAGCTGCCCTCGCCGGGCAGCACCTCGGGCGCCACCAGCACGGGGATGAGGAGGCAGGCCAGCGCCGTGACCGCCACGTCACCGGCGACGAGGGCGGGGCCGATGCCGTGGCGCAACGCGCGGTGTGCGTACCAGAGGGACCAGCCGGTCAGCACTGCCACAGCGGGTAGCAACACCGCCTGCTCGACCGGCGGGGTCTGCACCGACACGGCCACCGCCGCGCCGAACAGCCCGCAGGTCAGCCGCAGCAACGCCGGCAGCGTGGTGAAGATGAGGCCCAGGGCCCCGCCGGCCGGATTGTCCAACGTGGGCGGCGGCACGGCTGGAGTGGCAACGGCCGGCATCGGGAAGTGTCCTTCCGACAACGACCCGTCCGGGTCCACACGGCGTAGATCGACATCGGACAATAGCATGTCGGGGGACATCGGATGACCCTTAGTGTGCGGAGTGTCGCTAATGTGTCACTCTGTGCTGCGGGGTTGGAGAAGGTCCCATCGGTTGCCATAGAGATCGACGAACACCGCTACCGAACCGTACGCCTCATGCCGCGGCTCCTCCAGAAAACGCACCCCGGCCGCCACCATTCGGGCGTGATCCCGGGCGAAATCCTCCGTGTACAGGAACAGCCCGACCCGGCCGCCGGTCTGGTCGCCGACCCGGGCCCGTTGCTCGGCGCTGCTCGGCCGGGCCAGCAGCACTGCCGTCTCCCGGGCCCCCGCCGGGCGGACCACCACCCAGCGTGAGCCGTCCGGTCGGGCGGTGTCCTCCAGCAGCTCGAAACCGAGGTCGCCGACGTAGAAGTCGATCGCCTCGTCGTACTCCCTGACCAGCAGCGCGACAAGTCCCAGGTGTGCCATTCGGCCATTCTGCCGGCGGACGCCCTCGGCCCAGCCGGTGACGTCCCCGGCGGTCACCCTCGTCACGCCTCCGGCCGGCCGGCCGGAACCGGACGCGCCCGTCGCCCGTCTCATCCTCGGGTGGAAGGATGGTGAGCCGGATGCGCTCGTCCCGGACGGTACTGGCGGTGGCACTGCTCGGCATGGCACTGAGTGGCTGCGGTGGCACGGAGACCGTGCCGCCGGGGACCGGTGAGCCCGCTCTTGCCCAGATCGTCGATGGGTGGACCTCCTGCGCCAAGGAGGCACCACGGGCCGGCGAGATGATCATTGAGGCGTCGCCGCCGACCGTGAACGAGCCGACCATCGGTCGTATCGACCCCACGTTCACCCCGGTCGCGGCCGTGATCTGTGGGCGGGAGATTCGGCCCGGCCGCAACGGCGGCAAGGAGCAGATCGCCACCGAACGACGCGCCGAGGCGATCACGCCGCTGCTCACCGCGCTGCGCCTGCCCACCGAGCAGACCGGCGGCGAGGTCGCCTGCACCCTCGAGATGGTCATCCCGCCATGGCTGGCCCTGCTGGACGACCGGGGGCGGTGGCTGCGGCCCCACATCCCGACGGACTCCTGCGGCAAGCCGCGCGCCGAGGTGATCGCCGCGTTGGCCGAGCCGCAGTGGACCACTGTGGACACCCGTATCATCCGGCAGCTCGAATCGCCGTCCGCCGAGACCGCCGGATGCGCGCAGCAGTGGACGGACATGGTGTCGGTGGAGACCCGGAACAGTCGCCCCGGGCCGGTCGGGCCGGCCACCCGGCCGGCCGCCGCGCCGCTGCGCCTCTGCGTCTACGAGGTGCCCGCGTCGCTTCAGGACGGCGACAAACCGGCGGGCGACTTCGTGTACGGCGGGCCGCTGCCGACCGAGCGCCAGGCGGGCGTGCTCCGGGCGCTGTCCAACCGCCGGGCGGTCGTCGACTGTGCCACCCCCGCGTCCCGCTTCGCGGTGCTACGCCCCCTCGACGGGGCAGGCCCCGACCGGTACGTGGAACTCGACGGCTGCCGACGGTTCCTGATCGCGCCAGCGACGGGTGAGGCGCAGCTCGGCCAGGGCGACGACGCGCTGGCCGCCCTGCTGGGGCCCGTCTGAGCCGTGTCGGGGCCAGGACCCCCCGTCGCTACTTCGACAGGGCCCGCTCCAGCTCGCTCTTCGACATCGACGAGCGGCCCTTGATGCCGCGCTGCTTCGCCTCGTTGTACAACTGCTCCTTGGTGCGACCCTGGGCGCCGCTGTGGGAGCGCTTACCGCCACGGTGCCCGGACGACACATCGTTCCGGGAGGACGGGCTCGCCGTTCGGGACTCACCCGAGCGGGCCCTTTCCTTGTTGACCGTGCGGGCCGCGATCTCCTTCGCCCGGCCGGAGGAGGCGCCCCGCTGCTGCGCGCTCTCCTTGATGTGCTCGTACTGTCGTTCTCTCTTCGGGCTTGATCCTGCTGGCATCGGTGCCTCCCACCTCCGCTGTCGGTGCGGCCGAAACCCGGCTCCGCGCTTCTGAGCTGCCATCGGCGCATCCCGAGCCGGGGCGTGGTGTTCACGCTGTCCGAGCAGATGCCCCGCCGCCCGGCGGATCAAACGAGTGCGTGCCCCACCGCAGCGGCGGCTCGGCCAAGGGCCGACGCGCCGACTGGCGGTCGACCGCCCAGCCGATTATCGTCGAAGTCGGTCAAGCCATGCGCCAATCCTGTTACGGATTTCGACAGGAGGCGTGTGCCCCCATGACCGAACCTTCCTGGTTGTTCCAGACCCGTTCCTCGGCTGCCGTCAGCCTCGGGCAGGTCACACAGGCCGCGCTCGCCGGCAGCCAGCGGGATGGCCGTCTCGACGTGGACGCCTCCGGGCCGTCGTTCCAGGTGACCCGCTACACCGAGCCCACGAACCTGTCCGCGACCATCTCGGCCGACCGGATGGTTGTCGCCCCGGTGGGGTACGTCGACATGGACACCGCGCCACGCCTGGCGACGGCCCTGATGAAGGCGATCGACAGCCATCCGGAAGTCTGCTGCGACCTGACCGGCGTCGGCTTCTTCAGCGCCGCCGGTGTGTACGTACTTCTGCTGGCGCGCGACCAGGCGGAGCGGGTCGGCTCCCGCTTCTCGATCCGAGGCGCCGGGGGAATCACCCAGCGGGTGCTGCGGATCACCGGGGTGGAGCGGCTGCTCCTCAGTCCCGAACAAGACACCGGCCCAAGCGCGCGGCTCGGCTGATCCGCAATTCCGCCACGCGGTGGCGTCACCAGGTGTCGGGGCGGTCGAGATCGCGGGCCGGCCGGTACCCGCCGAGGACCGCCAAACCCTCCGCCTCGGTGTAGCCGTTCCCCCAACCCTTCAGGAACGCCTCGACGTGGCACGACTTGACCACCATCTTCAGCACGTCACTGCCTTGCCGGCGGACCCGGTAGGGGCCGGCGGCAAGATCCCCAGGCCCAGCTTCATCGCCCGCCGGGGAGAATTGCGCCCGCACCGTCAGCCAACGGCCGGATGCGTCACCGACCACCAGAGACCCGTCGACGAAAGAGTCCCGCGCCGACCGGCCGAGGGTGACCGAGCACTCAAGCAACCGTCCCCCGGGCGGCATCGACTCCAGGCGGAACGGCACGACGCAGCGGTGGGCACCGTCGAACCGGACCCGGCCCGCCGTGCCGGCCGCCTCGTCCCGGGTGGTCGCGTACGTGTCCAGCTGGGCCCAGAGCCCGTCGGCGGGTTGCCAGCGGACGAACCACAGCTTGCGGTCGCCGGACGGATCGAACCAGGCGACCCCCGAACGGGCGCCGACCCGTACCTCCGTCCGTGCCTGCGGTCGCCCTGCCGACGACAACGTCTGCTGGAGCCCATTCAGCAACGCTTCGGTGCGGGCCAGCGCGAAACGGGCCTGACCGCTCGGGCCCTGGAGCTCGACGCTCTCGATGCCGCGCCCGGTGCGCCACGTCGCGTACTCGGCATCGTTGAGCAGGGCGTCGGTCGTGAAGTGCACAGTCGCGGGATCGGCACCGACCTCCTCGGGGCGTACGGTCCCGTCGCTCTGGGCTTCCGGCAGCATCAGCGCCGCAGCCGGCATGATCGGGTCATCGGTGCTCCGAACGCCGGGGATCGCCAGCACCACCGACGTGAGAGCGACACACGCCGCTGCCACGCCTCCGGCGATCAGCCCCCGCCGGCGCAGTCGCAACCGCCGGCCGCGATACCGGGCGTGCTCCACGATCGGCGCCGGGTCGACGTCGCCCCCCGCCCGATGCCTGAGCGTGGCGGCGAGCTGCTCATCGAGATCACTGAACATCAGAGCTCTCCTGCCCATGCGTGGGTTGCCGCAATCTGTCGTTGACGCAGCGCCGCCAGGGCGCGCTTCGCGTGGGTGCGTACCGTCCCGGCCGAGCAGTCGAGGAGCTCGGCGATAGACGTGTCATCGAGGTCCTCGTAGTAGCGCAGAACTATCACCGTGCGTTGACGCGCTGGCAGATCACAGACCAGCCGCCACAGTGCGTCGCGCTCGGCGACCCCGGCGGCCTCGTCCACGTCGCCAGCCCGATCGAGCACCGCGGCGACGGAGATCTCCCGGCTGCTGCGCCGACGCCACCACGAGTTGTGGGTGTTGACGAGCATGCGCCGGACATAGGCGTCGGGACGGTCCGTCCGCGAGATGCGGCCCCACCGGGCGTACGCCCGCGCGAGCACATCCTGAACCAGGTCCTCGGCCCGATGCTCGTCACCGGTCAGCAGCCGGGCGAGCCGCACCAGCGCCGAAGTGCGAGCGAACGCGTACTCCTCGAACGTCACGCCCTATTAACGCCGTAGGCCGGCCGCCCCGTAGACACCTGCCGGGCACTTTCTGCGAAGCCGGCCCGGATCAACCTCGTGACGCGGCTACTTGGGGAAGCGCTTGGCGCTACGGGGCCGAGCGGCCACGCGCCCGGGTGGGCTAACGCCGCTCGCCGAGTCGAGGCACGGGCTGGCGGTTGCGCCACGACTCCGCGTCGCCTCGCAGCCGGCGCCAGTTGCGCCGCAGCCACCACGCGTACGCCAGTGCCAGCACCGCGCTGCCAGCGAGGAAAAGGGTTGGGAAGAGCACGCCCGGTTCGTCGCCCGACAGGTAGGCACTCTCGATCGGGTCCACCCGGTCGTAGGTCACGTCGACCTCTTCACCAACGCTCGGCTCGTCCCAGGGTGAATAGTTGATCCAGGTGTTGACCTGCTCACCGCTTCGGGTGGTGAAGCTGACCGACACCCACCACTTTCGGCCGTGTACCTCGCGCACCGTCCCGACCGCCCGCTCGCCCCGTTCCACCATGTCGTTGCGGTGGTGCAGGTCGCGGAGGCCGCAGGTGACGAGGACGAATACCAGCAGTGCCCCGACAGCGACGCCGAGGGCCGGGTGCCGGAGCCAGTAGCCGGGGCGCCATCGGCTCCGGGGTTTCGGGTCAACCAGCTCAGTCGACTGCCCGGTGGTCCATGGTCCCGTCGTTCGCGAGCGCCGTCGGTACCGCTTGACCACCGCGCCTCCCGTACGTCCCCTCGGGATGTTCCGGCCCACGGTAGTTGACTGCGCAAAGCCCTAGGACTACCCACGTGCTCAGAGAAAATCTATGTGCGAAGCGCTAGACATCCTTGCCGATGCCGGCTAACGTTCCTGTGGTCGAGAACAGAGCAAACAAAGACGCTGACGTTGCCGCCCCGCACGAGGGCGAAGGAGTAGGGCCAGGGAATCGATAGGCCCCGCTCGGTTCGGCGGCAGAAGTTTGCCGTAGTTGGGTAGTGGTGTGACAGCGGGTGGGGCCGACGCTGGTTCAGGGCTTCACCCGAGGTGAGAAGGGTTCGTCGTACGTGTCAGGGCCAAGAAGTCGCGTGGGGCTCGGACACCGACGGACAGCACGGAGTACGACAGAGGAAATCAGAGGCAAGGGAGGGCATTACACCGTTGGATCGCCCGCAGTCAGCCGCATTCACGGGCTGGTCGCGGACACCGCAGTTTCCCTCGAACGAGAGGTGGTCTCCGGTCACGCATATGCGATCCTCGCACCCGAAGCCGTCACTGACGGCCGGTGCGGACAAGACAAGCCGACGTTCTGTCGGTAGATGGTGTTCCTGACCCACAACCCTTGGGCCCCGGTGCTTTCGAGCACCGGGGCCCTCGTGATGGAGGTTTCATGGCTCAACCCGGCGACATGCTCGACGACGAGGACTACCCCGCCTACACGATGGGCCGCGCCGCCGAGATCATCGGCTGCTCGCAGGACTTCCTACGCCGGCTCGGTGACGCGAAACTGATCGACCCGCAGCGCTCCAGTGGCGGGCACCGCCGCTACTCCCGCTACCAACTACGCCTCGCCTCGCGCGCCCGAGAGATGTGCGACCAGGGCACCGACCTGGCCTCGGCCTGCCGGATCATCATTCTTGAGGATCAGCTCGAAGAAGCCCTTCGACGCAACGAGCGCTACCAGCAGGGCTGAGCACCCCACGCGGCGGCCGCCCGCGAAGCTGACGCCAAGCGCCACACGGTCCCTCCCACCAGGGCAGGGACCGTTCGTCGTCCCCGGACCGCTAATGGATCGGGGGAAGGACACCGCTCGGCGTGTACCGTTCCCCGTCGTCGCCCTGAAGGTTTGCCTGAAAGTCCTCGGCGAGGCCGCCGAATTCCCGGTAGGCGTCGCCGTCGAAATGGCCCTTGATCTCGATGGCGCCTTCGAACCAGGTCAACGAGACAACGCTTCCATCGCCGCAGGTGAACACGTAGAAGGGGTGGCGGTCCTCGTCCCACCAGATCCATCCGCCCTGGGTGAGCGTCGGACTGCGTTCCGCGTAGGCGAGCCACTCGTCCAGAGCGATCGGGTGCTCTTCACTCTCGTAGTACTCCGCAGCCCGGGTGACGTGCAGTTCGTACCCCATGGTTCCTCCCCGCAGTCGGCTCCCGTCCGGGGCGGAGCGCAGCTCGGGCCGACCCCCGCTCAACGTACAGCGGCGGCGGAGGCAGCGGCTCGATCATGGACGCGTCCAAGAGGTGCGGCCGTCAGAGCCGTTGGACGACTTCGACGACTCGCAGATCAGCCCTTCTGCAACATCACCGCTGCCACTTCTGCGGCCAGCTCGATGGCCCAATCAAGCTGTGGGCAGACGTTTCGATCTCGGCACTCTAGGCACCCTCCTGGACGCCAAGGCTGGTCGAGTGCCCGAGTCCAGTGCGTGTCCAAGATTCGCTTGGCTATGAACAGCTCTGTCGCTCTGGAGATCGGTTCATCGATCGGCACCGTGACCCCCGCTCAGGCTCGCGCCACGGTCGGAGAATCCGACTCTTCCGTCCATGCCCACTGTGGTTCGCCGCGGTTTCGCCTCTTCCGGTCCATCTCCGAGTGGTCCCCGGAACCGGGGAGGATCGTTCTTGAAAGCGAGGGGTTCAGCCACGGCCGTCTCCTCAGTAGTCTGTGGTTGGCGTCCCGTTCGGCCTGCTGAAACCCAGTGAAGTCGAAAGCGGGTGGAGTGCCGATGCAAACCCAGTGCAATGCGCGGAAATCCGATGCAACTTGCAAGCTCGGGAGACCACGGTGGCGACGGTAGACCGGTGGACAGGAAAACTCGCCTGCTCGCTTCAAGCCGCCTCAAGCATGACGAACGAGGGATTCGCGGGGTGGCTCGGTATCGCGACAAGGACAGTCGCCTACTGGCATAGTCGACCCGACACTGTTCCTGGAAATACGAATCAAGAGTTGCTGGAGGCCGCCCTGGGCCGTGTATCGGATTCGGTTCGATCACGGTTTTTCGAAGCGCTCAGAGGAGTGCAGTCCGACGGCACTGCTGGCAGCGACGGCATTGTTCTGGATGGTCTGAACGCTGCTGTCGAATCGGTCGCCAACGATTCCTTGCTGATGAGTCTTGCTGTGCCGCACGACTCCATCGAGTCCTTGCAGGAAGACGTAACGCTGCTCGCCCGGTCGGGCGGCATGGCAGCCTTCGACGTGTTCATTGGCGCCCGGCGGTTGCGCGACGAGGCAAGGGCTCTAGTCGAGCGCACCCATCGGCCCGTTGAGCTGGCCGATCTCTACGTGATTATCGGCCAGAGCGCCTCCCTGATGGCCTCTACCGCCTTCGATCTCGGGCACTGGAACGAGTCGACGGCACTGGCCAGGGCATCGACCCAGTACGCCGACCTGGCCGGGCATGCATCGTTGAAGGCATGGACCTACGGCCTGCAAATGACACTTGCCAACTGGCGCAACGAGCCTGATTCCGCACTGAGCTACTTCGCTCGTGCCATGCGAGCGGCCCCCGAGGGAGAGCCGAGGCTGAGGCTCCGCTATATCGCGTCCCGCTCTCATGCTCTGCTCGCCGATTCCGATTCAGTCACGGCGGTCCTGGCAGCAGCCCAGCGAGACAGAGAAGCGGCAGCGGACCGACCCGACGAACTCGCCACCTCTACCGGCGGGGAATTCGCATTCGGCGAAGCGCGGGCGGCGGCGTGTGCGGCTGCGGCATGGCTTGACCTTCGCAACGGCGAGCAGGCCGCGAGGTACGCCCGAGAGGCGTTGCAGGTGTACGAGGCGTTGCCCTCGCCCAGGCGGCCGTACTCCCAGATCAGCGGTACGCAGATCGATGTCGCCGCTGCTCACCTCCACATGCGAGACAAGGATGGTGCGGCCAATGCGTTGTGCACCGTCTTGGACCTGCCGCCACAGAAGCGCAACGCTTCCTTGGCAGGCCGGCTGTCGCGGGTGGAGCGCCTGCTGAGCGAATCTCCGTGGGACCGCGACGCGGACGCGCGCCAGCTCGCCGAGCACATCGCGGCATGGTTGTCGGAAACGTCAGCCCGTCCGCTCACCTGACCGGTGCCAGGCGGCCAACACCTGCTCTTCCTTCGCCCGGCTGACGCCGATCTCCGCTGCCCGATCGTGGTTGCTGACCTCGCCGTTCTCCACCATCCATCGCCAGGTGTCGCGGACGGTCAGCGAGAGCGGTCGGCAGCGCAGGCCGGCTGTCTGCGCTTTGGTGGTGTCGACGCGCCACACACCGTCGAACGTGCGCCAGAGGGGCAGCTCGGACCACTGCCTGACGCCTTGGCTGAGCAGCACCTCATCGGGCACCCAGTCGAAGGAGGCATCACCGCGGGTTGCGTGGGCGCAGTCCGCCAGTAGTCCGCCGAAGGTGGCACCATCCACCGGGGCGCAGACGTTGAACGCGCCGGAGGAACCTTCGGTGATGGCGTGGAGTGCGAACGCGGCCAGGTCCCGTACGTCGACCGGCTGGATGGTGCGGTCGGGGGAGCCGGGGGCTAGGACTCGCCCACCGGCAGCCACACGGCTCAGCCACCATGGCAGACGGCCGACGTACTCACGCGGGCCGAGCACTACACCGGGCCGCAGGAGCGTGGCCCGGTCTGTTCCGAACGCGGCGGCCGCTGCGGCCTCGCATCCGGATTTCTGGTAGCCGTATTGGGTCGGCCCGTCCTCCGTGTCGGTGCCGTAGTCCGGGCCGGCATCAGGCGGGCAGTAGAGCACTTCGGAGCGTTCGGTGAGAGGCTTCAACGGCCAGTCTCGGTAGACGCTGACCGTGGACATGAAGACGTAGCAACCCACCACGGGAGCAAGCGCCCGTGCCACGTCGAGAACGTTCCTAGGCACGTAGCCCGAGGTATCGACCACGGCATCCCAAGGGCCAGCAGTGGCAAGGGTGGCCACGTCCTCAGGACGGGTCCGGTCGCCCCGGATGGGCCGTACGGCTTCCATGAACGGGTCCGAGGTGCCCCGGTTGAACGTCGTCACCTGCCAGCCTGCGTCGAGCGCAGTCGTGACGATCGCGTGTCCTACGAACCAGGTTCCGCCGAGCACCAGCAAACGCATAGGCCAATCATGGCCGAGCGGAGCGATGGCCCGGTCCGCGGAGGGTGCCGGACGGCCACGTCGAGGGACGGCGCGATCACAAGACCTTCGGCCTTTCCCCGCTCGTCGGGCGGTATCCGACCTTCCAGCCTCCGCAGACGGGGACAAGGCGGAGCGCTCTACCGGACGAACGTCCTTGGCCCCGTCCCGGGAGGCTGGAAGCCCTTGTGGTGCCCGGCGAGGTGATCCGTTTCCAGTCGATCTCTGGCGATGGCCGAGGTTGAGATCCCACCCTCAATGAGGAGGCGCTTGCTACGCAGGGTGCCGAGACATGAAGTCTTGGACGCCCATGGAGAGGAGTCTGACCTGCTCTATCGTGTAGTCGTCGTAGTTGGCGTGTGCCGCTTTGTTGCGTAGATCCAGCCAGGACGTAATGGTCTTCTGCTGTAGCAGGTTGTAGACGCTTGCCTTCGTCAGATCCTGGTTCAGTCGCTCGGCCCGCTTCGGCCTTAGGCCGCTGCTAGAGTTCTCTTCGATATCAACCCCGTGCTTTGCTGCGAGCTTTTTCAAGTGACTCTCAAGAGCGCCTCCAGCGAGGACGGCAGCCGGGTCCTTGTATCCCTCGGCGAGTAGATGTTCGGCCATTTCCAGGATGTCCGAAAAGACGTCAGCATGCGCAATTTCGGCAAAGTCCTGCGTGAATCCCATGTCAATGTCTCGTTTTAGTGCACCGACTATGCCATAAAAGCGCGGGACTACCTGCGCATTCGCTATAGCGTAAGTCTTCAGAATGCTCGCTGCTTGCTTGGCGTAGACACTGTCGTCGCCAGCTACGCGATGGATGAACGCGAGGCATGCCGAGCTGAATTCGACATACTCTCGCACCGTAATGTCTCCCCCCGAAAAGTCGTCGTACGTTCGTCTCTGATCGAGGTCGTTATAAAGTGCCTCTAGAACCTTGAACTGCTCAGTCGCTTGGCTGCGCAAACTCGTCATGTTCGACAGGCTAGCCGCGGCGAAGCCCGACCGGATGTTGGCAGCGGGGTGTCGCATTGAACAATCCCTGCAATAGGACGCACTTCGCAGAGAATGCCCAGAAATGCCTGGTGTGCGGGGGCTGGGCGGTCAGGAGCCGAAAGTGGCGGGGGGTCGGCTGAGCGCGACGGCGACGAGGGCGTCAGGGTTGTTCAGGAGGGGAGTGCGTCACGTTTTCCTCTTCCCGGTCTATTTGCTCTTGCACGGCCACAAACGAGTTACATGTCTCGTCCACGAAGTGACTCATAGTCGTCATGTACAGCAACTCCTGTGGATCTGTGACTGAGTAGACTAGCAGCGCCGACATGCACTGCATTAGTGCTATCAGGGCGATTTGGGCAGGGTCGGCGAGGTAGTGGTTCGTCCGGTTGACGAGTTGCACTTCCTGTCCCCGAAAATCGATCGAGTTGAAGCTAAGACTTCGCGCGCCGGAATGCACCTCCTGGCTCGACCATCGGTAAAATCCGCGCAGATGCGAGAGGTTGGCCCTCTCTTCGAGGTCGCGGAATGTTGGGCGATCCTTGTCAAGAAGCTTGGACGCCCAGCCATATTCGTTTCTATAAGAGCGACCGAAGCGGGTAAGAAGTTCCTCCCTCGTTATCCTCATTCGCTCCACGTGTTCCACTTCAAGAGGCTCATATCCCAGCCCTTCTGCATTCTCCTGATAAACCAAGGCGTCAGCGTATGCGCTTACGTGGCCATGAAGACGAAACCGCTCTGCGAGGTCCCGATTGTCCTCGCCATCTGTCGATTCCTGTATCAAGAATGCGGCAACCGCAAGTTCGTGAATTGTCCGCGCTCGCGCAAGTGCGTCAAGGGGGAAGCCCCCGCTCAGTAGATGGTGCACTGCGTGGGCCACTCGACACGCGCGCGCGCAGATGTCATCTAGTGCGAAGAACGCATGGTCTTGCTGCTCTGCGGCACCAATTCGGCTCGTTTGGCCAACGCGTTCCCAAAAATCGATGGCCAGGCCTACGAGGGCCAAATAGCCGTCCAAGGGCACTCGCCATCGGTCGAGCAATCTCTGCTCAAAAGACTCCGTTTCCCGTTGGCGTTGTGCGGCGTAGGCGGGAATTGCCCTTCGGAACGCTTCAATTGCTTCCGCGCTTCCCTCATCTAAAGCCCGTTGCAATGTCTCGGCCGCGAGCCGGCCTGCATCAGCCTCCGGCAGGCCCCTGTTCAACGCACCCGCTTCTGCCTCTTGTGCTTGATCGAGCACGTTGCACCCGAGTTGTGCAATCTCCGGAAACATAAGCCATCCCCTCGTGCCCTGCTTCCCGGACTACCTCGTCCGGCTAACGGCCTCATGACTCCTCCGGTTACCGTGCCATGCATGTGCCAGCAGCCGGTACCCCGGGCCGTGACCAGCGGGCACGGACTGCCTGCATTGAGTTGGCTCACGAGACCCATGTCGGCCGCGATCTTCGTCCTCCCGCACTGACGATGCGTCGGCACTTGCTCCGCAGGCGCGCGCCTGGCGCAGTCTCATTCAGCCCTAAATACGCCGAACTCCGGCCTTCGACGGTAAGAGATGCTGAGAGGTGTTTGCGGAGGCGGCGGCGGGTCCGGGTAGTTAGATCGAGGGAAGCAACTTGATCTCCTAGTGCGCGTGTCGCCTTCACAGATGAGCAGACTGACGTGGGACGGGCCGATGTTCGGCACCTTGAAGCAGGTTGTCGCCAGACCCATCTGGCGAGTTCTTAAGGCGAGGTTGAGCGACGGTCGCCCGGCGACCTCGAACGACGCGTACCAAACCCTCTGCCGCCAGCAGCGCCACGCCGCGGTGAGCGGTACCGACCGAAACGCCAAGCGCCGTAGCCAGCTCGGCAACCGCAGGGAGTTGGTCGCCGGGCCGAAGCTGACCATTGGCGATCTGCTCGCGCAGGCCAGCGGCTATCGCTTGGTACGGGCTGGTCGACACAATGCCTTGAGTTGGCGTGACTGGTCGCGGCGGCATCCGAGCGGCCAGCGTCCCTGCCGCCCGTTGGTCCGACTCCGACAGCCAGGCTGCGTACACCCTGAGGGTCGTTGTCCCACCGCCGCCATGACCAAGCCGGCCGGCGACCGTCCGTACGTCAACGCCAGCGTTTATCAGCTCGGTTGCCGAGTAGTGCCGCAGTGCGTGAATGTGGCTGTCGATGCCGAGCCGGGTTGCGAGCCGGCCGTACCGCTGAGTAATGGTGTCGGGTCGGTAGCCACGGCTGTTGTCCGGTTCGGGGGAGAAGACGTAATCGGCAGTGTCGGCGTCAGCGCCGAGCTGCGCCAGGCGGTCAAGGTACCGACCGCGCAGCTCACGCAGCACTTCGATCGTCTCGGGGTCGAGAGCCACCCGCCGCTGCTGGTGCGTCTTGGTGTCCTTCTCCCGCAGCTCGCCGTGTTCGTCCAGGTAGGCGCTGCGCCGCAGCGTCAGCACACCGGCGTCCAAGTCGAGATGCTGCCAGCGCAGCGCACACAGTTCACCGCGCCTGGCGCCCGTCGTCATGGCAAGCCAGACCAGCGCGCCCCAGTCAGGGTCACGCCACGCTTTATTGATGATGCGCGCGGCTTCGGCCGGGTTTGGCGGTTGCGGGTCGGGGTGCGGCGGCGCAGGGGGCTCGGCCTGTCCGGCGGGGTTGACGGCGATCCAGCGCCACCGGACGGCGCGACTGAGCGCACCACTGAGGATCCAGTGAATCTGGCGCACGGACGAAGCGCTGAGCGGCTTGCAGACGTGCGGCCGGCACTTCGCCGTGCAAGTGTGTTCACCTTCTACGCGGTGTTTCACGTACGCCTTACCGCCGCACCAGTCGCGGCAGCGACGGAGGCTCGCGTAGAACGACTCCAACGTCTCGGCGTCGAGTCGGCCAACCGGCAGGTTGCCCAGCACTGGCCGTACGTGCTTGTTGAGCTTGTTGACGTAGCCCATACGGGTGGTGGCCTCGATGTCGGCCACCTCAAGCCATCGGTCTAGAAGCTGGTCGAGCGTGGCGCGTGTACATGGGTTGCGCCGCTCGTCCACCTGGGCCAGCAAACGGGTACGCGCCTTCTCGGCGTACTTGACGGCGGCGCGGCCGGCGGGGAATGACCTCGGTCAGGTGGCGCCGCTTCCCGCCGATCAGGTCGACGCCGGCATAGACCTTCACCCGCAGTGACCCGCTGGGCAGGGTTTCGTTCTCGCCGCACAGGCGCTGCTGCGTCCGTTCGAGGCTGCCACGGCCCGCCGGAGCGCGCTCGCACCACGAGCAGCCCCATAGGAGCTGGTCAGAGGGAGGGATTGCCTGTGCGCCCGGCAGGATTCGAACCTGCGGCCTTGGGATTAGAAGTCTTCTAGGTGGGTGTCTACCGGGATCTACCGACGTCTAAAGGTGCAGGTCAAGGCGCATACATGAACCTCTGTAGACGATCGCAGATGTTGGTGTACTGCAACTGGATCTGCAACGGCCCGTAAGGGCTACAGAACGTAAGCGGGCCGGGCAGGAGTTGGCGCTCCTGATCCCGACCCTTGATCGAACCGACCTGACTCAACCAGGAGGTACGACCCGTGAGCATCATCGCATCCGCATCGGTCCCGTCGGAGCACCGGCTCGACGGCGCCAACACCACCGATCTGGCCCTCATCCGCGCCGACCTCGGCCTGCGGATTCAGGAGCTGGACAGCACGTACGTTCAGCCGCTCTCCGACGCGGAGGTGGCCCGCCGGCTCGGTGTCGGTGAGCACGAGGTGCACGCAGCCCGCTTCCCGGTGAACCAGGCGTACACCGGCCGTGCCGCGGTCCCGACCCAGCCGACCGCCGAGATGCTGGCGTTGGGCCAGCGGGCGTGGGAACTGGCCCAGACCTCCCCGAAGCCGCTGAGCGACAGGCAGCTGGCGGTCAACCTGGGGACCAGCGAAGCGCGCATCAACGCCGCGGTGCTGGCGTACCTGAACACTCAGCCGCCGGCCGCCGCGGCGCTCACGCTCGGACGCAGCGTGGACGCCATGCTGAACGCCGACCCTCACGCCACGTACGACGAGGTGGCCGCCGACCTGGGCATCACCGTCGACCAGGCCCTCGACGCCCGTAACAACATCGTCTGCCTCGACGAGGGCGTGGTGCGGCTGATCCGCATCCCCGAGCCGGTCGAGGGCCGGACGGACTTCCTGGGGCGGCCGTCGGTGGACTGCGGCGTCGCCTGGTGCGCCGGGAACTGCACGTTCGACGACGGGTTCGCCGCCGACGAGCACTCCCACAACCGGACGCTGGTCGACGACCGGGTGGCCGACGGTTCGGCCATCGGGGAACGCCGCCGGCTGTTCGTGCAGCTCCAGTCGTTCCACTCGCCGAGCGCGGGTGACTGCGAGGAGCCCTCGATCTACCTGTCCACGGGCGACGACGACGGGTACGCCGCGAAGCTGACCCTCGACGAGGCCGAAGTGATGGCCCTGGCCCTGCTCGCCGGCATCCGCGCCGCTCGGGCTGCCCGCTGATGCGCGGGATGGTTGACCGCCTGGTCGCGCGCACCGTTCTGGTGTGCGCGGCCCTGGCCGTCATCGCGTTCGCCCACAACCACACCACCCAGCCGTGCACCGGCAACGAGGCCGGCGCCGGCGGCATGTGCGTGTCGACGAGCTGGGGTGCCCGATGAACCCCCCGGCCGATCACCCGACGTGGTGCGACCGGGACCGCTGCGACCGCTTCCGGACGCACGTCTCCCCGGTGGTGCACGTCGACACGAACCGCACCGAAGAGACCGTGATGGACGTCGCGCTGATCAAGCCGTGGACGCCCGTCACCGACCCGCAGGTGAGCCTGACCGTCACGGCCGGGCCCACCGTCGACCAGGTGGTCATGTCGCTGGGGCAGGCGCGCGCACTGGCGTACCGGCTCCGCGAACTGCTCGCCGCTGCCGGGGAGGGGCCCCGATGAACGAGTACGAGCTGCTGCTGCTGATTGTGGGTGGCGGCGTGGCCGTCCCCACCACCGTGTTCCTGATCGCCCGCGCGCTGGTCCACCGCAACGACGAGCGGTACGGGCAAGCGTCCGCCGCCCAGGGCCGTCTGCAGGTCGCCAACGCCGAGGCCCGCCGCCGGGCCGCCCAGCGCACCAAGGAGATGGCCCGATGAGCGTCGAGATGGTCGACCAGTTCCTCGCCACCGTGGAGCGTCACCGCGGCGTCCTGCTCGCCGCTGGCGGTGTCCTGCTCGTGCTGCTGGTGCTTGCCGGCTGGTGGGCTCGACGGCGCGGCAACCGTGGCGCCGCGTACCGGTGGGCTGCCGGCGCGGTGGCGGTGGCGCTGTCCGCTGAGGGCATGTGGGAGGTGGCCACGGAATCCCTCGGGTTCGCCTGGTGGAAGGCGCTGCTGCTGTTCGCGTTCGCTGAGCTGGCGATGCTCAACGAGGCGCACCAGGCGAAGGCCCGGGTGAAGCTGGACCGTGAGCCCGGCGTGCATGGCGTCGCGGTGTGGGTGATCGCCGTCGGGGCGGGTCTGATCGCCGCCAGCAACGCGGCGAACACCGCCGAGTACCTGCTCCGGCTCGGTGCTCCCACGCTGCTGGCGTGGCAGTGGTGGTCGGACCTGATCGCCGACCGTCCAGACCGGGAGCGTCAGCCGTCGCGGTGGATCTGGACGCCGCAGCGCCTCGGGGTTCGCCTCGGGCTGCTCCAACCGGGCTCGCTCGACGACCTGGGCGTGACGTTCCGGCAGCGCAACGTCGACCGCATGGTCCGCCTCGCCGACCGGATCGACACCGGTAGCAAGCACCTCACCGGCCGGCGGGCGTTGAAGCTGCGTCGCCTTGCCCAGGGCTCGACGCCGGAGATGCTGGCCGAAGTCAGCGAGCGCTACCGGCGGGGCCTCGACGTGGCGGCAGTCATCTTCGGTGACCAGCCTGCCGACGACGTCACGCCGGAGTCGGAGTCGACGCCGGTTGACCCCTGGGACTACGCCGAGTCGAGCGCCACCGTGACGCCAGCGCCGGCCGAGCCTGCCGCCAAGCCGCGCGTCAGCCGACCCCGGGCGCGCTCGCTCACCAGCGCTCAGAAGGTCGCCCGTGCAGCAGCGAAGCTGCCTGACGCCAGCGCCGCGCAGATCGCCGCTAAGGCTGGCGTCAGCGAGTCCACCGCCCGCCGGTACATGCCGCCGCTCCCGCCAGCGGCCGACCTGGCGGAAAGCCTCGCCGTGCCCGAGGGCACCGTGGCGGACCACTACGCCCGCATGGGTTACGACGCGGACGGCCACGACCTGGCGTCAGCAACCGGTGACCAGCCTGCGGGAACGCCCATCAACGGCACACCAGTGGAGGTGACCGCATGAAGCGCGGACCGCGCCTGTTCCTGGCCATGGCGATCGTGTGCGCCGGCCTCGCCGTAACCGGGGACGGCTGGTCCCGGGTGGCGTGCATCTGCGCCGCCGTGACCTGCCTGATCGCCTACTTCAAGCCCAGCGCCACCAACCGGCAGGCCAGCACCGACCCGGCCGCCATGCCGGTGGGGACCGTGATCGAGCTGGACGGGATGACCGCCCGGAAGGCTCGCCGGTCCGACCGCGACCCGCAGCCGTGGACGTCCGGCGGGGTGGCCTACTCCGACGAGTGGGCGGCCGGCGTGATCGCCGGTGGCGCCCAGGCCCGCAAGCCCGGCGGCCGGCGTGGCTGAGTCCGACTGCACGACGTGCCCCGAGCTGCACACGCGGCTCGGGGCCGCGGCCGGCGGCATCCGCGCCCTGGCCGTGCTCATCGAGTCCGAGATGGTCGAGCCCACGATGCCGTGGCGCGACCTGCTCCCCATCCTCGCTATCCGCGCTCACAACCTCGCCGACCAGGCGCAGGGGAGGTAACCATGTCCGTCATCCCGTTCGACGAGTACGACGATGAGCGGCACATCATCGAGGCCGACAAGGTCGGCGGTCAGGTCGACCCGGCCGACCGCAAGGCCACGTTCGCCGACGTCGTGTCGCGCACCGACGCCCGCCGGCCCATCGTGCCGGCGGTGCTGCGCAACCCGGACGCCCGGCGGGCGCTGAGCCGCTGGGCGGTCAGCTACGGCGGGCACACCGCCCTCTACCACCTGACCCGCTCCCCTAAGTACGCCGCCAAGGTGGCCGTGTACGCCCCGCGTGGGGCCTGGCGGGGCGGGGCGGGGGTGTTCTGGTGGGCCGTGGGCGGCCGGGACAACTGGCAGCTCATGAACTCGGCGGCCAACAAGGACGACCCGCACACCTGGCAGGCCCTGGAGCGCACCCGGGCGAAGCGGTCGAGCGCGCGAGCGTGGAAGCTCGGAGCCACCATCGGCGTCCTGGTGGTGCTGCTGGCCGTCGCGCAGCTGGCCGTCGGCATCCCCGCGATCGGCTGGTTCGCCGTCGCCGTCGGGGTGGTCCTGGTGGCCGCACGCAACGGGCGGCCGGCGGACAAGCCGATCGTCGACCGGGTCGTCACCAAGGCGGCGTTCACCAAGCTCACGGGCGAGATGGTGCGTCACTCCGTGGTGGCGCTCGGCATCGGCGTCAAGGAGCCGGGACAGATCACGTTCCCGCCGCCGGGCATCCACAAGGACGGACCTGGCTGGTTGGCCCGGTTCAACCTCCCCGGCGCCATCGTGGCCACGCAGCTACTGGAGAAGCGCGACAACCTCGCCGCCGCGCTGCGCCTGCCCGTCGACCAGGTGTGGCCGGAGGTCGGCCCCGACCATCCCGGACAGGTCGACCTGTGGGTCGGCTACCAGCCGTCGTCCAAGATGGGCCAGCCGGCGTGGGCTCTGACGGCGGACAACGCCCGGACCAGCGTGTTCGAGCCGAACCCGTTCGCCACCGACTCCCGCCAGCGGGCCCTGACGACCGTGCTGTTCCAGCGGAACTTCCTGGTCGGCGGACAGCCCGGCTCGGGCAAGTCGTACGCCGCCCGGACCCTGCTCACCATCGCCATGCTCGACCCGACCGTCGAGTTGAAGGTCGCCGAGTTCAAGGGCGTCGGGGACTTCCTGGACGTCGAGCCGCTGTGCTCCACGTACGCCGTGGGCGTCGATGACGACGCGTTCCAGACCGGCGCCGACGTCATCACCTGGGCCCTCGCGGAGTGCGAGCGTCGCGGTAAGCGGATCCTCGCGGCCAAGAAGCGGGGCGACGCCCCCGAGGGCAAGGTCACGCCTGAGCTGGCTGCCAAGCCCGGATCCGGGCTGCACCCGGTGTTCATCCTGCTCGACGAGGTGCACGAGCTGTTCGCCGCGGTGCCGGGCGCTGCGGCGGCGTGTGAGCGGGCCATCAAGCGGGGCCGGGCGCTGGGCATCATCTTCTGCCTGGCCACGCAGATCCCCGACAAGGACAGCCTGCCGCCGAACATCACCCGTTGCATCACCACCAGGTGGTGCCTGTCGGTGCTCGGCCAGGTGGAGAACGACATGATTCTCGGGACGGGGGCGTACAAGCGCGGCATGACCGCCACCGTGTACCGGCCCGGCGTAGATGCCGGCTGGGGCGTGATGGTCGGCGTCGACAAGCCGGGCAGTGCCCGATCGTTCTACCCGACGCCGGAAGCCACCGCGGCGATCGTTGCCCGAGCCGCGCAGCTGCGCGGCAAGGCCGTCATCGGCGAGGACGTCCAGCGAGCCGAGATGCGCGACATGCTCGCCGACGCCCGGTCGGTGCTGCGGTCCGGAGAGTCCGGCGCACCCTGGGCGGTGCTCGCCGAGCGCCTCGCGGAGCTGGCACCGGAGTTCTACGCGGGCATCACGCCCGACGTGGTCCGGGAGACGCTCGCCCCGTACGGCGTCGAGTCGCAAGACGTGAAGGTCGGTCGGAGCAACCTCAAGGGCGCCCGCCGGACGGCCCTCGACAACGCCCAGCAGCGCCGCGAGATCGAGGCCAAGTAGTGGTCGCGGGGCTGGTCGCGCCACGCAGCTTGGTCGCGGATCCGCGACCAGGGGTGCGACCAGCCCTCACCTGCGTAAACCCTTGTTGGTCGCGTGGTCGCGGCCCTTGTCCAGCACCCCCGAAACCTGCCCCTGGGAGGGCATCGTGAGAGGCACCCTCGTTGCGACCAGCATCGCCCTGGTCGTCCTGTTGGGCTACGCCCTGTCGTGCGCCGTGCGGCCCTATCGGGACTGCTGGCTGTGCGACGGGAAGGCTCACCACCGGTCCAAGCGCAACCCGAAGTTGTCCCGTCCGTGCCGGTGGTGCCGGTCGACGGGGAAGCGGCTACGGCTCGGCCGGCGGATGTGGAACCGCGCCCGACGTGTCCACCGTGAAGCCTGACTTGAGCACCCGATGAGCCCCGCCGACACGGCTGGACGGTGGGGCTCACTCGTTGCGGCTGGTCGGTAGCGTGCCGTGCATGATCCGTACCCGCCTCACTGCCGCCGCCCTGACACTGGCCGTCGCCGTTGCTACCGCCGGGTGCGGTGGCGACGCGGAACCGGGCGCCACCGCGACGAGCAGCGCACCGAGCGCGTCAACGAGCACCAGGCCCGCCGCTGTCGAGGTCGAGTGCGTCAACATCGATCGGGCTCACAACGCGTGGGATGGGCCTCGCCGCGCCCAGTCGGCGGCGGAGGTCGCCGGATGGAACGAACTCGACATCAAGATGGCCATGGAGACCGGCGAGGACTACCTCAAGGCTGTCTCTGGGTATGAGAGTCAGCCCTCGAAGACGCTTGCGGTTGCGATCGCTGAGTACAACTTCGAGCTGTCCTTGGTCAACGCCGAGGCGGTGATCGGCGACAGGATCGGCGAAGAGCAAGCGGGCAAGGCTGCCGCTGCGGCCGGCTCGGTCGGGGACGCCTACCGGGCGTGGCGTTCGGCTACCTGCGCCTGACACTGCACAGCACAGCGAACGGCCCGCCAGGGGCGATCCTGGCGGGCCGTTCGGCGTCGAGGGTCGGCTACCCCGCCTTGCGCCACGTCTTGCCGCCGCCGCGCTCATACGCCCGGATCGCCTGGACGGTCACCCGGCCAACATCCGCCAGGTTCGCGCCGGGGGCAACCGACACGTTGACGTTGAACGTCGGGCTGTAGACCTGCGTCCCGCCGCCGCCGGCAGCCGGGACGGCCCGCCCGGAGCCGACCTGCGGGCGGGACTGCACTGTCGCCCCGTACCAGCCGGCTGCCGTAGCGAGGATGTCCAGCGAGCGTCGTGGGTCGCCATACTTCGGCACGAACGCCTCACCGCCGGTGGCCTGCTCCGCGTACGCGTACCGCGCTCCAGCGACGGGCGACGCGACGTGCGCCTCCCGCAGGACACCCCACTGGGCGTGGTCGACGGCGGTGCCCCATCGGGCGTGTTCGGTGACGCCACCCCACCGGCGGCCGGTCGCCTCGGTGGCCTGTTCCCGGCGGACCTCAATGTCCACGATCGCCAGTAGCCGCGCCGAGGTGAAGATCGTCTTGTCGATCCCCGACAGGGTCTTTTTCCACGCCTTCACGCCCTTGTTGTCTGGGGTGAACTCGGCCTTCGTGTTGCGCTCCGGAGGGATCCCGAACAGTTGATCGGCGAGACGCTTGGCCTCGCCTCTCTCCACACCCATCGCGGCGGCGGCCTGCAAGAACTTCGCCCGACCCCGCTCGGTGGCGACCGTGGCGGCATCCTGCGATCGGGTCTGCTCAAACACCTTCTCGGCGGCCGTGGCCGCTGCGCCCGCGATACCCAGCAGCGCCTCGCGGTTCGCCCTGCCGCGCTCGGTGTTCGTGCTGATCCCGTCGTTGTTGGCCTTCCCCGCGGCGGTGGCCTTGTCGATGGCCTCCTCCAACCGCAGGTTGGCCTGCTCCGCTGACAGGTTCGCGCTGGTCCCCTTGTTCTGCAGCTCGAACGCTTCGGCCAGCTTGGCGTTGAACTCTTCGATCGACTGGGTGGTGTTGCGGTAGCTCTCACCGTTGGCCCCGAGCGCGCCGTTGACCTCTTCGGTCTTCGCCCGGAATGTGCCACTGGCGTCGGCGGCCGCGACCTGCGCATCGGTCATCCCGGCAGCCTTCAGGGTGGCGAAGTCAGCCGCGGTCGCCGTGCCCTCGGTGGCCGCCCGGTACGCCTCAGCCTCCGCCGTGCCGGCCTTGAAACCGTCGGCGGTGATGTCGAGCTGTATGCCCTGGCGCGCCAGGGCCTCCGAGATGTAAGAACTGTCCTCGATCCAGTACCGGCCACGGTCGATCGCCGTGTCGACCTGGTCAGTCCAGCCCTTGACGGTCGCCCCGGCGTGCACGATCGCGGCCGACACACGGATAAAGCTGGTGACTGCCGTGGTGAGGTCTTCGATCGCTGACGCGCCCTCGTCGGCGTCCTGCGACAGTGTGGTGAACGCGTCGCCAGCGGCGTCACCCACACCATCGAGCAGGGTCCCGAACGCGGCGACGGGCGCGTCTGCGTTATCCACCGCGTCCGCGATGCCGCCGACAAGCTTCTGACCACCAGACACCAGCCCGGCGACCAGCGGCTCCACCAGCCGCGACGAGTTGAAGATCCGCGACAGGTCCGGGCCGAGAGCACCCCATCCGGCTCGGATGTCGTCGATGCTGTCCAGCACCACCGGTGTGAACCCGGCGGCGCGCTTCTCCAGGTCACCCAGGATGAACCCGCCCAAGTCCTTGCCGGCGGCCTGAACCCGAGCGTCCCGGGCGGCGAGGATGACACCACCGACGATGCCGGCGCCAGCAGCACCGCCCACCACCGCGCCGGACAGTGCCGCCGACAGGGTCGGGGCCATCGCCAACCCCAGCGCAGCGCCAGCGGCACCCGCACCAGACGCGATCGGCGCGGACGCCATCAACGGACCGATGCGACCACCGAAGCGGGCGGCGAAGCCGCTGGCGGCGTCCTCGGCCTCCACCTCCATCAGCTTGCGCAGGTTCAGGTTGCGACGCAGGCCCGCCTGGTCGACCTTCAGCTTCTTCGACAGATCCGCCCGCGACGCCTCATCTGAGGTCGCCGCGATCTGCCGCGCCAACTCCCGGATCCCGTCCCGCGTCTCGTCGATCTGCGCGTCCAGCCGGCGGGCATCACGAGCCATCTCAGACAACTCGTCGCCGAGCTGCTCCGCCTCCTGGCTGGCCTTCTCGCTGGCGCCGCCCAGGTCCTCGACGGAGTCCTTGACGTCGTCGGTGGCCCGCTTCGCCTGCCGGCCACCACGGATGTATCGGGCAGCTTCCAGCAGCAGTTCAACCTTGACGGTGCGTGCCATGTCAGGCTCCTAACTACGCGCCGTCACCGGCGGTGAGGGACGTAACGCTTCGTAGCTCTCGGCAAAACGTGGGAACCGTACAGAAGGCGAGCGACCTGCCCCAGTGGTCCAGGTTTGCTCATGATCAGATTTTTCCGGGCTTCACAGTGACGCAGCGTTACATGGCTCTCGTCACTCCTTGTGGTCAATTCCCCTGACTGGATAGGGATTGCGCGCGTATGTGTGGCCGTTGGGGTGGCGCGCAGGGGCGGTCGATGCGTGGAAAGGAGGCACGCTCTCGCCCCTTCGGCCCCGGCTCGCTGCCGACGGACGATGCAGACCGCCGACCTCGGGTGACGTTGACGCTGCTGCACCCCGGCCTGCCTCTATCGACGCCGCGGCGGGAACAGGTGCGCGAGGTCGCCCAGATCGTCGGGGCCAGCGTTGTCCGGCGGGAAGAGCGCGGCGAACTCGGCCAGGTCGTCAGGCCCGTTGCGCACGGCCGGCGGGAACAGGCCGGCGAACTCGTCGTCATCGACGGCCTGTTCCCGCTGCTCCTGCTCGGCCGAGATGGCGAGCAGCCTCGCCACGGTCGGGTCGGCCAGGACGGGGAACAGCCCGGCGATCGTCCGCCCAGCCTCGTCGGGGTCGTTGTCGTAGATGGCGCGCCACGTCTCGCGGGACTCGGCGGTGACTCGGCCGGTCCGGTACGCCCAGTCGGCGGGGTGCTCGCCGTGGCTCCACGGTCCTTGGTGGGTGCTCATGCTGTCTCGCCTCTCGTGAGTGCGTACGCGGCCAGGCTGTCGGGGTCGATGTGCCATTCAGTTCCGCTGCGCTGGGCTTCCAGAGCCCCTGTGCGGCAGAGCCGGCGGATGTAGCTGTCGCTGACCCGCAGCGCCTGAGCTGCGGCGCCTGACGTCACCGTTGACGGTGCCGGAGCAGGCGGCACCGAGACAGCCGCGGTTCCCATGGCGGAACTCCGGGCCGCGTAGGCGGCCTGCTCGACGGCCATGAGCAGCGCACCCTCGCCGGTGGTGAGGTTCCGGCGGTGGCGGAACGTCAGCGCACCAGCCCGCACCAGCTGCGCGAGCCGGCAGGCGTCGTCGGGGGCGATGAGCAGCCACCCGTCGGCGAGGGGTTGGGTCATGGTTCGACCACCATCGACAGCCACTCGTCAACCGTGATCAGGGTGTCTTGGGGTCGCCCAACCATGCTGGCGAGGACGGCGGCCACGTCGAGCAGCTGGTCGACGGGGAGCGCGGCCAGCTCACCCACGGCCGCCTGATGCCCCAGGGCGCTGTTGCGGGCGGCGAGGGTCGCGAGGACGGCAGCGCGGGCGGCGTGCAGGGCCTCTGCGCTAACCGGGCCGGGGGTCGCCAGCGGGCGCCAGGTGCTCATCTGGTCACCCCTGCCCGTGGCGTGACACGGCTACGGTCGGCGCCATGGCTGGAACCTTGTGGGTAGCGGTCCTCGGCGTGGTCCTGTCGTGCCTGTCGCTGGGATGGCAAGCCGCGAACTACGTCCTGACGGGCGGCCGGGTGAGGGTGACCCTGCTGGTCGGCGCGATGGGCAACGGCGGCATGGTGACCGGCAACCCGAACAAGCTGCGGGCTGGCTGGTTCGATCGTGTTGCCGAGCAGGGTTTCCGTGCGCCGGTAGTAGCGGTCAAGGTGGCCAATGTGGGTCGCCAGCCGGTGACGGTGGCCCGTTGGAGCGTGGTGTGTCCGCTGGCCGGCACATTCACCCCGGTCAACAGCTCGATTGGCCCGGTCCTGCCGCACCGCCTGGAGGTGGGCGAGTCGGAGACGTGGGCGATGGACATGCACGAGGTGCGCGCGTTGATGGAGACCACACGGAAGGTGGTCGCTAGGGGCAGGCGCGTGGTGGCGTTCGGTCAGGTCGAGTTGGGCGACGGCCGCACTAAGCGCACGCGTGAGGAGATCCGCTGAGGGGTGCCGGGTCACCGCCGGCCGCCCTTCCCGCGCCTGCGCCCTCGTGCGCCTCGCGGTTTGGCCCTGCCCGTACCCCTCGGCGCTCCGTTCTGAGCCGGCAGCGTGGCGCTGAGCGGGTTGCTGCTGGTGGTGGGTGGTTCCACTGGCGGGTTCACTGCGGCAGCCCCCGGTACGGGTCAGTGCGGATCTGGTAACGCTGGCCGGTGCGCGCGGCCAGCTCGGCGACGGCCGAGGTCACATCGTCGGCGAACTGCTCGGGGGTCTGGCTGTCGCGACGCATGAACACCATGGCCGAGGTGTGACCGGACCGACGCAGCCGGGCGAGCATCGGGCAGGTGTCGTCATGGTGGACGGACACGTTGCCGGTGCGCCGCTCAACGGTGACGTCGCTGGAGCAGTCCGGGCAGCGGTGCGCCTTGCGTGCGTCGCGGACCTCGGCGGCGGTGAGCTTCCTCATCGGGTCGCCCCCGCCGGCCGGAATGCAGTCGGCAGCCAGCGCGGCTCGGCATACCCGTCGGGACCTGGGAGGCTCGCGGCCACCGGGTGACGGAGCATCTGCCCGTCAGCGACGTACGACAGCGGTGAGCAGATGGCTACGGCAACCCGAGGGTCACGACGGAGCTGGTCGACGATCTCGGCGTACTGCTGGCTCATCCCTGCCCACATCAGGCCGTTGGGCACCACCTCCAGGGCGTACGTGCCTTCGGTGGGGATGCCGTCGGCACTGACCAGGCGACCGATCTCGGCGAAGGTCGTCCAGTCCCACTGGGCGATGTGCGCGACCAACTGGTCGATCAGCTCGGCACTCACGGGGCCACCCCCAGCTCACCGGCGCACCGCCCGCAGACACCGAAGCTGAGCAGCATCGGCCCGATCGGCAGTACGCCCATGACCAGGCCGCGCCGGGTGTAGACCGAGCAGCGGTCACAGGTCCGGTCGTCGACCGGGCCCAGCGGCGGCCGGAACGCCAGGCAGCCCCGGCAGGTGATGACCGCTGCGTTGCCAACGAACTCCGCGTGCATCGGGCCGATGGGTAGCCCGGGACCGACGTGCGGGCACACCCGGGCACCGCCTCGGGTGGTGAGCAGGGTCAACATCCGCTCGCCGAGGCCGGCAAGCCACGGGTGCGCGGCGGTGGTGGTCATCGAGGCTTGGGAGCCGAGCGAGGCGGCCACCTTCACCATCAGGTGCTGCTGGTCGGCGGCGGCGACCCGGGCGGCCACCCGCTCGCCGTTGGTCATGGTGGCGCTCATGCTGCGTTCCTTTCGCTGAGGCAGGTCTGACAGGTCGGCCCGTGGCCGCCGCGACCGCGTACGTGGGTTCGGGTGCCGCACCGGTCGCAGTCAGCCCACACCGCCGGATTGGCGTAGGTCTGCTGGCACCGCAGGCAGTAGTTCGGGTCCGCTCTCTCCACACCCGCCGGCAGGCCCGCGAGAGGGAGGTGCGGGGGATGCGGGGGATGCGGGGGATGTTTCGGCCGGTCCCCGTAATCAAAATCAAGATCATCCGATTTCACATGCGCGAGATGGGCTGGATTACTCCCCGCATCCCCCGCATCCCCCGCAGAAGGTGTCGCCGTATGTCCCGGTGCCGCCTGGATTCGCCACTTCTTGGTGCCGTCACGGTCCTTGCCTGCCGCCCGGACCGTGAGCGAGCCCGCCCAACGCCCGTCGCGGTTCTGCAACCACTTGCCGAGCGAACGCGTGATGCCCACCGGGCCGTTGCCCGACCGTGCCGCCTTGTCAGCCAGCTCGCCGGGCAGCGCGTCGAGCTGGATCGGGCGTTGGTCGGTGGCGAAGGTGCCCGCGTTGACCTCGGTCAGCAGCTCCTTGGCCGTCCACATGCGGTCGCCCTTGACCCGGTAGGCGGCAGCCAGGAAGTCGGCCCACTCGTCGTCGTCGCCGCCCACCTCGACCTGTGTGGAAGCGTGGTCGAAGATCCCGCCGACCTCGGCGAAGGTCAGGATGCCCTCGACAGCTCGCGTCCACCTGGCGTAGCCATCGCTGGCCCGCTCCGGCGGCAGCGGCATGCCTGCGACCACCCACGCCTGAACGACGGTCAGCAGGGCGTGCAGCAGCTGCGGCCGGTGCATCCGCGCCCAGACCTCCGGGTCGCCGATGGCGAAGCCGGTCCGCAGCTCCGGACGGGGCACGCCCGGGTCGATGTCCGCGCTGATGGTCCGGCGCGGGATGTCCCCACCCAGGTTGAGGTTGTTGCCCGTGATGACCCACAGCCGATCGTTGGGCACGCCAACCCAAGCCGTCGCGCCGAGCGGCCGGTCGCCCCACTGGTCGGAGGTGAGCAGGCCCGCCATGGTCGACGACCGGAGCACCCCGGAGACGTTGTCGAACACCACCACCGGCCCCGTGGTGTGGGACAGCACCGACGTGACCTGCTTGCGGAGTTCGGCCTCGTCCTCGGGCATCTCGGAGCGGAACACCCCGCCGTGGATGATCTGGGCGACCTTCGCCAGCTTCGTCTTGCCCGACCCGCGCTGGTGGGCGCCGATGGCCAGCAGCTTGTACGGCGGCGGCGTCAGGGTCCGCAGCAGCGGTGTGACCAGGCCGCCGATGTAGTTGGCCCGGTGGTGCGGGCTGACGAACGGGAAGCCGGCCAGCAGCTCGTCGAGCAGCGCCACGGCTGCCTTCACCTCGCGCGGGCTGGGCCGCTCGGACACGGCCGGCAGCGCGAGGCCCGGCTCGGGCAGGTAGAGCAGCTTCGTGGCCAGGTCGTACCCGGGGACGTCGAGCAGGCTCCCGTCCGGGCGGAAAACCGGCGTGTGGATCACGCCGCGCAGGCGCCGGAGGTTGGGCAGCATGTCGACGGCGTTGGTCGCAGTACGGGCCGCCGCGGTGGGGAACAGGGCCGGCGTCGGCACGTACGTGACGTCGGGTGCCTTGCCCTGCTTGACCAGCTTGAAGCAGTTGAAGGTGTACTGCACCCGGGCCGAGATGTAGTCGTACGACGCCACTCGGACCTGAGCCGGCCCGTCGTTGTTGTCGGGGTTGTCGTCGAGCGGGACATACCCGTTCTCGCCCTCCCGGGGGGTGTGGACGATGTCCGGGCCCCGGGTGAACATGCCGGCCAGCAGCCCGGTGCCGACGTTGTAGCGCAGCCAGTCCGCCATGATCGCCGGGTTGCCCACGTCGAGCGCCGGCCGCTCGGCCGCCTGGTCGCCCTCGACGGCCAGGACCCGAGACGGGGGCGGCGCGCTGCTGGGCTTGCTCCAGCACCGGGCGACCTCGACGGCCACCCGGCCGACGTACTTGTCGTGCTGGTCGCACCAGGGCGTGAGCACGGTGACGGCCTGGCCCTGGGTGAACCCGGCCTCCATCAGCTCACGGGCGAGTCGGTAGAACTGCTCCGACCGATCACCCGGGTCGGCGTCCAGCAGCTCGGCGACGCGCGGCGTCAGCGGCCGGTTGAGCGGTTCGCCGTCGACCACCTCGGTGTGCTGGCGTGCCGGCGGCGTCAGGGTCTCGGCGAGCCAGTCGGGCAGGTCGGCGAACGGGGCCGCCCAGTCCTCCGGCAGATACACCTGGCCCGAGGCGTGGAGACTGCCCGGCCCGACGACGTACCCGCCCTTGCCGCGCACGTCTACGCCCTTGGGCAGGTTGCCCGTCGAGTTCGTGAACGGGTGCTCTCGGGGAACGCGGAAGTAGAAGTGCCTGCCGCCGCCCGGTCGCCCGCTCCGGACGATGAAGGTGTGCGGGATGGTGTGGCCGTGCTGCGCGGCGTAGTCCGTGAACAGCCCGAGCACGTCCTCGTCGATGACGAGCAGCTGCGAGGCGCGGCAGTCGATGCCGTAGTTCCTGGTCGTGCCGGCGAACATGGCGACGATGTCGGCGAGCTTGTTGGTGGCCTCGATCGACCACCGCCCGGTCGGGTGCTTGCCGCGCTCGGCGCACGTCGTCGGGTCGTGGCCCTTGGTCGGCACGCCGGCGCACTGTGGCAGTGCGGGGTGGTCGAGCGGGAAGACGTAGGCACCCCGTGTGGCCATGTACTGAGCGGCGTCCAGCACGGTAACCTCGGGATTGGTCTCGCCGACCTGCTCACCGGCCGTCCCGTTCGCCTCGGGGCGGCCGTTCTGCGTCTGGGTCATCTCAGGCGACCGCCTTGCGCTGCTCGGTCCGCAGCCGGTCGACGTACGCACCCAACGCCTCGGTGGGGATCCGGCGCGAGCGTCCGATCTTGACCGATTCGATCTCGCCAGCCTTGAGCAGTTGGAACATCTTGGCTCGGCTGATCCGGGCCTTCTTCGCGCTCTCCTCGACGGTGAGCAGCAGGGGGTCTGACATGACCACTCCAATGATCTGGCCGATTCATGGTGCCGTGCACATGTGACCACACTTGGCCGGTCCATGCAAGTATCGGCAGACACATGGAGGTCCACGCTGGTTGACTCACGAAGTCGGCAGCCCTACGGTTGCGACATGCCAGAAAATCCCAAGGTCCAACTCGACTATCCGGAGGATCCCTTTGCTGAGCTGCCAGAAGGTCAGGTCGACGTACGGCGCGTGAGCGATGCGCTGGGCGACCTGCTTGGGGGAGAGTGGGGCGGCTGGCACCGAGGGCGGATCGTTCCCGACGCCGCGGTGTGGGCGCGGTTCTCGGAGGAAGAGACGGGCCGGTGGGTGCTCAGCGGGTTGCTACTCCTGGGCGACGCCGTCAAGGGGGAGACCTTGCGCAAGGTGCCTGTCTCCGTGATGGAGAACTCGCACAACCTGACCCAGCGGCAGAGCGACACCGAAGTCATGGACGCGATTGCCGACCTACCGCCACTGCGGCGCGAGGTCGGCATGACGCCCGAAGAGTTCTCCCAGCTCGTCGCCCGGCACTACCGGGCTTGGGCGGCGGTGGTGCCTAGCCCGGTCGCTGCGATCGCCGCCGAGTGGGAGGTCAAGCCGCCGACGGTGCACACCTGGATCCGCGAGGCCCGCCTACGGGGCTTCCTCCCGCCAGCGCGGAAGGGGAGGCCGACGTGACCAGCGGGCGGAAGGCGAACGGCCGTAGCTCGATCTTCAAGGGGTCGGATGGGCGTTGGCACGGCTACGTGACCATGGGCGTCAAGGACAACGGCCGCATCGACCGGCGCCACGTTCAGGCCGGCACCGAGAAGGCCGTGACAGCCAAGGTCCGCGAGCTGGAGCAGAAGCGCGAGGCCGGCGGCGTCACCGCCGCCGGGAAGCCGCCCACGGTGGGGGAGTGGCTGACGTACTGGCTGGACAACATCGCGGCCCGGAAGGTGCGGGAGTCCACGTTGCAGGGCTACCGCTCGAAGGTGGACGCGCACCTACTGCCGGGCATCGGCGCGCACCGGCTCGATCGGCTGCTGCCGGAGCACGTCGAGAAGTTCTACGCCGCGTGCGCCGTCAAGAAGCCGAAGCCGCTCGCCCCCGCCACGGTGCTGCAACTGCACCGGATCCTGTCTCGGTCGTTGAAGGTGGCGCACCAGCGCGGCCGGGTGACCCGCAACGTCTGTGAGCTGGTCGACTCGCCCAGCGTCAGCCGCGAAGAGGTGCAGCCGCTCACCGCAGCGGATGCGCGCGCCATCCTCGCGGCGGCGGCCGGGCGACGGAACGCGGCACGCTGGTCCGTCGCGCTGGCCCTCGGGCTGCGCCAGGGCGAGGCACTGGGGCTGTTGTGGGACGCCGTCGACCTCGACGCCGGACAGATCCGCGTGCGGTGGCAGCTGCAACGGCTCACCGGCCGTGGGCTGGTGCTGGTCGAGCCGAAGTCGCGGGCGAGCCGGCGCACCATCGCTGTGCCGGACCAGTTGGTCGACGCGCTCCGAGCGCACCGGGCAGAGCAGGATGCCGAGCGCGCGCTGGCCCGCGACCTGTGGGACGACCAGGTGCCGACGCTCGACGGCAAGGTGCTGCGCGGGTTGGTGTTCCCGCAGCCGACTGGGCGCCCGATCGACCCTCGGGCCGACTGGGCACAGTGGAAGCAGCTCAGCAAAGACGCAGGGGTGCGGGAATCCCGTCTTCACGACGCCCGACACACTGCGGCCTCGGTACTGCTCGCTCAGGGCGTGCCCGCCCGCGTGGTGATGGAGCTGCTTGGGCACAGCCAGATCGGGCTCACGCTGGGTACTTACTCGCACGTCGCGCCCGAGCTTTCGAGGGCGGCGGCCGAGGGCATCGGAGGTGCCCTGTGGAACTAATTGCAACGGGAACTGCAACGGGGCTTCCCTGCCCGCCATTGACGGGGTACAGTCCAGGCAGGTAAAGAACGGTGCGCCCGGCAGGATTCGAACCTGCGGCCTTGGGATTAGAAGTCCCCTGCTCTATCCGCTGAGCTACGGGCGCGTGTGGCGTGGATGTCGCGCCCAGAGGGTACCGCCGTCCCACTGCTCGACGGCGAAAAGGGTGCCCGCGTCCACGTTGCCGAGCAGAGTCTCACGTCGACCTCGTAGCGGGCATCCGGGTTACCGCGGACCGACCTGGCGCCGGACCGTACCTTTGGCTGGTGTTGCTGGATTCCGACGCCGAGAGCGACGTCGCCTACGAGCTGTGCCAGGTCGTTGGTCGCGCCATCCTGCCGTACCGGTCATCGGGCGCCTTCGGTACCGCGTTCTTCTTTCAGGGCGGCGACGACCCGGTGGGGGAGTCGCTGCTGACGGCCGCCGACCTGGTGGGCGGGTCCGGGGGCGAGTTGGGCCTGCGGTCGAGCGTCACGGAGCCGGTGGGGGTGGCCCCGGCCGTCATCTCCGAGGCCGAGATCGTGCCCGGTTGGGCCCGCTTCCCGGGCGACGGGGTCGCGGTGTTGCCGACCGCTGGCCTGCACCGCCATGCCGGTGACGGCGGCTGGCGGTGGCGGGTCCAGCCGGTGCCGGCGGGGATCGCCGCCGGGCCCGAGGTGGTCGCCCGCCTCGGCGCCGACGCCGGTTCCGCTTTCGTGCTGGCCCATGGGGTACGCGATGACCTGTCGCGTCCGCTTGAGGTCGCGATCGAGCGGGTGGTCCGCGACGGGGACGCCGTGCTGATCACCACGGAGCTGCCGCCGGGGTACGTCGGCGCACCGGTCTTCATCGTCCAGGCTGAGCCCACCGGTGAAGTCTCCCCGTACTGCCTGGGCCTGGTCCTGCCCGGCATCGGCGGGCATCCGGTGGCGACCTTCGACCGGATCCGTGCCGTCCTCCCGGCGACGCCCGGCGACGTCTGAGCGGCGACGCCGTCCGGCCTGGTCAGCCGCCGGGCGTCGTCGCCCCCGCCGCGTCGGCCGTCTGCGCGTTGGTCTGCGCGGCGTCAGCTCGGCCGGCGTCGGTCGGCGCGGCATCCGCTAGGGACGCGTCTAAGCGTGCGGCGTCGGCCGGGGCGGTGGGGCCGGCGGCGAGGAACGCCTCGGCCCAGCGGCCCACCTCGTCGAAGACCTTCTTCCGTACGGCGGGGCCGGAGAGGGTGAGGTCGTGCAGCCCGCCGTCGAAGCGGGCCAGGGTGACGTGGCGACCGAGGCGGGGCGCGTAGCGGACCATGTGTTCGACGTCTAGTACGGCGTCGGCCAGGGTCGCGTTGTCGTGCCACTTGGTGCCCCGGAAGGAGCGGGTCGAGCAGGCCAGCAGCACCGGCACCTGGATGTCCAGCCCGGCGCGGAGCTGGCGTTGCCCGGTGCGGATCGCGTTCAGCCAGCCGGCCCGGACCGGGAACCCGGCCAGCGGCTTCCACGCCAGGTCGTAGGTCCACTCGCCGCGGTGGTCGGAGTGGATGCTCTCGCCGTACACCGTGCCCAGCCCGAACGGGAGGATGCGGTGCGGCGCCCTGCGGCCCAGCCGGGACACGGCGGCCGCGAGGGGTCGACGGACCGCCCAGGGGGCGTTCAGGTCGAAGAAGGGGCTGTTGAGCACCAGGCCGTCGATGGTGCCGGTGTCGCGGCGGGCGTCCGCCCAGAGCGAGATGATCAGGCCGCCGGTGGAGTGGCCCATCGCCAGCAGGGTGTCGTGCCCGTCGTCCTTGCGGATGATCTCAGCGGCGGCGTCCAGCTCGGGGAAGTAGTCGCTGATGTCGCGGCAGAAGTTCGGGGTCTGGGACGGGAGCAGACTGCGACCGTACTTGCGCAGGTCGAGCGCGTAGAAGTCCCAGCCTCGCTCGGCGAAGAAGTCGGCCAGGTGCGTCTGGAAGAAGTAGTCGACGAAGCCGTGTACGTAGAGCACGGCCCGCCCGGTGGGGCGCTCGGCCCGCCGCCGGACCAGTGTCGCGACAACGGGGCCTTCGTCGTCGGTGCCCAGGTCGATCGTCTGCCGCTCGTACGGCGGCCCCAACACGTCCGGTTCCACGAACGCGACGCTACGCCCCCGCCCTACCCAGCGGTAGCCCGAGCCTCGCCGATGCGTGCCCCCGCGATCTTGCACTTTCTGCCCCGACATAAGGGGCGATAGCCGCTGTTCGGGAGCCGAAAGTGCAAGATCGCGGGGTTGGGCGTGGGTCAGGCGGTTTCCGCGTCGGCGCGGGGGGCCGTGTTCTCGGACTCGTCGACCTCAGCCTGCGGCTGGGGGACGTCGCGCAGGTGCTTGTTGTGCCGGGGCTCCTGGCGGGTCTTGGCGTCGTTGAGCCGACGCCGCAGGTCGTCACGGACGTCGTTCAGGGCGGCGTGCAGGTCCTCCTCCGCGGAGGTGGTGACGATCTTCTGCCGGCCGGCGATCCAGCACTCCAGGGTGACCTTCTGCCCGCGCGCCTCCCGGTCCTTGACCGACACCTCCAGCTCGGTGGCGTCAGCGTGGAAGCTGGCGAGCCGGGCGTCGAGGGTGGCGAACTGCTCGGCGATCCAGTTGCGGTCGCCCTGCGAGAACCCGGCGCCCACCCGCAGGCACTCAGCCACGGTGGCCGGGTTCGCCACGGCGCTCATCGCCGCGCCTCGGAAGCGTTCGCGGAGCCGATGGTAGTGATCGTCATGGCGCTGACCTCTCGTCGACGTGGAGCTGTCGGTGGTGCGTTGATCAAGTCCTTACCCAGTTCGGGCGGCGTGGGAAACCGTGGACGGCGCGTCGGGCGGGTCGGGCGTACCACATCGGGGCGTGATCAGGGCGTTGTCCACAGGTGGGTTCGTCATCCACAGGCGGGGGATGGGCGCTGGCGACGGGTGCCCTCAGTGTCGATGCTCGGTGTCGAGTCGACTCGCGCTGGCAGGCCCCGATCCCCCTGGAGGGACGATGTTCGACACTTACGTGACAATCGTCGGCAATGTGCTGACCACGCCAGAATGGCGACGTACGACCCAGAGCAACACCTTGGTGGCCAACTTCAAGGTCGCCTCCACCGCCCGCCGACTCGATCGGGACAGCGGTCGGTGGGTCGACGGAAATTCGCTCCGCGTCCGCGTCAACTGCTGGCGCAAGCTCGCCGAGGGAGTGGCGGCCTCCGTCATGATCGGCGACCCGGTGGTGGTCTGCGGACGGCTCTACACCCGCGACTGGACCGACGACGCCGGTAACCACCGCACGCTCTACGAACTGGAGGCGGTCGCCGTCGGCCACGACCTGTCCCGAGGTCGAGCCCGGTTCCTGCGCAACCGGCCGAGCATGACAACCAGCACGGTGGAGGACGCGGAGGCCGAAAGCCGGGTGCACGGCGAGCCCACCGAGCCGGTGCCCGCTGGGCAGGCGCCCGTGCTGCCCGACGACCGTCAGCTGGACGACGACTTCGAGCTGCCCGACTACGCCGAGCTGCGAACCAGCCCGTTCGGCAACCTCCCGTCGGACGACGACAGCTCCCCGAGCGACGGGGTCCCCCTGAGTGGGGGAACCTCCCCGGTCGGTGGGGTCTCCTCGGGCCTCGACGACGAGCTGGCCCCTCCGCCCGGGGAGGACGACGACAACGCCGACGCTGACCTGGACATCGAGTTGGGGCCGGTGCCCGACGAGGGGCAGCCGGAGCCGGCGCAGCCCGGTCGAGGGCGGCGTGGCCGGGGCCGGATCCCGCAGCCAGCCTGACCGATCGGTGGTGCGGCACGACGGGGGCGGGGTGGCGGCGTGACAAGCGTCGTCACCCCGCGTGACGGGCGTCGGACGGCTGGCCCGCCTGTTCGCTCCGGCGGTTCTCGTTGCCGGTGCGGGACCGTGGGTTGGGCTGGCTCACGGGGTGCTCGTCTAGGCTGGCCGGCCGGAGGTGGTGCGGGTGCGACGGACAGCGCCGATGGCGAACGCGGTGGGGCTGCTGGCCGGGTACGCGCTGGACAGGCTGCTCGGCGACCCCCGCCGGTGGCACCCGGTGGCCGGCTTCGGGCAGGCCGCAGGCGCGCTGGAGCGCCGCCTCTACCGCCCGGACCGAGCGGCGGGTACGGCATTCACCGCCCTGGCCGTCGGAGGGCCGGTATTGCTCGGGGCGGTCGCCGCGGCGGCCACCCGGCACCGGCCGGTGACCCGGGCGGTGCTCGTGGCGGCCGGCACGTGGAGCGTGCTGGGCGGCCGCACGCTACGGCACGAGGCGACAGTCATGGGTCGGACGCTGCGCGACGGCGACCTGCCCGCTGCCCGGCGACGGCTCGGTCACCTCTGCGGGCGGGACCCGTCGACGCTTGACGAGTCGGAGCTGGCCCGTGCCACAGTCGAGTCGGTCGCGGAGAACACCTCCGATGCGGTCGTCGCTCCGCTGCTCTGGGGTGCGGTCGCCGGCCTGCCCGGGCTGCTGGGCTACCGCGCGGCCAACACCCTCGACGCGATGGTCGGGCACCGGTCGGCGCGCTACGCGCGGTTCGGTACCCCGGCCGCTCGGCTGGACGACGCGCTCAACCTCGTGCCGTCCCGGCTGACCGGTCTGCTCACCATCGCCGTCGCGCCGGTCGCGCACGGGGACCGCCAGCGTGCCTGGCAGGTGTGGCGGCGGGACCGCAACGACCACCCGAGCCCCAACGCCGGTCAGTGCGAGGCGGCGATGGCCGGTGCGCTCGGGGTCCGTCTCGGTGGGCGCAACGTCTACTTCGGGCGCTCCGAGGTCCGGCCGTTCCTCGGCGACGGTCCCCGTCCCGAGGCGCGGCACCTGAAGCGGGCCGCCCGGATCTCCGGCGCGGTCGGGCTGGCCGCCGTCGGGCTGGCCGCCGCGTATCCGGTGACCCTTGGCCGCTTGGTCGGTGCCGTGAGCAGGCACGCACTGGTCGGGGTGCGGCAGGTGAGCGGGCGGTGAGCGGCGGGCTTCTGGTGGCCGGCACGACATCCGATGCTGGCAAGAGCGTGCTCACCGCCGGCATCTGCCGCTGGTTGCATCGGCAGGGCGTGAGGGTGGCGCCGTACAAGGCGCAGAACATGTCGAACAACTCGGCGGTGGTCGTCGGGCCGGACGGGCGTGGCGGCGAGATCGGACGCGCCCAGGCCATGCAGGCCGCGGCGTGCGGGCTCGCACCCGACCTGCGGTTCAACCCGGTGCTGCTGAAGCCGGGCAGCGACCTGGCCAGTCAGGTCGTGCTGCTGGGCGAGGCGGTAGACACGATCACCGCCGGCACCTTCCGGCAGCTACGTCCCCGGCTCGCCGAGACCGCGTACGGCGCACTGGCCGAGCTGCGCGAGACGTACGACGTGGTGATCTGCGAGGGCGCCGGCAGCCCCGCGGAGATCAACCTGCGGGCCGGCGACTACGTCAACATGGGGCTGGCCCGGCACGCCAACCTGCCCACCATCGTCGTCGGCGACATCGACCGGGGCGGTGTCTTCGCCTCGATGTTCGGCACCGTGGCACTGCTCGACCCGGCCGACCAGGCGCTGATCGCCGGCTTCGTGATCAACAAGTTCCGGGGCGACCTCGGGCTGCTCCAACCAGGTCTGGACATGCTGCGTCAGGTCACCGGCCGCCCCACGTACGGGGTGCTGCCCTGGGCACTGGACCTGTGGCTCGACGCGGAGGACTCACTCGCCTACGGCCGGGTGCTCGGCCGACCCGCCGCCCCGCACGGCAGCGAATGGCTGGACGTGGCCGTCGTCCGCCTGCCCCGGATCAGCAACGCCACCGACGTGGAGGCGCTCGCCACCGAGCCGGGCGTCCGGGTACGCCTCACCATCGAGCCGGCCGAGCTGGCCGCCGCCGACCTGGTCGTCCTGCCCGGCTCCAAGTCCACCGTCGCGGACCTCGGGTGGCTGCGCGAAACGGGCCTCGCCGACGCGGTGGCCACCCACGTGGCGGCCGGCAAACCCCTGCTTGGCCTCTGCGGCGGTTTCCAGATGCTGGGCCGCGCCATCCACGACCCTGTGGAGAGTCGGCAGGGCAGCGTGCCGGGGCTCGGTCTGCTGCCCATCGACATCACCTTCGATCCGCGCAAAACCGTCCGGCAGTCGGTGGGCACCGGCCACGGCGGCCTCCCGGTGCGCGGCTACGAGATCCACCATGGGTACGTGTCACACGCCGACCCCGGCCTGACCCCGCTGCTGACCAGCGACGACGGTGTCGGAGAGGGAGCCGTGCTCGGCGCGGTGCACGGCACGCACTGGCACGGGGCGTTCGAGTCCGACGGGTTCCGCAGGTGGTTCCTCACCGAGGCGGCTCGCCTGGCCGGCCGCAGCGGGTTCCGGGTCGCACCGGACACCAGCTTCGCCGCCGCCCGGGAACGCTCACTCGACCTGCTCGGCGACCTGGTCGAGGAACACCTGGACACCGATGCCCTCTGGCGTCTCATCGAAGCCGGCCCACCCGCGGGCCTCCCCTTCATCCCACCCGGCCCGCCACCCTCCTGACCGGCGAACCGTCTCGACCGGCTCACCGTCCCACGTGGAGCGTGCGGGCGGGGCCGTGTCCGGGGCGGTGAGGTGCGATCTTGAGCCGGGCCTGTCGTGGGCCCCACTACATCCGCGTGATCGTGCTCGATCCTTGTTGTAGGGGCGTCGTCCGTGCGGGGAGGGGCCTGTTTCCTGGTTCGAGCGTGATCTTGAGCTGGCGGCGTCAGCCCGTACCGGGTCCACCCGCAGTGGCCGCGCAAAGGGTCCAAGATCTGCGCACTTTCAGGGGAACTGCTGCCTCAGCCGGTCGCGAGGCAGCAGTTTCCCTGAAAGTGGGCGGGGGTCGCTGAGCGAGTTGTGTCGGTGGCGGTCCCGGGTCGCCACTTCCGCGTGATCGTGCTCGATCCTTGTTGTAGGGGCGTCGTCCGTGCGGGGAGGGGCCTGTTTCCTGGTTCGAGTGCGATCTTGAGCTGACCGCCCACCCGGGGCGAGGCCGGGGGATATCAGGGGCGGATGTCGGCGGGGCGGTCGGATGTGGGCAGGCCGGCGGCGAGCCAGGCGTCCACGCCACCGATCATGTCGGTGGCCCGGCGCAGCCCGAGGGTCTGCAGGCTGGCGGCGGCGAGGCTGGAGCTGTAGCCCTGCCGGCACGCCAGCACGATCTCCCGGTCGTACCCGGTGGCTTCCGGGATCCGCCAGGCGCTGGCCGGATCGAGGCGCCACTCCAGTACGGTCCGGTCGATGACGACCGCGCCCGGCAGGTCGCCCTGTTCTCGACGCTGTAGTTCGGTACGGGTGTCGACCAGCAACGCGCCGCCGCGGACCGCCTCTACGGTCTGCTGCGGAGTCAGTCGGTGCAGCCCGGCGCGGGCCTGTTCGAGTAGGGCGTCTATACCGGGGCTCATCACGTCTCGGAGCACCACCCGATCATGCCGATTCGGTGGCACGCCCGGCGGGGAACGGGCCGCCCGTCACCCGTCGCCGCACCAATTCCCCCGGACGTGATGGTGACCGGCCAGGGCGGTCAGCCGGACGTGTCGGCGTGGCCCACCCTGACCTGCCCGGCAGCGGTGGCGGCATACTTCGGCCATGCACCACGCGAGGCTGAGCTGAACCCGGGAACTGGCGGGTCGACCGTCGCGGTTGTCGAGGCGTACGCCGAATTGGCTCGTCGGGTGCTCGCGGGCCCGGCGCGGTTGGGGCGGACCCGGCTCGTCGCTGTCGACGGGCCGAGCGGCGCGGGTAAGAGCCGGTTCGCCGCGCAGCTCGCGGATGCCCTGGCGGGGCCGCTCGGCGGCCGACCGCCGGTGGTGCACACCGACGACCTGCTCGACGGGTGGGACGACCAGGTCACCTTCTGGCCCCGGCTCGACGAGTGGGTGCTCGCCCCGCTGCGCAACGGGGAGCCGGGCGCCTACCGGCGGTACAGCTGGGTCCGGCAGTGCTTTCTGCCCCGGCCGGTTCCGGTTCCGGTGGCTCCGGTGCTGGTGGTCGAGGGGGTCAGCGCCGCCCGTGCGGTCGTCCGGCCGGAGCTGACGCTTGCCGTGTTCGTCACCGCGCCCGCGTCGCTGCGGCTGGCCCGCGCGGTCGCCCGGGACGGGCCGGAGATCCTGCCCGAGCTGCGGCGCTGGCACGAGGGGGAGAGGGCGCACTTCACCGTCGACGAGACCGCGAACCACGCCGACCTGTTGGTGGACGGCGCGCCGACGCTGCCACACGACGCGGACCGGTACTACGTGCGGCTGTGCTGAGCGGGGCATGGACGTCGGCCAGTGACTGCGGCACGATGCGGGGAGCTACGGCGAACGGGGAGCCACCATGACAGCAGCGGACGCGCCAGCGCGGCGTCGAATCACTCTCACCGGCATCAGCTCACGGGCCTGGGAGCATCCGGCCGACCGGGGCGCCCTGGTCGCGCTGCGGGAGCTGCGCGGTTTCGACGACGTGGTACGCGCGTTCTTCGGGATGTGGAACGAGCGGGGTTTCCGGCTGTCAGTGCTGGCCTCCGGCATCCGGGTCGACCACCGGCAGTACCCGGCGGTGTGGCAGCGCTACACCGAGGCCGCGGCGGCGCTCGACGTGGCCGAGCTGCCCGAGCTGTACGTGACCCAGTCGCCTTGGCTGGGCGCCGAGGCGGTCGGGCTGGAGCGGCCGTTCATCGTGCTGAACTCCGCGTGCGTGCAGCAACTCGACGAGGACGAGCTGCGCTGCCTGCTCGGCCACGAGTTGGGGCACGTGGGCAGCGGGCACGCGGTCTACAAGACCATGCTCATGATTCTCACCCGGTGGGCGGCCAACCTGAGCTGGTTGCCAGTCGGTGCGATAGCGCTGCGGGCCATCATCGCGGCGATGCTGGAGTGGTGGCGCAAGGCGGAGCTTTCCGCCGACCGGGCCGGCCTGCTCGCCGGGCAGGACCCGGGCGCCGCGCTGCGGTTGCTGATGAAGCTGGCCGGCGGCGGTGATCTGTCCCAGGTCGACACGACGGCCTTCCTGGAGCAGGCCGCCGAGTACGCCGGTGGGGGCGACCTGCGCGACAGCCTGCACAAGATCCGGATGACGGCATGGAGCACCCACCCGGCGCCGGTGGCGCGGGCGGCGCAGCTGCGCCAGTGGATCGACTCCGGGGCGTACGGGCGGGTGCTGGCCGGGGACTATCCGCGCCGCGAGGACGATGGCTCGACAAGCGTCTCGGAGGAGATCAAGGCGGCTGCCGAGTCGTACCGGGAGGAGTTCAGCCGGTCCACCGACCCACTTGTCGGGTTGCTGCGGCGGCTCGGCGACGGCGCGAGCGACGTCGGCGAGTGGGTGGGCGGCACCGCCGGCCGGGCCCGTTCGTGGATGGACGCGGCCACCGAGGCGGCGGGCCGCGCACACCGCGCCGGCCGGGCCGCTCCCGGCGCTCGGGCCGGCGGGGACCCCACGGAGAACGGTGACGGTACGGGCTCCGCCGGCACGCCCCGGTAAGGCCGGCATACGATTCCGGCCATGACCTCACCGATCATGTCCGAGTCCGAGGTGCGGGCCGCCGTCGAGCGGGAGATGCCCGGCGTACGCGCCGACCTGGAGCGGCTCGTCCGCATCCCCGGCATCGCCTTCGAGGGCTTCGACCACTCGCACGTGGAACGCTCCGCCGAGGCGGTCGCCGAGCTGCTGCGCGGCTGTGGCCTGGACGTCGACATCGTGCGTTCCGGCGGCCAGCCCGCGGTGATCGGCCGTCGGGCCGCCCCGCCCGGCGCACCCACAGTGCTGCTCTACGCCCACCACGACGTCCAGCCGGTCGGCGACCGGTCGCTGTGGGAGTCCGACCCGTTCGAGCCGGTGGAGCGGGACGGCCGGCTCTACGCCCGGGGCGCGGCCGACGACAAGGCCGGCATCATGGCGCACGTCGCGGCGCTGCGCGCGTACGGTGACGCGCTGCCGGTCGGCGTGGTCCTGTTCATCGAGGGCGAGGAGGAGTACGGCTCCGACTCGCTGGAGCAACTGCTTGCCGAGCACCGCGACGAGATCGCCTCGGATGTCATCGTGATCGCGGACTCCGGCAACTGGGACATCGGCGTACCGGCGTTGACCACCTCGCTGCGGGGCATCGTGAACTGCTTCGTGGAGGTGCGCACGCTGGACCACGCGGTGCACAGCGGCATGTTCGGCGGCGCCGTGCCGGACGCGCTCACCGCGCTGGTCCGGCTGTTGGCGACGCTGCACGACGACGCCGGGAACGTGGCAGTGGACGGGCTGGTGGGCCGGGAGGGCGCCGCCGTCGACTACCCGGAGGAGCGGGTCCGGGCCGAGGCTGGGCTCGCCGACGGCGTGCAGTTCATCGGCACCGGCCGGATCACCGACCGGCTCTGGACCAAGCCGGCGCTGGCCATCCTCGGTGTCGACGCGCCGTCCACCGGCGAGGCGCCGAACGCCCTGGTTCCGGCCGCGAAGGCGAAGCTCAGCATCCGCCTGGCCCCGGGCGACGACCCCAAGCGGGCGTACGCGGCGGTGCGCGCGCACCTGGAGCAGCACGCGCCGTGGGGCGCGCAGGTGACTGTCAGCTTCGAACACGACGGTGACCCGTGCGTGATCGACGCGTCCGGGCCGATGTTCGATGCCGCCCGTTCGGCCTTCCGGACCGCCTGGGACGGCACCGACCCGGTGGACATCGGCGTCGGCGGCTCGATTCCGTTCATCGCCACCTTTCAGGAGATGTTCCCGAAGGCGGCGATCCTGGTGACCGGCGTGGAGGATCCGCACGCCCGCGCGCACGGCCCGAACGAGAGTCTGCACCTGGGGGAGTTCGCCCGGGTCTGTCTCGCCGAGGCGCTTCTCCTGCGCAACGTGGCGGCGGTGGGCGGTTAGGTTCCAGTGCGGCAACTTTGGGCCCTGATCTGGGGGTTTACGGCGTGTCGGCCGACCACCTGTTATAGCCTTTCGTACATGAGTACGAACGAGGTGATGGCCCGGTTGGGGGCCGCTGTCAGCGCGCTGGGAGATGTCGATGTCTCCGCGTGGTCCGAGGACACGCTCAACGAACAGCTCGGTGAGCTCTCCGCCGCACTGGTCGCCCTCGACTCGGTGCTCTCCCGGGTCGCCGGCGAGGTCCGCGCCCGAGGGTTGCGCATCGAGGAGCCCGTCTCCGCTTAAGGGCCGGAGCCTGTCGTCCGCATGAGCGGGCGGCACCCTGCCGACACCGCCCGGGCACGGCAATGCCCGGGCGGTGTCGGAGGTGACTGGCAGGATGAGCTGCGTGCGGTTCCTCGATCTGGCAGCCACGTCCGCCGCCGTCGGCGCCACCAGCGGCCGACGGGCCAAGGTGGAGCTGCTCGCTGACGCGCTGCGCCGGCTCGACCCCGACGAGGTCGAGCCCGGCGCCGGTTATCTGGCCGGTGAGCTGCGCCAACGGCAGACCGGGGTCGGCTACGCGAGCCTGCGTGACCTGCCGCCACCGGCCGTCGAGCCGACGTTGACGGTGGCCGCCGTGGACGCGGCCATCGCGCAGATCGCCGCAGTGCACGGCTCGGGCTCGCAGGCTCGGCGTCGGGCGCTGCTCGGCGCCCTCTACGCGGCGGCGACGGCCGACGAGCAGCGCCTGCTCACCGGCCTGTTCAGTGGCGAGCTGCGCCAGGGTGCCCAGGCCGGGCTCCTCGCGGATGCGATCGCCCGGGCCGCCGAGGTGCCGGTGGCGGCGGTCCGCCGGGCGCTGCTGCTCGCCGGTGATCTCCGGGCCGTGGCGGTGGCCGCGCTGGCCGGAGGGGCCGCCGAGTTGGCCGGGTTCGGTCTGCAGGTCGGTCGACCGCTGGCGCCGATGCTCGCGCAGAGCGCCCCCTCGGTCGACGAGGCGCTCGCCGCCACCGGCAGCCCGGCGGTGGTCGACGTGAAGCTCGACGGCATTCGCATCCAGGTGCACCGCTCCGGTGCCGACATCGCGGTGTTCACCCGCAGCCTCGACGAGATCACCAGCCGGGTGCCCGAGGTGGTCGCCGCCGTCCGTGCCCTGCCCGGCCGCGAGTTGGTCCTCGACGGCGAGGCGATCGGCCTGGACCAGACCGGCCGCCCGCTGCCGTTCCAGCAGACGTCGAGTCGGGCCGCCCGACGCACCACCCCCAGCACCACCGGCCGCACACCTGTCGCCCCGGCGGTGCTCGCGGCGGCCGCCAGCACGGGCGCGACGGTCCTCACTCCGTATTTCTTCGACCTGCTGCACCTCGACGGCCAGGATCTGATCGACAGTCCCGGCCGGGATCGGTGGGCCGCCCTCGCCGGTTTGGTGGATTCGTCGCTGCTGGTCGGGCGCATGGAGGTCGACAATCCGGAGCAGGCGGTCGCCGCGTTCGCCGCGGCGCTCGACGCCGGGCAGGAGGGCGTGGTGGTCAAGGCGCCCGGCGCCCCCTACGACGCCGGCCGACGCGGTGCCGCCTGGGTCAAGGTGAAACCGCGGCACACCCTCGACCTGGTGGTGCTCGCCGTGGAGTGGGGCAGTGGCCGACGCAAGGGCTGGCTGTCCAACCTGCATCTGGGGGCCCGTGACGCGCGCACCGGCGAGTTCGTGATGCTCGGCAAGACGTTCAAGGGGCTCACCGACGAGCTGCTGCGGTGGCAGACCGAGCGGTTCCTCGACCTCGCCGTGGAACGCGGCGACTGGGTGGTCCGGGTCCGACCCGAGCAGGTGGTGGAGATCGCCTTCGACGGGGTGCAGACCAGCTCGCGCTATCCCGGTGGAATGGCGCTGCGGTTCGCCCGGGTGGTGCGCTACCGCGACGACAAGTCCGCCGCCGAGGCGGACACCATCGACGCGGTCCGCGCCATCCACGCCGGCCGCGTGAGCGGCTGACGGGCCGAGGTCAGGCGGACGCGGTCGGCGTCGGCTCGGCGGCCCGGTCCAGCGGAGCCGGGGTGGTGCCGATGCCGGCGGCCCGGCGGGCCTCTCGACGGGCCACCCAGCCGTAACCGAACAGAGCCATCACCGCGAAGAGCCACCACTGCACGACGTAGCCGAAGTTCTGCCAGTTGTTGGCGTGCCCGACCGGCACCGCCTTGAACACCGGATCGGCTGCCGGGGTCTGCTCGTCGAGCAGCAGGTACGCGCCGTAGACCGGGTAGGGAAGCTCGCCGGCCAGCCGCGACACCCCGATCCGCCGGATCTCCAGCAGCCCGTCGCGGCGGGCCACCGCGCCGGCGCCGCTCTCGGTCTCGTGCACCCGACCGACAACCGTCACGTCGCCGGTCGGCGCGGCCGGCACCGACGGCTGGGCGGTCGCCCCACCGGGTGCCGGCGGGATCCAGCCCCGGTCCACCAACAGCGCCGTGCCGTCGGTGAGCACCAGCGGGGTGAGCACCTCGAAGCCGACCCGGCTGTCCACCGTCCGGCCCCGGACCAGCACGGTGTTCGTGGGGTCGTACCGGCCGGTGACGGTGACCCGGGTCCAGACCTTGTCCTCGGCGGGGGCCGGACCCGTGGTTCCGGCGCCGCCGGCGGGAGCGCGCAGCGCGTCGGCGAGCGGCGCGGGAGCCATCCGCTGGCCCGCGTCGATCCGCTCGTTGACCTCGGTGCGCCCCCGGTAGCGGTCCAACTGCCAGTTGCCGAGGAACACCATGACGGCGGCCGCGACAAGGGTCAGCGCGAGAGCGCCCAGCCAACGTGGGCTCAGCAGGAACCGGTACACGGCACCGAGGCTACTCGTATGACCGGCGCCACTGACCTGGACCGGGCCGGACCGGGCCGGGGCCGTCGCCAGGGGCCCTGCCAGGGCCGGGCCGCCCGCCCCGGTTGGCGGTGCTCGCGCCTCCGGCTGGGCGGGTATCGTCACGCCGACGGATCGGCCTCGGTCGTCCCGTCGCGTACCCGCCGCCGCTCGCGAGGAGTCGATGATGACCGTCGTGCCGCGCCTGGTGCTCAGCGCGCCGTCCTCCGGGCACGGTAAGAACGCGCTGGCGATCGGGCTGCTCGCCGCCCTGGCCGAGCGAGGGGTCGACGTCGCCGGGTTCAAGCTCGGGCCGGACCACGTCGACGCCGCCTACCTCGGTCTCGCCTCCGGTCGGCCAGGTCGGGTGATCGACCCCCGGCTGGTCGGCATCGACCGGCTCGCCCCGCTGGTGGCGCACGGCGCCGCCGGTGCCGGGCTCGCCGTGGTGCAGGGCAGCATGGGGCTGTACGACTCGGTCGGCGGCCGTCCCGAGCAGGAGTCCACGGCCGCCGCGGCCGCCGCGCTGCGCAGCCCGGTGGTGCTCGTTGTCGACGTGGCCGCGATGGGCCAGTCGGTGGCGGCCCTGGTGCACGGTTTCCGCTCGTACGACGAGCAGTTGTGGCTCGGTGGGGTGATCCTCAACCGGGTGGCGTCGTCGCGGCACGAGGGGATGCTGCGCGAGGCGTTGGACGACGTGGGAGTGCCGGTCTACGGCGCGTTGCGTCGCCAGGACCTGCCCGCGGTGCTGCCGTCGCGGCGGCACGGTGTGGCGCCGGTGGTCGACGACTCGGCCGACGCCATCCGTGCGGTGCGCCGGCTGGGCGAGGCGGTCGCCGCCACTGTCGATCTGGAACGGCTGCTCGGGTTGGCCCGCTCCGCCCCGCCGCTGCCGACGCCGGCCTGGTCTCCCGAGGAGGCCCTCGGCACGTTCAAGGCTCCGGCGAACCGTCCGTTGGTGGCGGTGGCCGGCGGGCCGGGTGGCAGCTTCAGCCACCCGGAGACCACAGAGTTGCTCCGGGCCGCCGGTGCCGAGGTCGTCGTCGTCGACCCGCTGCGCGACGAGGCGCTGCCGGTCGGCACCCGCGCGCTGGTCGTCGGTGGCGCGCTGCCCGAGGCGTACGCCGAGCAGTTGTCGGCCAACCGGCGGCTCTGCATCGCGGTGGCCGAGTTGGCGCGGACCGGGCGTCCGGTGATCGCCGAGGGCGCCGGGTTGCTCTGGCTGGCTCGGGAGTTGGACGGGCTGCCGATGTGCGGTGTCCTGGACGCGGTAGGTGTCAGCCGGGACGGGGTGGTGGCCGGCTACCGGGAGGCGACCGCCCAGACCGACAGCGTGGTTGCCGCCACCGGCACGGTGCTGGTCGGGCACAAGGCGCACCGCGCGGTGCTCACCCCCCGCGCCGGTCAGCGCCCGGCCTGGAGCTGGGACGGGGGCGCGCCGGAGGGCTTCGTCTGGCGCAACGTGCACGCCTCGCAGCTCACAGTGCACTGGGCCAGCCATCCGGCGACGGCGGCGCGGTTGGTCGCCGCCGCGGCGGCCGACCCGACGAGCGAGGTGGTACCCGCGCAGTCGGGCGAGGTGTCGGTGTGATCGGTCAGGTGGCGGTGCGCCGATTCCCGGCGTTGACCGTTTCCACCCCGCGTACCGAGGTGCGTCAGCTCATTTCGGCCGACGCGGCGGCGGCCGGTGAGATCTTCGCCGACAAGCTGACCCGGCGTTGGCTGCCGCTGCCCGACGACTCCGGTCCGATCGACGGGCTGGCCTGGTGCACCGACCTGGCCCGGCAGCGGCGCGACAGTGGGGAGGGCGACCACTACGCGGTGCTCCGGCGGGAGGACGACCAGGTGGTGGGCTCGCTGTGGACGAGGCGCACCGACTGGGGCGCCCGTCTCACCGAGATCTCCTACGCGATGGCGGCACACGCGCGGGGCTTCGGCCTCGCCGCCGAGGCTGTCGACGCGGTGGCCATCGCGCTGATCCTGGAGCACGGCTTCCAACGGGTCGAGCTGCGGGTGGCACCCGGCAACCTGGCCTCGCGCCGGGTCGCGGAGAAGGCCGGGTTCAGCTACGAGGGTCTGCTGCGTAACGCCGGGTTCGTCAGCGGTGGCCGGGTGGACCTGGAGGTCTGGTCGTTCGTCGCCGCCGACCTGCGCTGAGTCACGCGCGACGGGCGGACCGTCAGCCGACGATGGCGTCCGACGGTGGGGTGAACTGGCGGGTCGGTGTGCCCTTCAGGCCGTCACGAAGGGTCTCCGAGACCGCCTTGATCGGGATCTGGGACTGCCCGTCACCGACGGCGTTGAACGGATTGTCCGGGTCGGAGATGAAGCTCGCCGCGGCCAACTCCGGGGTGTAGCCCACGAACCAGGCCGATCGGGTGCTGTCGGTCGTACCGGTCTTGCCGGCCACCGGGCGTCCGACGGTTCCCCGCACGCTGTCGGCGGTGGACCAGCCGCCGCAGCTGCCGCGCGCCGGGGTGTCTCCGGTCGGGCAGCGGGCCGCGTCGGTGGCCGCCCGCGCGGCGTCCGCGCTCACGACCTGCCGGCAGCGCGGCTTGGCCACTTCGCGGTGGAGGCCGCCCGGTGTGGCGTACGTGGCGGGCGTGCCGTCCCGGTTCATGATCGCTTGTACGGGGATGGCCTCGCAGTAGCGGCCGTCGGCCGCGATGGCGGCGTACGCGTTCGCCATCTCCAGCGGGGTGGCGTCGGAGACGCCCAGGGTGAACGCACCCCACTTCTTAGCCTTGTCCGGGGATGCGTGATCCCGGTCGACGTCGGTGCGCCACCGCAGCCCGAGCTGCTCGGCCAACCGGACGGCCCGGTCCGCGCCGACCTTCTCCTCCAGCCACACGAAGTACGTGTTCACCGACTTGCCGAAGCCGGACCACATGGTCTGCTGACCGGACATCGCGCCGCTGGCGTTGGAGGGCGACCAGCCGTCGTAGACCTCGGAGCGGTAGCGGTGTGGGGCGTTGAACGAGGTGGAGAGGGTCATCCCGGAGTCCAGCGCGGCCAGCATCGGGAACATCTTGAACGTCGACCCGGCCTGGTAGCCGGCCAGGTCACCGCCGCCGAGCAGCGGTGCCACAGTGTTCGGGTAGTTGGCCTTCACCTTCGGCCCGGCCTCGGGGTTGGAGCTCTGCGGGTTGTCGGCCAGGTCCAGCGAGTACGTCCGGTTCACCGCCATGGCCTTCACCCGCCCGGTGCCCGGCTCGGAGACCACGATGCCGTTGGCGAACGGACTGCCGGTGGCCTCCTTGGCGCCGACGTTCTTCTCCGCCGCTGCCTGGACCTTCGGGTCGAGGCTGAGCACGATCCGGTAGCCGCCCCGGCGCAGGTTGTCCATCCGTTCCAGCCGGTTCGCCCCGAACGCGGGCTGTGCGCTCCACCAGTTCTTCAGGTAGTCGCAGGCGAAGCCCCAGCTGTTGTACTTCTCCGCCACCGCGGCGCAGTCGTGCGGTGGGGTGGTCAGCTTGAGCCGGATCGGCTCGGACTTGGCGGCGGTGGCAGAGTCGGGGGAGAGGTAGCCGAGTTGGCTCATCCGGTCCAGCACGTAGTTGCGCCGCCCGGTGGCCTCCTTCTGGTCGGAGTCGGCCGGGTCGTACTCGGAGGGGGACTTGACCAGTCCGGCGAGGGTGGCGGCCTCGACCGGGGTGAGGTCCTTCGGGGTCTTGGAGAAGAAGATCTCGCTGGCCGCGTAGATGCCGTACGCCCGGTGCCCGAAGTACGCCGAGTTCAGGTAACGCTCCATGATCTGTTCCTTGCTGATCTCCTTCTCCAGGTCCAGCGCCATCCGCATCTCCTTGACCTTGCGCAGGCTGGTCTGCTGGGTGGCTTCCTGGACCTCCTTGGGCGTGGTCGCGCTGTCCCGCAGGGCCATCCGGACGTACTGCATGGTCAGCGTCGAGGCGCCCTGGGAGCCGCCGGAGCGGGCGTTGGAGACGAAGGCCCGGGCCACGCCCTTGGGGTCGACGCCGTGGTGCTGGTAGAAGCGGGAGTCCTCGGCGGCGATGATCGCCTGCTGGATGTTCGGCGACATGTCCGACAGCTTGGTGTACTGCCGGTACTCCTCGTAGAACATGGTCAGCACTGTCTTGCCGTCCGGGCCGTAGACGTACGAGGTCTCGGCGGGCAGGGCGGTCTTCAGCACCCGGGTCTTCTGGTCCACGGCGTGCGCGGTGGCCTTCGCGCCGAGCCCGGTGAGGGCGACCAGCGGGTACGCGGCGGCGGCGATCACGATTCCGGCGATCAGTCCGGCGCGGAGGAGAGGGACGAGTCGACCAGCGGCAGCAAGGGGTCGGTTGCTCACCAGGTCAAGTTATGACATTTCCGATTCGTACATGAGAAGAACTCTTAAACCGCCGAGTGGTGACGTGGCTTACGCCGAGATCGACTGTCCCGCCGGCCACCTTCCCGGCAGGATCGCGGACATGTCCGATCAGCCGAGCACGGCCACCCCACCCACCGGGGTCGAGCCGGACCTCGCCCACCACGGCGACGCGGAGGCGACCGCCGGCCTGATCGACCTCGCCGTCAATGTCCGTCGGGCGCGGCCGCCCGCCTGGCTGGCCGACCCGATCGCCGCGACCCTGACCGATCTGGCCCGCTATCCGGACCCGGCGCCGGCCCGCGCGGCGGTCGCCGCCCGACACCGCCGTCACCCGAACGAGGTACTGCTCACCGCCGGCGCCGCCGAGGGCTTCGTGCTCATCGCCCAGGCGCTGCGCGGCGTTCGCCGCCCCGTGGTGGTGCACCCACAGTTCACCGAGCCGGAGGCGGCGCTGCGGGCCGCCGGACACCCGGTCGAGCGAGTGCTGCTCGACGCCGCCGACGGTTTCCGGCTCGACCCGTCCCGGGTGCCCGCCGACGCCGACCTCGTGATGATCGGCAACCCGACGAACCCGACCTCGGTGCTGCACCCCGCCCAGACGGTGGCCGCGCTGGCCCGCCCCGGCCGGGTGCTGGTGGTGGACGAGGCGTTCGCCGACACCACGATCGCCTCCGGGCACCCCGGCGAACCGGAGTCGCTGGCCGAACGCCGGGACCTGCCCGGGCTGCTCGTGGTGCGCAGCCTCACCAAGACGTGGGGCCTGGCCGGCCTGCGGATCGGCTACCTGCTCGGCGCTGCGGAGCTGCTGTCCCGGCTGGCAGCCGTCCAACCGCTGTGGGCCGTCTCCACGCCCGCGCTGGCGGCCGCGTCGGCCTGCGCCAGCGCCGTCGCGGTCCGGGCCGAACGCGCGATCGCCGCCGACCTCGCCGCCGACCGCGACCACCTGGTCGCGCGCCTCACCGACCTGCCCGGTGTACGCGTCGTCGGCCGCCCCGCCAGCGCGTTCGTCCTGCTGCACCTGCCGGGCGCGACAGCGATCCGGGCCGCCCTGCGCGAGCGCGGCTGGGCGGTGCGCCGGGGCGACACGTTCCCCGGCCTCGGCCCGGACTGGCTGCGGGTGGCGGTACGGGACCGAAACACCACCGACGCGTTCATCGACGTGCTGCGCGAGATCATGGAGGCATGATGCTGGAGACCACGATCGCGGCGATCCGCCCGGCGGACGAAGCGGCCATGGCCGCCGCCCGGGAGCTGCACGGCCGGCTGACCAAGCCGGCGGGCTCGCTGGGCGCGCTGGAGGAGCTTTCGGTACGCCTCGCCGGCTTGGCCGGAGCCTGCCCGCCACCGCTGCCCGAGCCGGCCGCGGTGGCGATCTTCGCCGGCGACCACGGGGTGCACGCCCAGGGGGTGAGCCCCTGGCCGCAGGAGGTCACCGCTCAGATGATCGGCAACTTCCTGGCCGGTGGAGCGGTGGTCAACGCCTTCGCCCGGCAGGCCGGCGCCTCGGTCACAGTGGTCGACGTCGGCGTGGCCACCCCGCTGCACACCGACCCGGCGGTGCTCGACCCGGCGGTGCTCGATCCGGCGGTGCTCGATCCGGCCGTGCCCCGGCTGGTCGTCGCCTCCGTCCGCCGGGGCACCCGGGACCTCACGATGACCGCCGCGCTGACCCGGGACGAGGCGCTGGCGGCGGTGCGGACAGGCATCCGGATCGCCGACGAGCTGATCGACGCCGGCGCCGGCATCCTGCTCACCGGTGACATGGGCATCGCCAACACCACTCCGGCCGCCGTGCTGATCGCCGCGTTCACCGGCGCCGACCCGCTCGACACCACAGGTCGGGGCACCGGGGTCGACGACCCGACGTACGCGCACAAGGTGGCCGTGGTGCGGGCCGCGCTGGCCCGGCACACCCCCGACCCGGCCGACCCGCTGGGAGTGCTGGCCGCCGTCGGTGGTCTGGAGCACGCCGCCCTGGCCGGGCTGATCCTGGGGGCCGCAGCCCGCCGCACGCCGGTGCTGCTGGACGGCGTGATCGCGGTCTCGGCCGCGCTCGCCGCCGCCGCGTTCGCCCCGACGGCGGTCTGCGCCATGGTCGCCGGTCACCGCTCGACCGAGCCCGGTGCCACTGTGGCGCTGCGCCACCTCGGCCTCGACCCGCTGATCGACCTGGGGCTGCGCCTCGGCGAGGGCACCGGCGCGCTGCTGGCGTTGCCAGTGGTCACCGGCGCGGTCCGGGTGCTGCACGAGGTGGCCACCTTCGACTCCGCAGGGGTGGCCGAGAAGTGAGCACGCGCAGCGAACGAGCAGTCCGCCTCGGTGGTGCGGCGTGACCTCCAATCCGTACCCCCTGGGTTTGCGGCTGCACGGGCGGCGGGTGGTCGTGGTGGGCGGTGGCGCGGTCGCCACCCGGCGGGTCCCCGCGCTGCTCGACGCCGGCGCGGACGTCCTGCTGGTGGCCCCGGAGCTGACCCCGGCGCTGCGTGCCCGGGCCGACGCGGGTCGGCTGCACTGGGTGCCGCGCCGGTTCGTGCCGGAGGACCTGGACGGCGCGTGGCTGGTCCACGTGGCGATCGACGACCCGCTGGCGGCGGCCTCGGTGAGCGCCGTGGCCGCCGAGCGGCGGATCTTCTGCGTCCGGGCCGACGACCGGACCGCCGCCACCGCCTGGACGCCGGCGGTGACCAGGCACGGCCCGGTCACCGTGGCAGTGTTCGGCGGCGGCGACCCGCGCCGTGCGATGACCGTGCGCGACGCGATCCGCGACCTCCTCGCGGTCCGCCTGGCGCCGGACGGGAGCGCTGGCCGGCCCGACGCCTCGGCCGAGACGACAGGCGGGCGGCAGTCCGGCCGGGTGGCGCTGGTCGGGGCCGGGCCGGGCGACCCGGAGCTGATCACCGTGAAGGGCTGGCGGCTGCTCACCGAGGCCGACGTGGTGGTCGCCGACCGCCTGGTGCCCGGGCTGCTCCTCGACGAGCTACGCCCGGACGTCGAGCTGGTGGACGCCTCGAAGATCCCCTACGGCCCGTCCCGGGCCCAGGAGGAGATCAACCAGATCCTGGTCGACCGTGCCCTGGCCGGTGCCTTCGTGGTGCGGCTCAAGGGCGGCGACCCGTACGTCTTCGGGCGGGGCGGCGAGGAGCTGCTGGCCTGCGCGGCGGCCGGCGTGCCGGTGACTGTGGTGCCCGGGGTGACCAGCTCGATCGCCGCGCCGGCCGCAGCGGGCATCCCGGTCACCCATCGGGGGGTGGCGCACGAGTTCACAGTGGTCTCCGGACACCTGGCACCCGACTCGCCGGCCTCACTGGTGCGCTGGGACGCCCTCGCCGGCCTGCACGGCACCCTGGTGATCCTGATGGGGCTCAAGAACCTTGCCGCCATCACGGCCACCCTGATCGCCCACGGTCGGTCACCGGAGACGCCGGCCGCCGTCGTCCAGGAAGCCACGACGGGCACCCAGCGGGTCCTGCGGTCCACGTTGGGCGAGGTGGCCGCCGACCTGCTCGCCGCCGACCTGCGCCCGCCCGCGGTAGTCGTGCTGGGCGACGTGGTGGGCGCACTCGACGGCTGACCGGCGACCGAACGCGCCAGCAGGCTAGATCTTGGACAGTTTCCGTTAGCACGTAACGGAAACTGTCCAAGATTGCCAACTGCGGTGGTTGTCGGTGGCTGTGGACACAATGTCGCTCATGCTCACCGTGAAGGATCCTCACGAGACGTGGCGAACAAAATTGCTGACACCCGTCGCGCAGCGATGCGAAAGCCCCGGCCTGACCACCACCTTCGAGGACCTTCCCTCAAGGTGGCGCGATGCTCCGGTCCGGACGCTGAGGTGCGGGGACGTCGACGGCTCCTGGGCCGTCCTGGTCACTGTGGTCCGTGGCTATCGCCAACAGCCGGGCGACTCGCTCGTCGGCAACGAGTTCGGCCGTGACCCGCACACCGCCTACGACCTGGAATCGCCCGGCGACCTGGTGTACGAGGTGCAGGTGACCGAGGACGACGGGTCCGACGAGTACGAGCTGCTGGCGTTCCGGCTCTTCGGCGACCCGCAGGAGGCCGGGGCGGAGGTGCTGCGGTGGGCGGGGAAGAAGGCGGCTTACTCGGTCAGCCCGTCGGTCGAGCGGGCCGAGACACGGCAGCGCCGGGACCGTCGACAGTTCGACAATCGCCAGGCCAGCGCGGCATCGCCGCTGGTCCGGATCGGCGTGGTGTCGGACGAGGCCGCCGCAGACCTCGACGCCATCGACAGGTCCGCGTTGTGCTGGCACTTCCCGCGCGGGAACACAGGTGCCTACCTGCGGTCCGCGGTGGTCGCACTGGCCGGCTACGACGAACAGCGGCCGCACCTGCGGGGCCGGTGGCTCACCGCACGGGTCGAGGGCGAGGATTTGGTCCTCGGCGTCGACGACCTGATCCCGGCCAACCAGCGGCACCGCTGGGACAGCGCCCGCTGGCTGTGGGACCGCCGACAGGCGGACACCCCGGCAGGGCTTCGCTGGCAGGTCGACCGGGTCGAGCAGGCCGCCCCTGCGGTCGCGGCCGTCCGCCGTGGCGCGTTGCTTGAGGCGTTGACCAACGCCGGGGTGGAGACGGACCCGGAACTCGAGGCGTTGCTGACCGGGGTGCCGTACCGGCTCTCCGACGCCGAACTCACCCCGACCTGGGTGGCGAACCTGTACCGCGGTCTCGCCGACCTCGCGCCCTGGCGGCTGGACGCGGCGTACCGAGGTTGGCGTGACGGCCGGCAGGCACAGGGGCTTCCGGTCCAGGACCCGGTTGTCCTGTTCGGCCTCGGCGGCGTCGGCGCGGCCCGTAAACCGAAGCTCGCGCTCGACCACACCGGGGACGCCCCTCTGCTCTGCCTGATCCACAGCGGCAGCAACGCGGTGCTGCCGTACGCGCACTGGACGGTGCCCATCGACCTCGACGCCCACCTGTACGGGTGGCGACCGAACCTGCCGTACCCACACTGACCGAAGGGGCCGGAGCGCAAGCGCTCCGGCCCCTTCACACGTGCTGTCGAAACTACTGCTTGAGCATGTTGTCCAGCAGCAGGGCACAGCGGATCAACCCGAGGTGGCTGTACGCCTGCGGGTGGTTGCCCAGGCCGCGCTCGGCGAGCGGGTCGTACTGCTCGGGGAGCAGCCCGGTCGGGCCGGCGGTCAGCACCATCTGCGCGAACAGCTCCTCGGCGTCGGTGCGGCGGCCGGTGCGCAGGTACGCCTCGATCAGCCATGCCGTGCAGATGTGGAAACCGCCCTCACGACCGGGCAGGCCGTCGTCCCAGTGGTAGCGGTAGACGACCGGGCCGCTGCGCAGGTCAGCCTCGATCCGCAGGACGGTGGACAGGAAGCGCGGGTCGTCGCCCGGGAGCAGGCCGGAGAGCCCGATCCAGAGTGACGAGGCGTCCATGTCCTCGTCCCCGTACGCGACGCTGTACGCCTCGACGTCGGAGTGCCAGCCGTGCTCCAACACGTTGGCGCCGATCCGGTCCCGCAGGTCCTTCCACTCGGGCCGGTCCTCGCCGCCGTGCTCGCGCATCACGTGCAGTGCGCGGTCGACGGTCATCCAGCACATCACCTTGGAGAACACGTGGTGCCGGGGTGGCAGCCGGGCCTCCCAGATGCCGTGGTCGGGCTCGTGCCAGCGGCGGCGGACCGCCTCGACCATGTTCTCCAGGACCCGCCACTCGTCGTCGCGGACCGAACCGCGAGCGTCGGCGACGGCCGCGATCAGGTCGGCGATCGGGCCGAAGACGTCCAGCTGCAACTGGTGGTTGGCGAGGTTGCCGACCCGGACCGGACGGGAGCCGGCGTACCCGGGCAGCGTGTCGATGACCGCCTCGGCGCCCAGCTCGTAGCCGTCGATGGTGTAGAGCGGGTGCAGGCGCTCCGGGTGCCCGCCGGTGCGCTCGATGCAGCCGTCCACCCAGCGCAGCAGCGCCTCGGCCTCCTCGACGGAACCCAGGTCGACAAGCGCGCGGGCGGTCAGCGCGGCGTCGCGCAGCCAGCAGTAGCGGTAGTCCCAGTTGCGTACCCCGCCCAGCTCCTCGGGGAGCGAGGTGGTCGCCGCCGCCAGGATCGAGCCGGTGGCTTCGTGGCAGAGCCCGCGCAGGGTGAGGGCGCTGCGCGCGACCAGGTCACGAGCGGTGGACGGCAGCCGCAGCGAGGCCACCCAGTCCTTCCACGGCTGCTCGGCGGCGGCCTGACGCTCGTGGATCGGCACCCGGTGGTGCTCCAGGCTGTGCGTGCCGAAGCGCAGCTCCAACACGACCTGCCCACCGGCGGCGGAGAGGTCGACGATCGCCTTGGCGGTCTCGTACCCGCCGTCGTTGCCGACCTCCCACTCCACCCCGGGGGCGTAGAGCGCGACCGGCTCGTTGGAGCCGAGCACCAGCAGACCGTCGCCGATCGGCTGCAACTGCACGGCGACCTGACCGAACTCGGGCCTCGGCGCGAACTCCACCTTGGCCTTGCCACTGCCGGTCAGCACCCGGACCAGTGTCGAGTCGCCGGTGATGACCGCCGGGCTGTCGTCCGGGGTGGTCTCCCGGGCCGGCTTGTCCAGCCAGTCGGTGACGGTGAGCCCGGACCAGCGAGTTTCCACGGTCATCGTGCCGGAGCGGTAGCGCTGACCCAGCGGGATGCCGCCGCGCTCCGGGGCGACGCTGAAGTGACCGGCCGGGCTGCCACCGACCAGGTCGGCGAAGATCGCCGCCGAGTCCGGCTTGGGGTGGCAGAGCCAGCTCACCTTGGCCTCGGGGGTGAGCAGAGCGACGGTACGACCGTTGGCCAGCATGGAGTGCCGTTCGATCGGCACCGCCCGCTCGCCGAACAGCCAGTGCCGTCGGGTCTCCAGCAGCAGCGCCAGCGACCGAGCGGCCTCCAGCGGGTCGGCGACCCGGTAGCTGGCCTTGGTGTCCCCGGGGCCAATCTTGATGCCGAGGTCGGGACCGTGCAGGTGACCGAACGCGTTCTCGTCGGTGATGTCGTCGCCGATGAACAGCACCGCGCTGGAGGCGAGTTGGGTCCGCAACTGGTCGAGTGCGGTGCCCTTGTGGGTGGCCACGACGGACAGCTCGATGACCTCCTTGCCCTGGGTCACCGTGACGCCGTCGAAGGTGGCCGGGCCGTTACGGACCGCCTCGATGGCGGCGGCGGCCACCTGCGGGTCGACCCCACGGGTGTGCACCGCGACGCTTGCCGGCTTGCGTTCCAGCCGGATGCCCGGATGCTTGGCGGCGATCTCGCGAAGCGAGTTGCGCACCTGCTGGCGAACCGCGACCAGCTCGGGGGAGAGCCGTTCGACGAAGCCGATGTCGAACTCGGAGCCGTGGCTGCCGACGAGGTGCACCTCGCTGGGCAGCCGGGAGAGTGCGGCCAGGTCGCGCAGCGCCCGACCGGAGACCACCGCCACGGTGGTCTGCGGCAACGCGGCAAGCGCGCGGACCGCGGCCACCGACTCGGGCAGCGGGACGGCTGTGCTCGGGTCCTCCACGATCGGCGCCAGCGTGCCGTCATAGTCGCAGGCGACCAGGAGCTGGGGGACCCGGGCGATCCGGCCGATGGCGGAGCGCAACTCGGGGTCCATGACCCCGGTGGCGATTGCCGCCCCATCGTTGACGGGCGTGTTCACTCGGCCTCCGCCTCGGGAACTCCGAGCTCCGAGAGGAAAGACTTGGCCCAGTGGCCCACGTCGTGGGTACGCAGGTGACGTTGCATTGTCCGCATCCGGCGGCGTGCCTCGGTTTTCTCCACGTGCACTGCCCGGAGCAGGGCGTCCTTGACCGCGTCCGGGTCGTGCGGGTTACACAAAAATGCCTGGCGAAGCTCGGTGGCGGCGCCGGCGAACTCACTGAGGACGAGCGCGCCACCCTGGTCGGCACGTGATGCTACGTATTCCTTCGCCACGAGGTTCATTCCGTCTCGCAGCGGGGTCACCATCATCACGTCGGCAGCAACGTACATCGCCGCCAGCTCACTGCGACTGTACGACTGATGGAGATAATGGACCGCCGGCACGCCGACCCTGCCGAACTCGCCGTTGATCCGACCGACCTCGCGCTCCACCTTGACCCGTAGTGCCTGGTAGTGCTCCACGCGCTCGCGGCTGGGCGTGGCGACCTGAACCATGACCGCGTCGGGAACTGTCAACTTTCCGTCAGCCAGCAGCTCCCGGAAGGCCTTGAGCCGCAACTCGATGCCCTTGGTGTAATCCAGCCGGTCCACGCCCAGGATTATCGTCTTCGGATCGCCCAGCTCGGCGCGAATCTGCTTGGCCCGGGCCTGGATCGCCGGGTCAGCGGCCATCCGTTCCATCTCCTGGGTGTCGATCGAGATGGGGAAGGCGCCCGCCTTCACCTGCCGACCGTCGACCTGGATCATCTGCCCCTCGTAGCGCAACCCGAGCAGGTGCCGGGCCAGCCGGACGAAGTTCTGCGCCGCCAGCCGCTGCTGGAAACCGACCAGGTCGGCGCCGAGCAGACCGCGCAGGATCTCGGTGCGGAACGGCATCTGCATGAACAGCTCGATCGGCGGGAACGGGATGTGCAGGAAGAACCCGATCCGCAGGTCCGGGCGGAGCTCACGGAGCATCGCCGGCACCAACTGGAGCTGGTAGTCCTGCACCCAGACCGTCGCGCCTTCGGCCGCCACGTCGGCCGCGGCCTCCGCGAACCGGGCGTTGACCAGGCGGTACGCCTCCCGCCACCGGCGCTTGTAGGCCGGCGTCTCCACCGCGTCGTGGTAGAGCGGCCAGATCGTCGCGTTGGACTGGCCCTCGTAGTAGCGCTCCAGCTCCTCGGCGCTGAGCGGGACCGGGTGCAGCCGGATCCCCTCCAGGTCGAACGGCTCGGGGGCCGCGCCGGTGCCACCGGCCCAGCCGACCCAGGTGCCCTTGTGTTCGGCGAGTACGGGGTGCAGCGCGGTGACCAGCCCGCCAGGGCTGCGCCGCCACTGCCGGCCCTCGGGTGTGCTCACCTCGTCGACCGGCAGACGGTTCGCCACTACGACAAAGGAGCTACGGACGGTCACGATCGGCCACCTCCGGGTACTGACGGGTCCACCGCGATGAGCGTACTGAGCGTAGCTGCGGCGTCTTGTGCCCCGTGCCGGAGTCTCCTACCCGCCTCGTACTCCTCGAAATCCTGAAGGTGATCTTGTCGACAACCGCGTCGGTCAGAGGTCGATGATCGGCCACTCCTTCGGCAGCACCTCGCCCAGCAGCTCCCGCCGATCCGTCATGATCGGCGTGATCGCCCGAGCCGCCTCCATCGCGGCCTGGGCCAGGTCCATGGACGGCGCACTCCGCAACCACAGGCCCAGCGCGGCCGAGCAGTCTGCGGTCAGAGCCCTGACCCGCGTCGGGCGTAGAGAGGCAAGGAGGTCCAGCACCCACCACCCCTCCTGAGGAGTTTGCCGATAGGCGCTGGCCAGGCAACCCGCTGGGATGACCACCGTCAGTCGGCGATCAGAGGCCACCGAGACTTTGGCGGCGACCTCCTCGTTACCGCAGGCGAAGGCCAGCAGCGCAGGCGTGTCCAAGACGAATGCCGACCTGCCAGAAGCCAACGCCGGTCTATCCGGCCTGCCCGCCCTGGGTCCCGCGACGAGAGCACTTAGCTCCGGTGTGATCAGCTCAAGCGCCGCGTCCAACACCCGCCCGGCCTGCTTCAGGTCGGCCGAAGAGAGCGCGAAGCCCGCCTCCCGGAGTGTGGGCAGGATGCGCTCGTCGGCCATGTCCTTTCGTACGCACTCCGTCACAAAGGCCGAGATGTCCGGTTCCTCGGCCAGCCGGTCGGCCAGCTCGTCCGGCAGCTCGATGACGAACTCGGTAGACATCGAGTCACGATAAAAAGCGGACTGCCGAGTGGCAACGCGGCGCGCCCGCGTACTCCTGGGGCGGGGTGATGTGGGCGAAGCGCGCCGTACCTGTCAGGATTGACGATGGCGTGCGCGCGGCCGGCTTCCCGGCCGGCGGCGGCGGGCGGATCGCACAGCTCGCGCCGCGCCGCCGATCAGCGACAGCAACCGACGGAGGTAGCCCGCACCGTGGCCCAGTACATCTACGTCCTGGAAAAGGCGCGCAAGGCGCACGGCGACAAGGTCGTGCTCGACAACGTCACGTTGAGCTTCCTGCCGGGGGCCAAGATCGGTGTGCTCGGTCCGAACGGCGCGGGTAAGTCCAGCCTCCTCAAGATCATGGCAGGGCTGGACAAGCCGAGCAACGGCGAGGCCCGACTCATGCCCGGGTACACCGTCGGCATGCTCGCCCAGGAGCCCCCGCTCAACGAGGCCAAGACCGTGCTCGGCAACGTCGAGGAGGCGGTCGCCGAGACCAAGGCCAAGCTGGAGCGGTTCAACAAGATCGCCGAGCAGATGGCGACCGACTACTCCGACGAGCTGATGGAGGAGATGGGCAAGCTCCAGGAGGAGCTCGACCACCTCGACGCCTGGGACGTCGACTCCAAGCTCGAACTGGCCATGGACGCGCTGCGCTGCCCGCCGCCGGACGCCGACGTGACCCAGCTCTCCGGTGGTGAGCGTCGCCGGGTCGCGCTCTGCAAGCTGCTGCTGGAGGCGCCCGACCTGCTGCTGCTGGACGAGCCCACCAACCACCTGGACGCGGAGAGCGTCTCCTGGCTGGAGCAGCACCTGGCGAAGTACGCGGGCACCGTCATGGCGATCACCCACGACCGGTACTTCCTCGACAAGGTGGCCGGCTGGATCCTGGAGCTGGACCGCGGCCGGGCGATCGGGTACGAGGGCAACTACTCCACCTACCTGGAGAAGAAGGCCTCCCGGCTGGCCGTCGAGGGTCGTCGCGACGCCAAGATGAAGAAGCGCCTCACCGAGGAGCTGGAGTGGGTCCGCTCCAACGCCAAGGCCCGCCAGACCAAGTCCAAGGCCCGTCTGGACCGGTACGACGAGATGGCCAACGAGGCGGAGAAGACCCGCAAGCTGGACTTCGAGGAGATCCAGATCCCGCCGGGTCCGCGCCTGGGCAGCACGGTGATCGAGGCGAACAACCTCACCAAGGGCTTCGGCGACCGAATCCTCATCGACAACCTGTCGTTCTCGCTGCCGCGTAACGGCATCGTCGGCATCATCGGCCCCAACGGCGTCGGCAAGACCACGCTCTTCAAGACCATCGTCGGGCTGGAGCAGCCGACGGACGGCAAGGTGCGGGTCGGCGAGACGGTCTCGCTGTCGTACGTCGACCAGAACCGCGAGGGCCTCAACGGCGACAAGACCGTCTGGGAGGTCGTCTCCGACGGACTTGACTACCTGATGGTGGGCAAGGTCGAGATGCCGTCGCGGGCGTACATCGCCGCGTTCGGCTTCAAGGGCCCGGACCAGCAGAAGCCGACGAAGGTGCTCTCCGGCGGTGAGCGCAACCGGCTCAACCTGGCGCTGACCCTGAAGATCGGCGGCAACGTCATCCTGCTCGACGAGCCGACGAACGACCTGGACGTGGAGACGCTGTCCAGCCTGGAGAACGCGCTGTTGGAGTTCCCCGGCTGCGCCGTGGTCATCTCGCACGACCGGATGTTCCTGGACCGCGTCGCCACGCACATTCTGGCCTGGGAGGGCGACGACCAGGACCCGGCCAAGTGGTTCTGGTTCGAGGGCAACTTCGAGGCGTACGAGAAGAACAAGATCGACCGCCTCGGCGCGGAGGCCGCCCGGCCGCACCGGGTGACGTACCGCAAGCTGACCCGCGACTGACCGGCCGAGACGGTGTCTGACCGCTTCGTCTACCACTGCACCCTGCGCTGGTCCGACCTGGACGCGTACGGCCACGTCAACAACTCGCGCTTCCTCACCCTGTACGAGGAGGCGCGGGTCGCGTTGATGTTCGCCGGCGGCCGGGCCTGGGGGGTCGGCTCGTTCGCCGACGGGGTGGTGATCCGCCGGCACGAGGTCGACTACCTGCGCCCGGTCGACTACGCGCTCGGTCGGGCCACCGCGGAGGCGGCACCCACCGTGCGGATCGAGCTGTGGGTGGAGGAGATCCGGGCCTCCCGGTTCACCGTCGCCTACGAGCTGTACGACGGTGAGGTGCTGGCCAGTCGTGCCCGCTCGGTGCTGGTGCCGTTCGATCTGACCCGCCAGGTGCCCCGGCGGATCACCACCGAGGAACGGGACTTCCTGCTCACGTACGCGCCGCAGGGCGGTGTGGCGTGACCCGGCCGGGCATGGCTGAGCCTGGCCGGGTGGCGGCGTCCACGCATGGTGTCGCCGGGGTGGCGGACGCGGGCGCCTTCCTGGCCCGGCTGGTCCGGCTGGATCCGGTCGCGCCGGTCCGGCTGCGGCCGGCCGGCGCACCCGGCCGGGTCGCGCTGTGGGCCCGGCTGCCGTGGCAGGTTCTGGTGGTCCGCACGGTTGCCGGCGGGCCGGCCGACGGTGCCGCCGAGGACGTCACGGTGGCGGCCACGGAGCTGCTCGCCGAGCTGGAGCGCGGCGGCGCGGCCCTGCCGACCCGCCGGGACGCCCAGTGGCGGTGGCCGCTGCCGCCGATGCGGAGCCGCCAGGTGGAGGCGCTGCCCGTCGCCGAGTTGCGACGGATCGCGGACGCGGCGGCCGGCACCCTGCGGACGGCGAGCGAGCAGGGTGTGGCCGGCCGTGCCGTGGGCCAGCGGGCCCTGCGTGACGCGTTGCTCGACCACGTGGCGGTGCTGATCACCCCGGACGGGGCGCCCGCCGCGCCGGTCGAGGTGCCGCAGCGGCTGGTGCAGGGGGTGGTCCGAATGGGCTTCCTCGGCGCCGCTGACGGCTCGCCGGCCGACGAGGGCGGGAACGCCGTTCAGGTGCGGGTGGCCGGACGCTGGGTCGGCCTGGTGGGACCGCACGGAGCGGCTTGGTTGCAGAAGGCCACGGATCTTGCCGTGACACCCCTCAGCGCTCGTCCGAACGGATGACCCCGAATCATTCTTCTGGTCAGGGGCGGTCGTTGGGGGGGTGCTTCAACCCGGCTGTCCGGGTACCGTCCATCCTCGGATCCAACGCACCGTAGGCGTCTGGATCCGCTGGGGAGTGAGGTGCGCGAGCGATGCCGTGGTGGTCATGGCGCCCCGGTCCCGCCGACGGCGGCGATCCGGAAACCCGAAGCGGGATCACAGTCGACAGTGCGGTCCGGATCGGGCCGCCCAGCCCTCGCCAGCCGGGGGACGACTGCCCGTCCAACGAGCGGCCAGTGCTGACCGAGATGCCCGCCACCGTCGAGCCGGTGAGTCTGCGCCGGGTCTGTGACGCACTCGACCTGCTCGACGTGCGTTACCTGGCCGACGGCGACGGCAACCTGCTGGCGATGTGGGAGCGGCACGCGGTGCTGGTCACCCTCGAAGGTCCGGAGGACGAGATCCTGGTCATGCGGGCACGTCCGCACGCCACGGTCCCGCCGGACTGGGCCGACCGGGCGTACCGGGTGGTCAACGAGTGGAACCACACCCGCCGGTTCTGCAAGGCGTACATCGGTGACCCGACCGAACGCGGTCAGCTACCGATCTACGCCGAGCTCCAGGTGCCACTCGGCGCCGGCACCCACGACGCGCTCCTGGTCGAGATGCTCGACTGCGGCGCGGCGGTCGCCACCAGCTTCGTGGACTGGCTGCACGACGAGGGCGCCCTGCTCTGACGCCGCTTCGGGTCGGGCGGTGTCAGACACCGTTGGCCGGGTCGTCCTCGACGTTGACCATGAAGTACGCGGCACGCTCGAGGTAGTCCCAGAGTGTGCCGGCGATCTCCGGCTCAAGATCGAGCCGGTCCACGGCGCGGCGCATGTTCCGCAGCCAGGCGTCCCGTTCGGCCGCGCCGATCCGGAACGGCGCGTGCCGCATTCGCAGCCGCGGGTGCCCCCGCTGCGCGGAGTACGTGTTCGGCCCGCCCCAGTACTGCATCAGGAACAGGGTCATCCGGTCGGCGGCCGGGCCCAGGTCCTCCTCCGGGTACATGGGCCGCAGCAGGGGATCGGTGGCGATACCGGCGTAGAACTCGTCGACCAACTTGCGGAAGGTGGGTTCGCCACCGACCGCTTCGAAGAGGGTCATCGACGCACCGGGACGGTCGGATTCGCCTGCGGAAGTCACAGTTCCATCCTGCCAGGTGTGCCCGGTGCCGACCCGACCCGCACGGCGTGCGTCGGATCACGCCGGGTCGACGCCTCCGAATGCCGGGCACCCGCTCCGGTCGAGGTCGGCTCGACGGGTCAGGTCACCGCGTGCCGGCGGTGGCCGTCACCGGCGTGCGGGTCGGCGGTGCCTCCGACCGAGCCGTCGCCGGCCGGACCGTCGGGCCCGGAGGGCGGCGGATCGGCGTTGGCCGTCGAGGCGGCAGTGATCGCGTCGTCCACCGTCTGCCGGTCCGGCCAGCGCAACGTGGCCACCACCATCAGCACCACCCCGGCCGCGCTCCACACCCCGACCACGATCGGGATGGGGAACCGCTCGGCGAGCACCCCGGTTACCAGCACCGCGAAACCCTGGATGACCTGCACACCCGTTGCCATCACGCCGAAGGCGCGGGCCCGGAACCCGTTCGGCAGCGCCTGGACGAACAACCCGTTGGCCATCGGCATCATGCCCGCGACCGCGAACCCGCAGAGCGCGGCGAGCAGCGCGACCACCAACGGCGGCGGGTCGAGCAGCACCGGTACGAGCACCAACGGGGCGAGCACCGCGAGCGGCCGCATCAGCTTCAGTCGGCGAGTCGGCCCGAACAGGCGACTCACCAGCAACCCACCGAGGATGAAGCCGACCGGGTTCGCCACCATGATCGCCGCTTGCGCTGTGCCCGCGCTCACCGCACCACGGCTCTCGTCATTGGCCCAGGCCGCGGCCAGCCCCTCCGGCACGATCGAGAAGAGCATCGCGCTGAACACCAGCACCGCGATGGCCCGCAGCACAGGTGTACGGAAGACGATGCCGAACCCCTGGCGAGTCTCCCGCAGCAGGTGACTGCGGTGCGCCGGGTTCATCACCGCCGGGCGGTCGCGCACACCGAGGCGAACCAACAGCGCCGAGAGGCCGAACGTGGCCGCGTTGAACAGCAGCGCCACCTCCGGGTTGATCGCGGCGACAGCGGCGCCGAAGACGTACCCCACGACCTGGGCGGCCTGCCCGACGCTGCCGTTCACCGACAGCCCCACCACCAGTCGGTCCCCGGTGAGCAACTGCGGGATCAGCGCGGACTTCGCCGCCTGGCTCGGTGGGTTGGCCAACGTGGCGGCGAAGATGAGCACCAGCACCACCTGGTACGGCAGGCTGGGAATGGCGATGAGCACCATCAGCGCCATCCGGATGAGGTCGCACGCCACCATCACCCGTCGGTACGGGTACCGCTCCGCGAGTGCGGCGAGCACGGGACCGCCGAGCAACCACGGCAGGAAGCTGACCGCGAAGGCGGCCGCGGACAGCGCGACGGACCGGGTCTGCTGATAGACGAGCAGGGTGACGGCGGCCTTCGCGACATAGTCGCCGACCCAGGAGAGAGCGCCGGCCACGAACACAGCCCGGAACTCGTGCTGGGCGAACACTTCGCGAAACGTGGCGGGACCTTCCGCGGAAGGTCGCTCGTTAGGCACCGTCGCCTCCATCGGCTCCGGCTCGGCCGCTCGTGGCAGCACCGCCGGAAGCTCTCGTCAGATCTACGGATCAGCGAGGATGTGATCACGCGTCGGTGGGAACGCGTGCTCCGGATTCTGCCCGATCGTCTGACAACTAGCTAGGTCGAACGGGTCGTTCGTCGCCTCCCCGACTGAACGAACGGACGATACCCGAGGGGCCGGCCGGCTCGCGACCCCTGAATAGCAGGACAATGTCGCGGGGTCAGGTGGCGCCGCCCTGCCCGGTCTCACCTTCGGGCAACGGCCGGGTCGACAGACCGGGATAGATGCGGGCGGCCGCGATCTGCGCCGTGATCCCCGAATTCTCCAGAGCCTCCGCGAGACGCCGACGCAACTCCCGGCCCACCGCGAACTGCCCGTCCGCTGTCGTCTTCACCACGGTGCGGATGACGGCGCCGTCCACCGTCACCTGCTCGACGCCCAGCACCTCGGGCGCCTCCACGATCTCCGGCGACAGCTCCGGGTCCATGGCGACCGAGGCGGCCGCAGTCCGTAGCACCGCGGTGGCCTCCTCGGTGCTGTTGAAACCGATCGGAAGGTCCACCACCACGAGGGCCCAGCCCTGGCTCTTGTTCCCCACCCGGATGATCTCGCCGTTGCGGATGTACCAGAGCACGCCGCGGCCGTCGCGCACTGTGGTGACCCGTAGGCCGACCGACTCGACCACGCCCATCGCCTCGCCCAGGTCGACGTTGTCGCCCACGCCGTACTGGTCCTCGATCAGCATGAAGAGGCCGGCGATCAGGTCCTTCACCAGGCTCTGCGCACCGAAGCCCAGCGCGACGCCGGCGATCCCCGCGCTGGCCAGCAGCGGCGCCAGGTCGAAGCTGAATTCGCGCAGGATCATCAGCAGCGCGATGCCGAAGACGAACGCGGTGGTCAGGCTGCGCAGCACCGACCCGATCGCCTCGGCCCGCTGCCGTCGCCGCTCGGGTACGAACTCGGCCGGGTCGACCGCGGCGGTGGGCACCCGCTCGCGTAGTGGCCGCAGCATCGTCGGCACCGCACCGTCGGTGGTCGTCCGCACCAGCCGGTCGATCGTCCGGTGCAGCGCCCAGCGGGCCACCATCGCGAGTGCCAGGATCAGCAGCACCCGAAGCGGTTTGAGCAGGATCCAGTAGCTTCCCTCGGCGAACCAGGCGGACCCGGTGATCCGGTAGAGCCACTCGCAGGAGGTGCTGCCCTGGCAGCTCACCGAGACGGCGTCGGACAGGGCTAGGGGCGTCACGCTGGCGGCACTCACTATGTCTTCGTACCGCAAGGGGCCCGAGCGCCCACCGCCGACCCACCGGTCGATCACCGCAGCGAGGAAATCCGGCGTTGAGGCCGGTGGCCCAGGGCCAACCAAAGGCTACCGACCAGCCGGGATGCCTGCCTCGACCAAGATTCGGCGGTAGATCGGCTCCCAGTCGACAGGCACGGTCAACGCATCCCACACGCTTTCCGGAGGGACGAGGCGCCGCTCGACCATTTCGTGCGCGGGCCTCCAGGCGTCCAGGCGGACGTCGGCGCGCCACAGGGCCCGCACGAGCACGAGACCCTGCTCTGGCCCCCGCACGCACACCCCGCGGCTGAAGCCCAGCAGTCGACAGTCGAGCACCGTCGCGCACGCCTCCTCGCTCACCTCGCGGGCCAGGGTGTCGGACCAGTCCTCGCCGTCCTCCGGGCGTCCGCCCGGCAGCTGCCAGTGTCTGCCGTCATCGCTGACCAGGACCACACGATCGCCGACTGTGCAGACCCCGGTCGATCCGTGTGGAGTGCCAGTGGGGAGGTTCGAGGGCGGATACCAGGAGGACTGCCAGTGGTCCCCAACCGTGATGATGTCGACGGCTTCCCCGTCCGCTGCGATGTGCACCGCCCGATGCTGTCCGTCGCCGAGCCAGCCCGTCCACCTGGTTACGGGTGCGCCGCAGCGGCGATCCGTCCGGTTGCGGATGATCCTCATACCCCATGCGGGATTAGTACGTGCAATCCGGGGTCCGATCAGGGACTATTGGCGCAACGGACGTCGGTGATCGGCCCGGCGTCGACCGTGTGGGCCGTTGTGCCCGGCCCCGGTCGGCGGCGGTCCCCAGCAGCCGCTGAACCGGGAGGGTGAGCGCGATGCCTGACATACGACCCACGGTGGGCTCCGGCGCGTTGGTCCTCAACGCCACCTACGAGCCGCTGTGTGTCGTGTCGGTGCGTCGCGCCGCGATCCTCGTCCTCTCCGCCAAGGCGGTCTGCGTCGCCGATGGTGACGGCATTTTGCACAGCGCCCGGAACGCGCTCCCGGTGCCATCCGTGGTCCGGTTGACGCGCTTTGTCCGGGTGCCGTACCGAACACATGTCGGGCTGTCCCGGCGGGCGATCTTCGCCCGGGACGGGTGGCGGTGCGCCTACTGCCGGGGTCCGGCCGAGACCATCGACCACGTCTTTCCGCGCAGCCGGGGCGGCCGGCACGCCTGGGAGAACGTGGTCGCCGCGTGCGCCCGCTGCAACCACACCAAGGGCGACAAGACCCCGGCCGAGATGGGGTGGCGGTTACACGCGTTGCCGGCGGCCCCGAAGGGCACCGCCTGGCGGGTGCTCGGGCACCGCGCCCCTGACCCCCGCTGGGCCGACTGGCTGGACCTGCGGGAGCCCGAGGCGGCCGCCTGAGTCGGAAGGACGCGGTCAGGCTTCGGGTTCAGGTCGGGTCGCACGGCGCGCTGCGCGCTCCCGGCGGTCGACCGCTCGGCCGTGCGCGATCGCGAGTAGCCCGTCGATCTCGGGCAGCAGCTGCGGGCCGGGCATGACGATGCCGGCGAAGCCGTGTTGGGCGTAGCCCGGGTGCGGCACGAGGGTGTCCAGTCGGGCGAAGTCGAACTCGTGCCGGTGCTCCTCGAACGCCTTCGGCGGGAAGCCGAACCGCCGCTCGAACTCGGCCCGCCCCAGGTCCAGGTTGAGGCGGAAGACGCCGGGGCGGTCAAGCTGTGCGGCCTCGTCGAAGCCGGGCACGTCGTGCTCGACGATTGTGGCGAACGGCTGGCGACGGTCCGGGCCGACGAAGAAGAACCGGTCGCCCCAGGCCGCCTCGGGTGATCCGTTCTCCTCGCTCGCCACGACCTGCTCGACGTCGGGCAGCGCGACGATCCGTTCGGCGAGCACGGCCGCGTCGACACCTGTCGGAATGTGCAGGATCGCGTCGGCGTGCTCGATGATCGTCCGGTCCAGCGGGAAGTAGCGGTAGTCGTGCGTTCGCTGCTCGGCCGCTGCGATGTCGGACGTCGGCAGGTACCGGGGAAGGCTGGTCTCCTGTTGGAGTCTGCCTTCGTAGGTGGCGGGGGCGGGCGGCCCGATGCCGAGCGCCGGGCTCGCGCCGAGGCTGCCGGCGATCACCGCGTACCGGTCGCCCAGCAGCGACGCGACGATCGCCCCGGCGCCGGCCCAGGACACCTGCATGCTGGCCAGGGTCATCGTGCTCTGCTGGCGCTGGAGGTGCGTGTTGTGCGCGAAGACCAGTGTGGGCCCACGGTGTGCCTCGGCCGATCGGATCGCGAGCAGGTTCTCGGCCATCAGCGCGTCCCGGACCGCGGCCAGGCGGGCGAAGCGTTCCTCCTGGGCCAGTGGCGCGGCGGCCGCGGCGTGGTAACGCAGCAACGCGACCGCAGCCGTGGCGTGCACGAACGCCGCCTGCCAGCCCGCTGACTTCCACGGCGCCCGCAGGTACAACTCGGTCACCAGGTCGTCGGCGAGCACCCGCAGTCGCTGGGCGTCGGTCGAGCGCCCGACGGACCGGCCCGGTTCCCAGATCGCGGCCGTGTCATTCCACAGTGCCTCGTCCCCGATCAGGTCGTCGATCTCGGCCGACCGGTCCAGGTCGAGGAAGTGGCAGACCTGGTTGAGGTGGCGGCGCGGGCTCGGAGCGCTCTCCAGTTCCACCGGGGCGTCGAAGCCGTGGAACGTCAGGCGCTCGGTGACCGGCCGTCCGGCGTTCCATTCCCGCATCCGCAGCAGGAGGTCGCGGTTGGCCGGTGCCGCGCCGAACCCGTGGCTGAACCCTTCGGCGAGCGCGCGGTCGAGCGTCACGTCGGCGACGCCCTGCACGAACGCGTCGGCGATCAGCCCGGCCGCTCGGTCGCTCTCCACGGCGATCGAGCGGTAGCCATGCTCCGTCAGCGACATGAAGGCCTCGTTGCGGAGCTGCAGGAAGGCGGACTCACCATGCGTTGGTTCGCCGAGCGCGAGCAGGTCCGGGGATACCGCCAGCAGGTCGAGAAAAGATGCCATTCCATGAACCGTATCGTTGAACCAGCGGTTGAGACTCACGAGCAACGGAGCACGGTGACGACCCAAAAACCTTCAAACACAGGGGTACGCCGACCGGTCGATCTTGCGCGCGCCCACGGTCTTTCCGCACAGGCAGTGCGCAACTACGAACGAGACGGCGTCCTGCCGCCGGCCCAGCGCACCCCGAACGGCTACCGTCGCTTCACCGAGCTGCACGTCAAGGCACTGAGTGCCTACCTCGCCTTGATCACGGGCCACGGCTATGCGGCCAGCGGCGAGATCATGCGGGCCGTCAACCGGGGCGACATCGACACGGCGCTGCGCACCGTCGACCAGGGCCATGCCCTGCTCCAGCGCGATCGGGAGACCCTGGACGCGGTGGAGAGGGCGGTGGCGACGCTCACCGGAACGAGACCGCAACCGCAGAGCCAGAAAGCCGTGCCGATCAGCGTGCTGGCCCACCGGCTCGGTCTCCAGCCAGCCACCCTGCGCAAATGGGAGCGGGCCGGGGTGCTGCGGCCGGCACGTGATCCGGTGACCCACTACCGGCTCTACCTTCCCGACGACGTCCGGGACGCCGAACTCGCCCACCTGCTGCGCCGTGGCGGGTACCGGCTCGACCACATCGCCGGCGTGCTGCGTCGAGTGCGCGACGCCGGCGGCGCTGAACCGCTCGCCGCGTCGCTGCGGCAGTGGCGACAACGTCTCACCGAGCGCGGTCGGGCCATGCTCACCGGGGCCGCCCGGCTCGCCGATTACGTCGACGCCGCGAACAGGCTCGCAGTGTAGAACATCTGGTTCTACACTATGACCATGGAGCGTATCGGGGTCCGAGAGCTGAACCAGAACACGAGTCAGGTCCTGGCTCGGGTGAGTGGTGGCGAGACGGTCGAGATCACCGATCGTGGGCATCCGATCGCCCGACTGGTTCCGATCAGCGACGACAGGTCTGTGCTGGCCAAGCTCGTAGTGGCGGGGCGGGCCGTCGCGCCAACTGGGAGCGGCCCTGTCCCGCTTCCGCCAAAGCTCGGCGCCGAGGACGTGGACGTGGCTGCCACGCTCGCCGAGATGCGAGACGAGGAGCGCTGGTGATCTACCTCGACTCCGCCGCCGTCGTGAAGTTGGTTCGGCAGGAGGCGTGCAGCGCTGACCTTGTCTCCTGGCTCAACGCCCAGGGCGACGTCCCACTGGTCTCCTCCGCTCTCGTCGAGGTTGAGGTGCCCAGAGCGTTGCGCCGATCAGCCCCGCAAGCGTTGATCGGAGTGCCGGCGGCCGTCGGACGCCTCTTCCGGCTGGAGATCGACGGCACTGTCCGCGCGACCGCCGCCGCGTTCGCCGAGCCGACGCTACGCAGCCTCGACGCCATCCACCTTGCCACGGCCCAGGTCCTGACCAACGAGTCCGGAGCGGCACTTGTCGCCTTCGTCAGTTACGACCGGCGACTGCTTGACTGTGCCAAGGCCGCAGGGTTGCCCGTGGCAAGCCCAGGCCAGAACTGACTCGTAGTCCCGATCTGCCTGCCCTCAACCACCACGCGCCTTGACCAACGATGCGAAGACCACCACGTTGTCCGCGTAGCCGGTCTCGCCGCCGACCCACTGGCCGCCGCAGGTGATCAGGCGGAGACTCGGGCGGCTGAAGTCGCCGTACACCTCGTCCACCGGCAGTCGGTCCTTGTCGAACTTCTCCACCGAGTTCACCTCGAAGACCGCCACACGCTGGTCGGTGCGCGTGACCTCGATCTCGTCACCCGAGCGCAGCTCGCGGATCTTGTGGAAGACCGCCGGCCCGCTGGTGGTGTCGACGTGCCCGACGATCACGGCTGGGCCGTACTGGCCCGGGGTGGGCCCCTGGTCGTACCAGCCGGCCTCCTGAGCGCGGGCCGCGTCCGGCACGGCGATCGTGCCGTCCGGAGCGATGCCCACGTCGTGTACTGGCGCCCGCAGGTCGATCTTCTCGATGGCGAGACTTGTCGGATGGCTTGCCGGCAGCACCGGGAACTTCTTCGGCGGCGGTCGCAGGCCGGCGCTGAGTCGGTCCGGCAACAGGCTCATTCCGGTCACCTGCTCGACGCCGAGCATCGCCACGATCAGCACCATCAGCGCGGCGATGGCCAGCACCGGCAACCCTGGGCTCGTACCGAAACGCAGTCGGGTCGACGGCGGCCCGGCCGGACGCCGCGGCGGCAGCGGGCGGACGGCCGGGTCGGTGGTGGTGACGCTGGCAGACACGGCCTGCCCGGCGACCCGGCGCAGTCGCCTGGAGGCACGGGCCACCAGTCGGCCGGACGCGCGCAGCGCCGGCCCGGCCCGGAGGCGGGCGCGGCGGTCCGGCCGCGCACGCGCGGATCTGCGGGTCATGGGTGATCCGGCTCAGGAGCCGGCTCCCGGTCGACGTCGGCCGCCGGCCATCCCGAGCACGATCGCGGTGGCCACCAACGCCACGCCACCGAGCACCAGTAGCGAGCCGGTGCCGCGACCGCCGGCCATTCCGCCGCCACCGGTCGCCGGCCCCTTGCTGGGTGAGGCCATGTTCAGCACGGTCAGAGTGGTTGACGCCGTCTGACCGTTCTCGCAGCGTAGGTCAACCGGGTAGTCACCGGCTGGCTTGTCGCGCGCAATGGTGACCTGACCGGTCAGGAAGCCCTTGTCCGGTTTGAGCATCACGTGCCCGAACGCGTCGGAGTGCACGTTGGACTGGCGGTTGTTGTTGTCGTTGTCGCAGCTCGCCTTGATGCTGACCCGGCTGCCGGCCTGGGCGCTGTTCGGTGTCACCTCGACGAAGACGTTCTCGCCGGCCCGCGCCGGTGCGACCGACAACAGGACGAACGCCCCGACCAGCCCCACAAGTGTCAGTACGGACGAGAGCGCGCGGTTGATCGTGCGGATTCCCTGCATGATTTCCCCCCAACCGGCGACGACCGCCGGAACCCTCCCCTGGGCACGGGCGCTGCTTTCCCGCTGGCGCAAAGGCAAACCCGCAGGGTGCGCGAGTCAGCGTGGGCGAGGGACGGGCCCAGTGGCGGGGAGGGGGGTTACGGGCTGCCAGTTCAGCGGGGAGGAGAGGACCATCGTGCTCGACGGTTGGCCGTACGGGGCGAGACGGTCGATGACCCCCTCGAAGGCGCCGATCGAGCCGGCGGCGACCTTCAGCATGCTGCACGCGTCCCCGGTGATCCGGTGGATCTCCAGGATCTCCGGCCAGCCCGCCACCGCCGGGTCGTGCAGGATGCATCGCGCGCCGTAGCAGGACATTCGGATCAGCGCGACAACGGTACGGCCGGCGCGGCTCAGGTCGACGTGGGCGTGGTAGCCGGTGATGACCCCGGTTTCCTCCAGCCGGCGGACCCGCTCCGCGACCGACGGTGGCGACAGGTGCACCCGCCGGGACAACTCGCTGAAGGAGAGCCGCGCGTCGGCCTGCAACTCGCGCAGCAGCGCCCAGTCCATGTCGTCCACGCTCAGACCTTACTTTCGTGAACCGACTTCGCCTAGTTGCCTTTGGTTTGCCAGGAGAAGGCGGTGAGAGCCGTTGATTCGGCATTCCGCAGGCCGATCCGACCGCGAGATCATGACCTCGGCTATTCCGGGGGAGGGAGACGAGATGGTGGATCAGACGGAGCGGCGGGCGCCGAACCGCCGTGCCACGGTGCAGCCGGTGACCCCCGGACAGCGTGCCGAGCAGGCGGCGCGCACCGGTGGCGAGCCGACGCTGGAGTTCGCCGACATGGTGCCGTACGACGCGTACGTGCAGGCCAGTGCCCTGCACAAGATGCAGCACCCGCTCAGCAGCGACCCGGGCGAGATGTCCTTCCTGATGGTCAGCCAGATCATGGAGCTGTACTTCGGGCTGACCTGCCACGAACTGCGGGAGACCCAGCGGCTGATCCGCGCCGACCAGATCTGGGAGGCGCTGGCCCCGCTGGGCCGAGCCAAGCTGCACCTGGAAGGGCTCAACGCCGCCTGGCAGGGCCTGCGCTGGATGAGCCCGGCCGACTTCAACAGGTTCCGCAACCTGCTCGGCGAGGCCTCCGGCTTCCAGTCGGCGATGTACCGGCAGTTGGAATTCCTACTCGGGTTGCGCGACTCGACGCTGATCCGCCCGTTCCGCCGGCAGGCCGAGGTGCACGCCGCGCTGAGCGCCGCGCTGACCACCCCGAGCCTCTGGGATGACGTGCTCGCGCTGCTCGCTCGACGCGGCTTCGACCTTCCCGACGACCTGCTCGACCGGGACGTGGCCGTCGAACACGACCCGCACCCGTTGGTCGAGGCGGCCTGGGTACGGATCTACGACGACGCCAGCCCGGACAACCACCTGCGGCTGCTCGGCGAGGCGCTGAGCGCTGTCGCCGAGGAGTTCGGCGACTGGCGCTGGAACCATGTCAAGGCGGTGCAGCGGACGATGGGTGCCAAGGTCGGCAGCGGCGGCTCCGCCGGCCTGGCGTGGTTGCAGCGCAGCATGGCCCGGGTGGTCTTCCCGGAGCTGTGGTCGGCCCGCACCGCGATGTGACCGGAGAGCGAGACATGTACACCTCAGCAGAAGAAGCGCATCGCCGCGACGAGGCCGACCCCGGCCACCGGCACCTGTTCCACGTGCCACCGGCCGACGGCGGCGACCACCCGGAGTCGGCGTACCTGGCCGGCAACTCGCTCGGCCTGCAACCTCGGGCCACCCGCGACGAACTCCTGGCCGACCTGGACGCGTGGGGGCGGCTCGGCGTGGAGGGGCACCTGGAGGCGGAGCGCGCCTGGCTGCCGTACCACGAGTTGTTGACCGGGCCGGCCGCGCGACTGGTCGGCGCCCGGCCCACGGAGGCCGTGGTGATGAACTCGCTCACTGTCAACCTGCACCTGCTGATGGTGAGTTTCTACCGACCGGCCGGCGCGCGCACCCGCATCGTCATCGAGGACGCCGCGTTCCCCTCGGACAGCTACGCAGTGCGCAGCCAGGCGCGGTTCCACGGCCTGGACCCGGACGACACGGTGGTCCGGCTGCGTCCGCGCGACGGTGAGGACGCCCTGCGCACCGAGGACGTGACGGACTACCTGGCCGCCGAGGGCGACCGGGTGGCGCTGCTGCTGCTCGGCGGGGTCAACTACCTCACCGGCGAGCTGCTGGACATCCCGGCGATCACGGCTGCCGGCCGGGCCGCCGGCGCGGTGGTCGGTTGGGACCTGGCCCACGCGGTCGGCAACGTGCCGCTGGCCCTGCACGACTGGGACGTCGACTTCGCCGCGTGGTGCTCCTACAAGTACCTGAACTCCGGCCCGGGCGCCCTGGCGGGCGTCTTCGTGCACGAGCGGCACCTCGGCGACGAGTCCCTGCCCCGCTTCGAGGGATGGTGGAGCACCGCGGCGACCACCCGGTTCGAGATGACGCCGGTGTCCCGGCCACCGGCCACCGTGGAGGCCTGGCAGATCTCCAACCCGCCGATCTTTGCGATGGGCCCGGTGCGTACCTCGCTGGAGCTGTTCGACGCTGTGGGAATGACCGCGCTGCGCGCCCGCAGCCAGCGCCTCACCGGCTGGCTGGAGTCGCTGCTCGACGAGGTGACCGTCGGTCGACCGCTGCGGGTGGTCACCCCGCGCGACCCGGCCCGCCGGGGCTGCCAGCTCTCCGTGCGCATCGGGTCCGGCAGCGCCGCCGAGCTGACCAAACGCCTACGGTACGAACACGGGGTCATCGCCGACGCCCGCGAACCGGATGTCGTCCGGTTCGCCCCGGTGCCGCTGTACTCCACGTACCTCGACTGCTGGCGGGCCGCCACCGCGCTGGCGTCCACCGTCGGGCAGGTGACCTCATGACCGCGCGGCGCGACGAGGTCGCGATCATCGGCGCCGGGCTGGCCGGCTGTCTGGCGGCCTGCTTCCTGGCCCGGCGTGGTTACCCGGTGGCCCTCTACGAGCGTCGCTCCGACCCGCGTGCCGGCAGCGCCGAGCGAGGTCGCTCGATCAACCTGGCGCTCTCCGAGCGCGGCCTGGACGCGTTGCGCAGGATCGGGCTGGCCGAGCAGGTGATGACCGACGCGCTGCCGATGCGCGGCCGGATGATCCACCCGGTCGAGGGCGAGCAGCAGTTCCAGTCGTACAGCGCGGCCGGCGACCGGGCGATCAACTCGATCAGCCGGGGTGCGCTGAACAACGCCCTGCTGGACGAGGCCGCCGCGCTGCCCGGGGTGCGGGTCGTCTTCGACCACCGGCTGGTCGGGCTCGACCCGACCGACGGCGCCCTGAGCTTCGAGACCCCGCAGGGTCCGGTCGCGGCGAAGGCGTCGGTCGTGCTGGGTGCCGACGGCGCCGGCTCCGCGGTGCGTGGGCAACTGCTGGCGTACGGGCTGCTGGACGAGAGCGTGGACTTCCTCGACTACGGCTACAAGGAGTTGACGATTCCGCCGCTGGGCGGGGACTTCGCCCTGGACCCGGACGCGCTGCACATCTGGCCGCGGGGCACCTCGATGATGATCGCGCTGCCGAACCCGGACCGCTCCTTCACCTGCACGCTGTTCTGGCCCAACGACGGTGCCGGCAGCTTCGCCTCGCTGACCAGCCCGGCGGAGATCGAACGGCACTTCACCGAGCACTATCCGGACGTGGTGCCGCTGGCCCCGAACCTGGTGGACGACTACCAGCACAACCCGGTGGGCGTGCTCGGCACGGTGCGCTGCGCCCCCTGGCAGGTGAACGGGAAGGTCGGCCTGCTTGGCGACGCGGCGCACGCCATCGTGCCGTTCTACGGCCAGGGCGCCAACTGCGCTTTCGAGGACGTGGTGGAGCTGGACCGCTGCCTGGACGAGTGCGCCGACGACTGGTTGTCGGCGCTGCCGTTGTTCCAGCGGCGCCGACAGGAGAACGTCGAGGCCATCGCGACGATGGCGCTCACCAACTTCGTGGAGATGCGGGACAAGGTCGCCTCCCCGGTCTTCCAGACCCTGCGGCGGGTGGAGCACGCACTGGAACGGGCCCTGCCCGGCCGGTACGTTTCCCAGTACGAGCTGGTGTCGTTCTCCACCACCCCGTACGCGGAGGTGCGTCGCCGGGTGCGCCGACAGCACCGGGTGCTCGGGGCGGTCGTCGGTGGTGCCGCGCTGCTGCTGGTCGGCGCGATCGGCGCGGCACTGAGCCGAGGGAGGCAGGCATGACCGGCAACTGGGATCCGCGACTGATGGCCGGTCACGCCCCGGCCGGCCCGCACCGGTTGCGCAACTTCGTGGCCGGCGAGTTCGTCGACGGCCTGACGACGTTCCCCAAGGCCAGCCCGGTCACCGGCGAGCAGGTCTTCGAGGTGGCCGAGGCGTCGCGGTCCACTGTGGACGACGCGGTGGCCGCCGCCCGGGCGGCGCTGCGGGGGCCGTGGGGCCGGATGGGGGAGCGCGAGCGCGCCGAGGTGCTGCGCCGCGTCGCCGACGAGTTGGAGCGCCGCTTCGACGATTTGGTCACCGCCGAGGTCGCCGACACCGGCAAGTCCATCGCCCAGGCCCGCACGCTCGACATTCCGCGCGGCGCGGCGAACTTCCGGGCGTTCGCGGAGATCGTGGCGACCGCCCCCACCGAGTCGTTCACGACTGTCACCCCGACCGGTGGCCGGGCGCTCAACTACGCGCTGCGCAAGCCGGTCGGCGTGGTCGCGGTCATCGTGCCGTGGAACCTGCCGCTGCTGCTGCTCACGTGGAAGGTGGCCCCGGCGCTGGCCTGCGGCAACGCCGTGGTGGTCAAGCCCAGTGAGGAAACTCCCGCCTCGGCGACGGTGCTCGCCGAGGTGATGGCCGCCGCCGGCGTACCGGCCGGGGTGTTCAACCTGGTGCACGGCTTCGGGCCGGACTCGGCGGGCGAGTTCCTCACCCGCCACCCCGGCGTCGACGCGATCACCTTCACCGGCGAGTCGGCCACCGGCGGCGCGATCATGCGGGCCGCCGCCGACGGGGTGAAGGCGGTCAGCTTCGAACTCGGCGGCAAGAACGCCGGCCTGGTCTTCGCCGACGCAGACCTGGACGCGGCGGTGGCCGGTTCGGTGCGGTCCAGCTTCACCAACGGCGGTCAGGTGTGCCTCTGCACCGAGCGCATCTACGTGCAGCGCCCGGTCTTCGAGGAGTTCACCGCCCGGCTGGCGAAGCGGGCCGGTGAGCTGGCGTACGGGTGGCCGACCGACGAGGCGACCGCCACCATGCCGCTGATCTCCCACCAACACCGGGCGAAGGTGCTCGGCGCGTACGAGCTGGCCCGCGCCGAGGGCGCCGAGGTGCTCACCGGCGGCGGCACGCCCACCTTCGGGGACACCCGCGACGGCGGGTCGTACGTGCAGCCGACGGTGCTCACCGGGCTCGGCCCGGCCGCCCGCACCAACCGGGAGGAGATCTTCGGCCCGGTGGTGCACGTCGCGCCGTTCGACACCGAGGACGAGGCGTACGCCCTCGCCAACGGCACCGAGTACGGCCTGGCGGCGACCGTGTGGACCCGGGACGTGGGTGTAGCGCACCGGGCCGGCGCCCGGCTCGACGCCGGCATCGTCTGGGTCAACACGTGGTTCCTGCGTGACCTGCGTACACCGTTCGGCGGGGTGAAGGCGTCCGGGATCGGTCGCGAGGGCGGCGTGCACTCGCTGAACTTCTACTCCGAACTCACGAACGTCTGCGTGGACCTGTCGTGAGCCGTAGCGAGGGAGCAGGCATGGAAGCTGACATCGAGGCCGCCAACCGGGAGTTGGCCGACGCCCGCAGCACCGGCAAGCCCTGCGCGCCGCTTCGGGGCCGGCTGTTGCCGGAGGGCGACGTCGAGGCCGCGTACCGGGTGCAGCAACTCCAGGCGCGGGCCTGGCAGGGCCGCGGCGAACGCCGGGTCGGCGCGAAGATCGGGTTGACCTCCCGGGCGGTGCAGGAGACCTTCGGGGTGTTCCAGCCGGACTTCGGCATGCTTACCGACGCCATGGCGGTCGGCGACGGGGTCGAGGTGCCCATCGACCGGCTGCTCCAGCCCCGCGTCGAGGCCGAGATCGCCTTCGTGCTTGACAAGGATCTCCCGAACCCGCAGCTCACCACTGTCGACCTGATCCGCGCGGTCGACCACGTGTTGCCGGCGATCGAGATCGTCGACTCCCGGATCGCCGCCTGGGACATCTCCATCGTGGACACCGTCGCCGACAACGCCTCCAGCGGGCTCTTCGTGCTCGGCACCACGCCGCGCCGGCTCGCCGACGTGGACCTGCGACTGTGCGGAATGGTGTTGGAGCACGCCGGCGAGCCGGTCTCGGTGGGCGCGGGCGCCGCCTGCCTGGGCAACCCGCTGCACGCCCTGCAGTGGCTGGCCGGCACCCTGGCCCGCGCCGGCGACCCCCTGCGCGCCGGGGACGTGGTGCTCTCCGGGGCGCTCGGTCCGATGGTGCCGGTCACCCCGGGCGCCGCGTACGAGGCCCGCATCTCCGGGCTCGGCTCGGTGCGGACGTGTTTCAGTGATGGAGGCAACCAGTGACCACCAACGTGGCGGTGCTGGGATCGGGAAACATCGGCACCGATCTGATGATCAAGGTTTTGCGGCTCAGTGACAGCCTGCGCATGGTGGCGATGGCCGGCATCGACCCGGCCTCCGACGGCTTGGCGCGCGCTCGCCGGCTCGGCGTCGCCACCACCGCCGACGGCGTGGACGGGCTCGTCGCAATGCCCGAGTTCGCCGACGTCGAGCTGGTGTTCGACGCCACCTCGGCCGGCGCGCACCGACGTCACGACGAGGTGCTGCGCGCACACGGCCGGACTGTGGTCGACCTGACCCCGGCCGCGCTCGGCCCGTACGTGGTGCCGCCGGTCAACCTCGACGAGCACCTGCACCAGCCGAACGTCAACATGGTGACCTGCGGCGGGCAGGCGACAGTGCCGATCGTCGCCGCGGTGCGCCGGGTCACCCCGGTGGCGTACGGGGAGATCGTCGCGTCGATCGCGTCGAAGTCCGCCGGGCCGGGCACCCGGGCCAACATCGACGAGTTCACCGAGACCACGGCCCGGGCCATCGAGGTGGTGGGCGGCGCCGAGCGGGGCAAGGCGATCATCGTGCTGAACCCGGCGGACCCGCCGCTGCTGATGCGGGACACCGTCTACTGCCTCTGCCCGGACGTCGACGCCGACACCGCCGCCATCGCCGCCTCCGTGGCCGAGATGGTGGCGGCAGTGCAGGAGTACGTCCCCGGCTACCGACTCAAGCAGGACGTGCAGTTCGACCGGGTCGAGGCGTACCTGCCGACGTTCGGACGGCGGATCACCGCCCTGCAGGTGTCGGTCTTCCTGGAGGTCTCCGGTGCCGGGCACTACCTGCCCGCGTACGCCGGGAACCTGGACATCATGACCTCCGCCGCGCTGCGTACCGCGGAGCGGCTGGTCGCCAGGCGTTCTTCGGAGGTGGCCGCGTCATGACCGACCTGTACATCCAGGATGTGACGCTGCGCGACGGCATGCATGCCATCGCCCACCAGTACACAGTCGACCACGTACGCACCATCGCCGCCGCGCTGGACGCCGCCGGGGTGGCCGCCATCGAGGTGGCGCACGGTGACGGCCTCGCCGGCTCCAGCGTCAACTACGGCCACGGCGCCGCCAGCGATGCGGAGTGGATCTCGGCGGCTGCCGAGGTGCTGACCACCGCCAAACTGACGACCCTGCTGCTGCCGGGCATCGGCACGATCGCCGACCTGAAGGCGGCGAAGGCACTCGGGGTGACAAGCGTCCGGATCGCCACCCACTGCACGGAGGCGGACATCTCCGCCCAGCACATCTCCTGGGCCCGGGAGAACGGCATGGACGTGGCCGGGTTCCTGATGATGTCGCACATGAACGATCCGGCAGGGCTGGCCGGTCAGGCGAAGCTCATGGAGTCGTACGGGGCGCACTGCGTCTACGTCACCGACTCCGGTGGCCGGCTGCTGATGTCCGACGTGGCGCAGCGGGTCGACGCGTACCGGCAGGTCCTCGCCCCGGACACGCAGATCGGCATCCACGCCCACCACAACCTGTCACTCGGGGTGGCCAACAGCGTGCTCGCCGTCGAGCACGGCCGGGTCACCGGGTCCGGCCCGGCCGGCCCCGACGCGGCGCACGGTCGGACCGTCCGCGTCGACGCCTCCCTCGCCGGCATGGGCGCGGGCGCCGGAAACGCCCCGCTGGAGGTCTTCGTCGCGGTCGCCGAGCTGCACGGCTGGAAGCACGGCTGCGACGTGTTCGCGCTGATGGACGCCGCCGACGACATCGTCCGCCCGCTCCAGGACCGGCCGGTCCAGGTGGACCGGGAGACGCTTTCCCTGGGGTACGCCGGGGTCTACTCCAGCTTCCTGCGGCACGCCGAACGGGCCTCCACGAAGTACGGCGTGGACGTCCGGTCGATCCTGGTCGAGCTGGGCCGTCGCCGAATGGTCGGCGGCCAGGAGGACATGATCGTGGACGTGGCACTAGACCTGGCCGACAAGGAGCAGCACTCATGATCGGCGTAGACATCGTCGGGATCGCCGACAAGCTGGGCGCGGCGGCCGACACCGCCACCGCGATCCCGCAACTCGCCGCCGAGACCGGCCTCGACGTGGACACCGCGTACGCCGTGCAGGCCGCGTTGCTGCAACGCCGGCTGAACGCCGGTGAGCGGTTGGTCGGGTTGAAGATGGGGCTGACCAGCAGGGCGAAGATGGCCCAGGTCGGCGTGGACGAGGTGATCTGGGGGCGGCTCACCAACGCGATGCGGGTGCCCGACGGTGGTGCCGTGGACCCGGCCGCGTACATCCACCCCCGGGTCGAGCCGGAGGTGGCGTTCCTGCTGGACCGGCTGCCCGAGCCGGGCGAGCCGGTCGGCGACTTCGCCACGGCGGTCCGCGCGGTCGCCCCGGCCATCGAGCTGATCGACTCCCGGTACGCGGACTTCCGCTTCTCGCTGCCGGACGTGATCGCTGACAACACCTCGGCCGCCGCCTTCGTGATCGGGCCGTGGTCGCCGGTGCCGGCGGGGCTGGACAACCTGGGCGTGCTGCTGGAGGTCGACGGGCGGGTGGCGCAGGTCGGCTCGACGGCGGCGATCCTCGGTGATCCGCGTCGGGCGCTCGACGAGGGCATCCGGCTGGCGGGCCGGCACGGGGTGCGGTTGGAGTCCGGCTGGGTCTTCCTGGCCGGCGCCGCCACCGCCGCTGTCCCGCTGCGCCCCGGCGCCCACGTCCGTGCCGTCGTGGAGAAGCTCGGCACGGCCTCGCTGCGGGCGTCGTCGTGACCGCCAGGGTGGTCGCCGGGAAGGCTGTGCCGCGGGGGGCTTTTCCGCACGTCAAGGTCGCGGGTGGGTTCGTCTTCGTCTCTGGTACGTCGTCACGGCGCGCGGACAACACGTTCGCCGGTGTGTCCGTGGACGAGTTCGGTACGACGAACCTCGACATCCGGGTGCAGACACGGGCAGTCATCGAGAACATCGGCGATCTGCTGCGGTCGGTCGGCGCGAACCTCGCCGACCTCGTCCAGGTGACGACGTACCTGGTCAACATGAACGACTTCGGCGGTTACAACGAGGTGTGGGCCGAGTTCTTCGACACCTCCGGACCGACCCGTACGACGGTGGCGGTGCACCAGCTGCCGCACCCGCACCTGCTGATCGAAATCCAGGCCGTGGCCCTTCTTCCCTCGGGAGGTCAGTCGTGAGTGAGATCGCCGAACCGTTCAGCTTTCCGGGCTGGATCGCGGACAACCAGCACCTGTTGAAGCCCCCGGTGGGCAACAAGGAGATGTTCCCCGGCGGGGACGACTTCATCGTGATGGTGGTGGGCGGGCCCAACCAGCGCACCGACTTCCACGTGGACCCGTACGAGGAGTTCTTCTACCAGGTCAAGGGCAACATGCACATCAACCTGGTCACTCCGGAGGGGCCGCGTACGGTGCACGTGCGCGAGGGCCAGATGTGGATGTTGCCGCGCAACACCCCGCACTCGCCGCAGCGGCCGGAGGCCGGGTCGATCGGCGTGGTCGTCGAGCGGGTCCGCGAGGAGGGCACGCTGGAGACGTTCCAGTGGTACTGCCCCGAGTGCGGCGGCAAGGTGCACGAGGTCGAGTTGCAGGTCCGCGACATCGCCGCCGATCTGCCCCCGGTGTTCCAGGCGTTCTACGCCGATGAGCAGGCCCGCACCTGCGCCAACTGCGGCACCCTGCACCCGGGCAAGGGCTGATGCCCGCAGGCGTGGTCGACGTGCACACGCACGTCGTACCGAAGGGTTGGCCGGACCTCGGCGCGGCGTGCGGTGGGTCCGGCTGGCCGTGGTTGCGGGTCGACTCCGAGCGCGCCGCCATGATCATGGTGGGGGAGACGGAGTTCCGTCCGGTCGGCGCCGAGTGTTGGGACGCATCGCGCCGACTGGCCGACATGGACGCCGACGGCGTGGACGTGCAGGTGGTCTCGCCCACCCCGGTCTTCTTCAGCTACGACCGCCCGGCCGACCAGGCGGTGAAGGTCGCCCGGATCTTCAACGACCTGACCCTGGAGGTCACCGCGGCCGGAGGTGACCGGCTGGTGCCGTTCTGCCAGGTGCCGCTCCAGGACCCGGACGCCGCCTGCGCCGAGTTGGACCGGAGCCTCGCCGCCGGGCACGTGGGCGTGGAGATCGGCAACCACGTCGGCGACCGGGACCTGGACGACGCCGGCGTGGTCACCTTCCTCCAGCACTGCGCCGAGGTGGGCGCACCGGTCTTCGTCCACCCGTGGGACATGCCGGGCGGGCCGCGACTGGACCGCTGGATGGCCCGTTGGCTCACCGGGATGCCCGCCGAGACGCACCTGTCGGTGCTGGCGATGATCCTCGGCGGCGTCTTCGACCGGGTGCCCGAGACGTTGCGGATCTGCTTCGCGCACGGTGGCGGCAGCTTCCCGTTCTGGCTCGGCCGCGCCGACAACGCCTGGCACCGCCGTGGCGACCTGGTCCGGGGTGCATCCGCCGGCCCGCCGAGCAGCTACCTCGACCGGTTCAGCGTCGACTCGGTGGTCTTCGCGCCGCCCGCGCTGCGGCTGCTTGTCGACACGTTGGGGGAGGACCGGGTGCTGGTCGGCAGCGACTACCCGTACCCGTTGGGCGAACGCCCGGCCGGCGCGGTGGTGCACGCGGCCGACTTCCTCACCGACGACCAGCGCGCCAAGCTCCTGTCGACCAACGCCCTGCGCTTCCTGCACGGCTGAGCACAGCGATCTGCTGCTCGCACAGGCCGGGCGTCCGGTTGGTCCGTTTCCGGTCGCCAGCGCGTGTCGGCTGCGCGGAAGGCTGACGGCCGGCAGGATGACGGCATGGCCGAGCCGCACGACCTGACCGCGTTGGAACAGGCCGCCGCGATGACCCGCGGCGAGCTGTCCAGCGTCGACCTGGTCGAACATTCCCTGAACCGGGTGGCGGCGCTCGGCGACACAGTGGGCGCGTTCGTCACCGTCACACCGGACCTCGCCCGGCAGGCCGCACGCGCCGCCGACGCGGTGCCGATCGAGGAGCGCGGCCCGCTGCACGGCGTGCCGACCGCGATCAAGGACCTGACCCTCACCGCCGGGGTCCGCACCACCTTCGGCTCGGCCGCCTTTCTCGACTTCGTCCCGCCGGTCGACGCCGACGTGGTCCGGTTCATCAAGGCCGCCGGCCTGGTCAGCCTGGGCAAGACGACCACCTCGGAGTTGGGCTGCTCGCTCTACTCCGAGGGCCGGGTCGCGCCGCCGGCCCGCAACCCGTGGCAGCTGGCGTACACCGCTGGCGGTTCCAGCGGCGGCGCGGCGGCGGCGGTCGCGGCCGGGCTGATCCCGGTCGCCCAGGGGTCCGACGGCGGTGGATCACTGCGCATCCCGGCGTCGCTCTGCGGCCTGGTCGGTTACAAGCCCAGTCGGGGCCTCGTCTCCGGCGGGCCGATCGGCTCCGGCGCATTCGGCCTGACCACCAGTGGCCCGCTCGGGCGCACGGTCACCGACGTCGCCGCGCTGCTCGACGTCATGGCCGTCCCGGTCCCCGGCGAGCCCTACCTGCCGCCGGCCGCGCCGTCCGGCGGTTATCTTGCCGTCGCCCGCCGGGCTGAGCCCGGCCCGCTGCGGATCGGCCGATTCACGGCGCCGATGCTCGCCGACGAACCGGTGCACCCCGACTGCGTGGCCGCCGTGGACCGGGCCGCGGCGCTGCTCACGGCGGCCGGCCACGAGGTGGTCGAGGTGCCGCCGCCGCTCGGGCCGGCGGCGTGGCCGCTGTTCGAGATCCTCTGGTACGTGCTGGCGCTCGTCCCGGTGCCGCCGCAGCGGGAGGCCGAGCTGCTGCCGTTGACCCGGCTGCTCCGGGCCCGGGGCGCCGAGATCTCCGCCGGCACCCTGGCCGCCACCCTCGGGGAGTTGCAGGCGCAGGTGCGCCTCGGCGCCCGCCGCACTGCCGGCTGCGATCTGCTCCTCTGTCCCACCCTGGCCACCCCGCAGGCACCCGTCGGCTGGTTCACCGCCGACGCGGACCCGGCCGCCGACTTCGACAGGCAACGCCGGTTCTCGCCCTACTGCGCCATCTTCAACGTCACAGGTGATCCCTCCGTCTCCCTGCCGCTGGGCACCACGACCGACGGCCTGCCCGTCGGGGTGCTGCTCACCGGCCGGTACGGCGACGACGCGCGGCTTATCGCTACCGCTGCGCAACTGGAGAACTCCAGTGACGGATGGGATCGGCACCCCGCAATCTGGCGGGCCGCCGACTCCGCTAACGTGAATGGTGACGGAGTCGGGCGGTCGGCATTGTGATCGTCCATCCGACCCGGTTGTTCAAGGTCGTCCTTCTTCCGCCTGGGGGCGTTGGGATTGTCTGTTACCGAGACGTTGCTGGTCTTCGTCGGCATCCCGTTGGCCGCGGTGCTGGTCATCGCCGGCCTGTCGTACGCCGGTAGCCATGGGGGTGCCACCGGCGGTGGCGGTGGCGCCAAGCGCTACCGTCCGGGCCGGCCCTTCGACTTCACTCCGGTCTGGTTCCTGGGCCGCCCGGAGCAGCTGGCCGACTCGGCCGGCACCGCGCTGACGGCGGGGGCGCAGGCGCCCGCGCTGACCAGCCACAAGCTTGAGCAGGCCAGCGTCGAGGCGCCGGCCGGTGGAACCGGAGGCGCAAGTGACCGTTGGTGAGAAGCAGGCCGGGTCGGAAAATCCGCCCGAGGTGCTCGACGGGCCGTTCTCGACCCGCCAGCTGCTGCGCATCGACGAGGCCCTGCGCCTGGCCGACAAGGGCACCGGGCTGGTCTTCTCGGTCTTCGTCGGCGGCCTCGACGAGCCGATCCGCGAGCACGCCCAGCGGCTGCACCGTCAGCTCGCCGAGCCCGACAAGTCGGTGTTGATCGCCGTGTCGCCCAACCAGCGTCAGCTGGAGATCGTCACCGGGCGGTACGCCCGCAAGCGCATCCCCGACACGTACGCCAAGCTGGCCGCGCTCTCCATGGTCGGCGCGTTCAGCGGCGGTGACCTGGCCGGCGGCATCATCAACGGCCTCGACCAGCTCGCCAGCCACGCCGGCAAGGGCTGACCCACACACACGACACCTGGGCACGCATGGTCGTGCTCGATCCAGGAAATAGGGGCCTCGGCTGCGGCTGAGGCCCCTATTTCCATGTTCGAGCACGATCTTCAGAAGTGCTGGCCCGGGGCCGGCGAGAACCCGCCGGCCCCGGACAAGCTGCTCAGGCGCTCTGGGCGTCCTTCGCGCGGGCCTTCAGCGCCCGCACCACACCGTCGCGGCCCTCGGCCACCAGCCGACGCAGCGGGGCGGGGTGCCCGTCACCGGCCAGCCATGCGTCGGTGGCCGCCACCGTGTCGTCCTCCACCAGGTAGGTCGGGTACGCCAGCTGGGCGAACTCCTGCGCAGGCTCGCTGTCCCGAGTGGCCCACACCTGCCCGACCGCCGCGAAGTAGCGCTCCCGGTACGGGGTGACCAGCTCCACCTGCGCCGGGTGGGCGAAGCCCTGCAACAGCGCCCGGTGCCGCCAGTTGGGCAGCGCGTCCGGGCCGGTGAGCAGGGCCCACACGGCGGCCTTGTTTTCGGCCGTCGGCATCAACGCGTGCGCGTACGCGGCCTCCCGCTCGCCGCTGGCCGTGCGGTCGCTGCTCAGCTCCGCCTCGATCTCGGCCGTGCCGGCGGCGCCGTTGGCCACCAGCGCGGCGAGGACCGACCAGCGCAGCTCGGTGTCCACGGTCAGCCCGGCCGGCATCCCGGTGCCGTCCAGCCAACCGCGCAACGTCGCCAGGTCTTCCTCGGAGCGGACCGCCGACGTGAACGCACGGGCCCAGGCCAACTGGAACCCGCTGCCGGGCTCGGCGGCGGCGAGCGCGTCGCGGGCGGTACGGGCCAGGTCGGCCCAGCCGGTCGGCGCCCAGGCCGGGTCGGCGTACAGGGTGAGCGCGGTGGTCGCCTGCCGCAGGGTGGCGGTGACGAGGTTGATGTCGGTCTCCGCGGGCAGCCCGCTCAGCGTCAGCGCCACGTAGTCGCGGGCGGACAGCTCGGCGTCGCGGATCATGTCCCAGGCGGCGGTCCAGCAGAGGGCGCGGGCCAGCGACGAGTCGAAGCCACCGATGTGCTGCACCACTGTCGCCATCGAGCGGTCGTCGAGGCGCAGCTTGGTGTAGCTGAGGTCGTCGTCGTTGAGCAGCAACACGTCGGCGGCCCGGACGCCACGCAGCGGGGCGAGATCCGTGTGCTCGCCGGTCACGTCCACCTCGTACCGCTCACGACGGGTCAGCCGCCCGTCGGTCAGGTCGTACAGGCCCACGCCGATCCGGTGCGTCCGCAGCGTCGGGTACGCCGCCGGCGCCTCCTGCCGCACCAGCACCTGCTCGTACGTGCCGTCCGCCCCGATGGTCACCTCCGGCCGCAGCGTGTTGACCTGCGCGGTCTCCAACCACTGCGCGGCGAACTTGCGCAGCTCCCGCCCGGATGCGGCCTCCAGCTCGGTGAGCAGGTCGTCGAAGGTGGCGTTGCCCCAGGCGTGCTTGCCGAAGTAGGCCCGCAGCCCGGCCACGAACGGCTCCTCACCCACGTACGCGACGAGCTGCTTGAGCACGCTCGCGCCCTTGGCGTAGGTGATGCCGTCGAAGTTGACCTCCACGGCCTCCATGTCCGGCATCTCCGTGTAGACCGGGTGGGTGGAGGAGAGCTGGTCCTGCCGGTAGCCCCAGTTCTTCCGGATGGACAGGAAGGTCGTCCACGCCTCGGTGAAGCGGGTCGCGTTGGTGTTGCACCAGTGGCTGGCCCACTCGGCGAACGACTCGTTCAGCCACAGGTCGTTCCACCAGCGCATGGTGACCAGGTCACCGAACCACATGTGGGCCAGTTCGTGCAGGATCGTGTTGGCCCGCTGCTCGTACTCGAAGTCGGTGACCTGCGAGCGGAACAGGTAGTGCGACTCGGCGTGCGTCACGCAGCCGAAGTTCTCCATCGCGCCGGCGTTGAAGTCGGGCACCCAGAGCTGGTCGTACTTCGGCAGCGGGTAGCGCACGCCGAACTTCTCGTGGAAGAAGTCGAAGCCCTGCTTGGTGATCAGGAACAGGTCGTCGGAGTCCAGGTACTGTGCCATCGACGCCCGGCAGAACACACCCAGGTCGATGCCGTCGTGCGCGTCGCGCACCTCGTGGTACGGCCCGGCGCACATCGCCGTGATGTAGGTGCTCATCCGGGGCGACTCGGTGAAGTGCAGCGTCTTGAGCGCGTCACCCGCCGGCTCCTCGCGCTGCACCGGCATGTTGGAAACCGCCCGCCAGTGCGCCGGCACCGTGACGTGCCAGGTGTAGACGCTCTTCAGGTCGGGTTGGTCGAAGCAGGCGTACACCCGCTGCGCGTCGGCCGTCTCGAACTGGCTGTAGAGGTACGTCTCGCCGTCCACCGGGTCGACCGTCCGGTGCAGACCCTGCCCGCTGTTGGAGTAACCGAAGTCGGCCTCGACCACCAGCACGTTGTCGCTGTCCAACCCGGACAGGGTCAGGCCCTTCTCGGCCGACCAGTCGGAGAGGTCGACGGGCGTGCCGTTCAGCGTCGCGGACCGCACCGACTCGGCGGCCAACTCGATGAATGTGCTCGCGCCCGGTTCGGAGCAACGGAACCGAACCTCGGTCGTCGACCTGAACGTGCGGCCGTCGGCCGCCAGCACGGCGGTGGACAGGTCCAGACTGATGTCATACCCCGTCACGTTGAGCAGGCGTGCCCGCTCGGTCGCCTCGACCTGCGTCAGGTTGCGCACTCCCGGCACTGTTCGTCTCCATCCCACATGTCGCCGTACGCCCGGCGGCGCCCGTTCGCCTACCGCTCGTGACGGCCGGCCCGATTCGAGTCTTCCATGTACGGGCAGCCCGCGGTGGCCGAGGTCACGCTCTCATTCGGGTGCCGGTCGATGCGCTGCGGGGTGAAGATTCTCTGGAGACGCCGACCGCCGGCGCCACCCGTCGCGAAGGGATCTCACAGTGACCGAACGTGTCACCGCCGACATGTGGTTCGACCCGGCCTGCCCGTGGGCATGGATCACCTCCCGCTGGCTGCTCGAGGTCGAGCAGATCCGAAACGTGGACATCCGTTTCCACGTGATGAGCCTGGCTGTGCTCAACGACGGCCGGGACGGGCTGACCGAGGACTACAAGGAGTTCCTGAAGACCGCGTGGGGCCCGGTGCGTGTCTGCATCGCCGCCGAGCAGCGCCACGGCAATGAGGTGCTGCGCCCGCTGTACACCGCGCTCGGCACCCGGATCCACCTGCAGAAGCAGGAGCGAAATCAGGAGTTGTACGTCGCCGCGCTCACCGAGGCCGGCCTCGACCCGGCGCTGGCCGCGGCCGCCGACAGCACCGACTACGACGAGGCGCTGCGGGCCAGCCACGAGGCGGGCATGCGCCCGGTCGGGCAGGATGTGGGCACTCCGGTCGTGCACGCGCCCGGCCCGGACGGCACCCCTGTCGCGTTCTTCGGCCCGGTGATCACTCCGGCTCCGAAGGGGGAGGCCGCCGGCCGACTCTGGGACGGTGTGCTGCTGGTCGCCGGCACCCCGGGCTTCTACGAGCTCAAGCGCACCCGCGAGCAGGACCCGATCTTCGACTGAGTGACGACCACCGCGCCCCCGTCCGTGCTTCGTCAGCTGAGCGGACGGGGGCGTTTCGGGTCGGACGCCGAGTGCGGCGCCGAGGTCTGCGGACGATCGTGGCGTCACCGGGAGGCGGGCGGCGTCGTTTCCCTCGGTGTCCGCCGCAGCGACCCGCCGGGCCGCGCGCCGCAGTTCGTGGAGGCAATCCCGATGGCCAAGCACCGTGCGTCCGGTGATGATCAGCTGACCCGGCAGGGGGTGATCGAGACTCCCGGCGCGGACTACTGGTCCGTTGACGACTCCCGCTGGCCGACGGTCCGCCCGGACCTACCCGCCCACCTGGTGGATCTGCTCGCGCCGCCCATCGTGGTGGGCGTGGCGCGGGTCCCGGTGACCTCCCGGCTCACTCCGCCCGCGTCCGTCGACCCGCTGCCGTCGCCAGTCGACGCCGTGCCGACCGATGTTCCGGCGCTGGTGCCGTCGGGGGCGGCCCCGGCCGAACCGGCGCCCCCGCCGCCGGCGCCGGCTCCTCCGCGCCCGGTGCCGACGCCGCCGCTGAGCCCACGGCCCGTTCCGACGCCTCCTCCCGACCGTCCCGTGCCGGGGCCGCCCGCGTCGCCCCGCCGCGCCCTGAACACCGGGCCGATCGGGACCGGTCGACGCGGCAACGGTGGGCCGGTCAGCGCGGGTAGGCACCGCCGGGGCACCTCCGACCGCGCCGGCTGACCCACCCGGGTCCGACCCGGCGCTTTCATCTGGTGGACGCCCTGCGGGTCCCCGTCGGCGGCGACACCGTCGCCGGTAGCGTCAGTGGGCATGACGGTCGTGCATCCGATCACCCGGGCCTGGGTCACCACTGGCGGCACCGGCGCGCAAAACTACGACGAGTTCGCCGACGACGCGGAGATCACCGCGATCATCGAGTCGAACCCGCACAGTGCTCTCGGCATCGAGATGCCGCACCGCGCCCCGCAGAGCCTGGGCAAGTCGTTCCTCGACGCGCTGCCGGACGCAGTGGCCCGCTTCGCCGAGGCCAAGGCCGACGGCAGTTACACCCCCGCCGAGCAGGTGGTGGTGCTCTACCGGATCAGCGCACCCGGCGAGGAGCCGGCGTACGGGCTGTTCGCGATGGTGGACACCGACCAGATCTCCACCCGGGCGGACGAGCCGGGCCTCGTCATCCGCAACGAGGACGTCTTCATCGCCAAGGTGCGCGAGCGCGTGGCGTTGGCCGACGCGCTGGGCCACCTGCTCTCGCCCGTACTCCTGCTGCAGACCGGGCGTGGCGACGAGTTGCACGCCGCGCTCGCGGCGGCGACCGACACGGCCGGCGCGCCCGCCGCGACGGACACCGACCAGGCGGGGCGCACGCACGCCATCTGGCTGCTCGGCCCCGGCCCGGAGCAGGCCACGCTCACCGCTCTCGCCGGTGGCGGGGATCTGGTCGTCGCAGACGGCAACCACCGCAGCCTGGCCGCGCAGACCGGGGGGCTGCCGCGCTTCCTGGCCGTGGTCACCACCCCCGCGTCGTTGGCCATCCAGCCGTACAACCGGCTGGTCAGCGAGCTGACCACCACGCCGGCCGAGCTGCTCGACCGGCTGCGGGCCGCGGGCGCCGAGGTCGAGCCGATCGACGGCCCGGTCGAGGTCCCGGCGGCCGGCGGCACCGTGCACCTCCGCCTCGACGGCCAGGGGTACGCGGTGCGTCTGCCCGCCACCGCCTCGGCCGGCCTGGAAAACCTGGACCACGCACTGGTCGAGCGGCTGGTGTTGCGCGACGCTCTCGGTCTGGACCCGGGCGACAAGCGGATCACCTACGTCGGCGGTGACTACCCGGCGAGCTGGCTCACCGGTGAGGTCGACGCCGGGCGGGCCGAGTTGGCCATCCTGATCGCTCCGGTGACCGTGGCGGATTTCGTCGCGGTCAACCTGGCCAGGGAGAAGATGCCCCGCAAGAGCACCTGGTTCACCCCGAAGGCGCGCGGCGGTCTGGTCGTCGCCGAGCTGCCGCGTTGAGCGCCATCCCCACGACCGTGTGACGAACTCGGCTCGGGGACGCCGCCCCTGTGACGTCCCCGAGCGCGGCCTGACAGACTGCCCGGTATGCGCGTCTATCTGGGATCCGATCACGCCGGTTTCGAGTTGAAGGTGCACCTGGCCAATCACCTGGCCATGCAGGGGTACGACGTGGTCGACGTCGGCCCGCACGGCTATGACCCGGACGACGACTACCCCACGTTCTGCCTGCACACTGGCGATCAGGTGGTGGCCGACGAGACGGGTCTGGGAGTAGTCATCGGTGGCTCGGGCAACGGTGAGCAGATCGCCGCGAACAAGGTCGCCGGCGTCCGCGCCGCGCTGGCCTGGAGCGTCGAGACCGCTCAGCTGTCCCGCCAGCACAACGACGCGAACGTGGTCGCGATCGGTGCACGCCAGCACACGCTCGACGAGGCGACCGGCATCGTCGAGGCGTTCCTGAACACGCCGTTCTCCGGCAACGAGCGGCACGCTCGTCGGATCGCCCAGGTGGCCGAGTACGAGCGGACCCGGGAGTTGCCCGTCCTGCCCTGACGCGTCGCTCAGCGCGGCGAGCGGGGCAACTCCTCGCGGGGCACCCAGTTTCGACGGACGACCACCACCCGCGCCTCCGCCTCGGCCAGGTCGTCGTCGGTGGGGCGGGCCGCATCCCGGGCCCGTAGGGCGGCGCTCAGCCCCACCTGGGACGAACCGGACCCGACCAACCCGCGCAGCCCCCGCTCGCCGTCACGCTCGTCGCCGCCCGCACCCCTGCGTCGGGGCGGCGGGTCGTCACCGTCGTGCACGACCGGGGTGCTGGCCGTCGGGCCGTCGGCACCCGGTTTGGCCGTCTCGGTGTCGGCGTGGTGGCGCAGCCGTCGCCGTCGTCGGTCGGGGTCACCCATCAGCCGACCGTACCCTGCGCGGGTTTGATCCGGCACCGTCGCGTGCCCTCGCCTCCCGGCCGGGGTCGGCGACCGATTTGCCGGCTGGCTACCCTCGAATCCAGGCGGTGCTGTTGCCGTCGGTCAGGGGGAGCAAGATGGCAGACCAGACGCAGCCGTGGGCGGAGCGGACCGTGGAGGTTCCACCGCAGGCCGGCGTCGGGGTGCCGCCGCAGCGCGACGGGTTCCGCCGGGGCGTCGCTCCGGTGGGTCAGCCGCGCACCCCGCGGACGGAGCCGTTCCCGGTGGTCGAGCAGGAGCCGACCGGCACCGGCTGGCCCGGCGAGCCGGCGCCACGCCGTTCGCTGAGCTCGCGGATGGCGCAACTGCGGCGTGGCGGTGAGTGGAGCGCGGCAGCCGGTCTCTTCGCGTTCGTGTGCTGGGGGATCTGGGCGCTGTCCGGCCAGGGTGATCTGAGCGGCCCGCTGCTGGTGCTGGTGCTCAGCCTGCTGGTGGCGGTCGGCCTGTTCGCCCTGTTCCGGCTGGTCGGCCGGGTGGTGCTGGAGCGGCAGTTGGGCCGGGTCCGGCGCAGTGCCCGAGGTGCCCACCTGGCGACGGCGGTGTTCCTCGTCGGCCTCGGTGTGGCGTGGCTCCAGCAGACCGAGTGGGTCGTCTCGGCCTGGAACTGGATCTCCTCGAACTGAGCGGTCGTGCACGGGCGGACGGTCCAGGACCGCCCACCCGTGCACCCGGTCGTCTCCCCACCAGGCAAGGTCGCTGCTTACCCGGCCGGCTGCGGTTCATCCGCGGCCGGCCGCTCGGACCGGTACCTCATTCGTGGGCTTGCGTGATCCCGACGGTGCGGCGGTCAGTGGGTGCCGCCGTGCCCCTCGGCGTCGGCTCGGGGCGACGCGACCCGGGCGGCCGGATCCTCGACGCCGGGCTCGCCGCCGTCCGGGGCGACCGCCCCGTCGTAGTTGTAGAGCGGTCGACCATCGTCGTGCTGCTTGGTGGTCTTGATGTAGCGGTGCATCAGGCCGTCGATCTCCACCTCGACGAGTGCCTCGTTGCCGGTCTCGTGGGTGCTGCCGTCTCGGGGGCCGCCCACCAGGTGGGCCGTCGTGTTCGTGTCCATGGACGGGCCCCTACCCGCCAGGCAGCGGGCGGAAACGGGTGAAATCCGGCCAGCGGCCGCGCAGGCACGTTCGTGTCAGTGCTCGGGTTTGTGCGCGCGGACCAGGATGCGCTGGGCGTGGGCCACGAACGGACCGTGTCGACGGATGTGGTCGTGCAGATCGACGAGGCGGGCCCGGTAGCGGTCCACGGTGAAGTCCGGCACCGTCCAGATGACCTTGCGGAGGAAGTGCACCACAGCCGCGACGTCGTTGAAGGTGGTCGGCAGCGCTTCGTGCCGCAACTCGTCGACGACCAGGCCGGCGGCCTGCGCGCCGGCGGCGGCGCGGGCCGGGCTGCGTTCGTCGCCGATCTCACGGGAACCGGTGAGAAACTGCGCCAGCTCCCGGTTCGAGCCGGGGCCGATCTGCTGGGCCAGATACCGCCCGCCGGGAGTGAGCACCCGCGCGATCTCGTCCCAGAGCACCACGTTGGGATGGCGGCTCACCACCAGGTCGAACGTCTCGTCGGGAAACGGGAACGGGGCGTCCTCGGCGACGTCGACCACCCGCACGCCGCGCGGTTCGAGCGCGCGCCGGGCCAGTTGGAGGTTGGGCGGCCAGTGTTCGGTGGCCACGGTCACCTGTGGAAGTGCTGGCACCTCGGAGAGCACCTCGCCGCCGCCGGTCTGGATGTCCAGAGCGGCGCGGGCCACCCTCATCTGGGCTGCCATGAGTTTCAGATATCCCCAGGACGGCCGTTGTTCTGTCGCGCGGCCGTCGAACCAGGAAAAGTCCCAACCGTCCACGGATGCGTCAACGCCTTCGCGGAGCAGATCCTCGAAGGTTGCCGTGTCCTGCATTCCGCCAGGCTGACAGGCCGCAGTGGTGATGGCAAGCAAAAGTGCCACGTGTCGGCACAGGGTGCACGCAATGACTCCTGTCAGTGATCTGACACCGATTCCGAACGATCTTTCGGCGAGAATTTGTCACGTGGCGGATCTTCTGCGTTTCGAGACTGATCAGGGCGTCCTGCTCGTCGAGGAACACGCTGGCACCGATCTGGAACGGGTCGGTCTGCTCGACCGGATCCGCCCCGCCCGGCAGACGCTGGAAATGGCACTGGCCCAGATCAAGCCGGCGCTCGACGCGGCGCTGGGCGTGGTCCGGGGGGTGTCGGTGCGACCCGACCAGGTGGAGGTCGAGATCGGCGTGACCCTCACCGCGGAGGCCGGCGCCGTCGTCGCCCGCACCAGCGCGCAGGGCCACCTCAAGGTCAAGCTGATCTGGACGTCGGGCGTCCCCGCCGCCCTGCCGTCGCAGGGCGAGGACGGGGCCGTCGCGCAGGAGACCGTCGCGCATGACTGACCGCAGCGCCGGCCGCCGGCTGCCGACCGCCCGGGTCGAGTGGTCGGCGGAGCACTGATGACCGGCGCCCGGTCGCTCGCCGGCCGGGTACGGATACACGGCGGCCCCTCCTCGTCGGTCATCGGCGCGGGCATCCAACTGACCGCCGACCTGGTGCTGACCTGCTGGCATGTCGTCGACGACGGCACCGGGGCGGCGGACCGGCCCGGGTTGCTCGTCGACACACCGAGCCACCCCGGCACCCTGGTCGGCGCCGAGGTGACCTGGTCGCGGGGTGTCGGCCCGGCGGGCGACGGCGACCTGGCGGTCCTGCGCTGCGCCACACCGCTGCCGTCCGCCCCGGCCACCCTGGCCGATCGCGGCGACGACGAGTTCGACGTGCGGATCGTGGGTTTTCCGGCCAACACCCCGGCGTCCGTCATGGTGGTGGCGCGGGCCGTCGGGCCGGTCGACGCGAGCACCGGGTGGCGCCAACTCGACCGAATCTCCTCCGCCACGGCGGGAGTCGACAGGGGGTTCAGTGGTTCCGGGGTGTACGCCCCGGATGGCGCCGTGGTGGGCATGGTGCTTGCCCGCACGAGCGTCGGCCAGCAGTTGGTCGCCTGGATGCTGCCGGTCGGGCAGTGGCGTGCCCTGTTGCCGCCGGGCCTGTTGCCGCCTGCCCTGCTGCCGTCCGGCCCGCTGCCGGCCGTTGGCCGGACGGCACCCGGGCCGCTCTCATTCGCGCAGAAGATGGCGCTGGCCCGACTGCTGGAGGAAATACCGGTACTCCGGCACCCCGACAGCCGTCAATTGGTCATTCAGTCGTTGCCACCGCACATCAGCCGGATGGTGAACCCATTCGGACCATTGGGTCTCGACATGTTCGGCCTGATTCGGACGGGCTTAGAATACGAGGATGGGATCGCGGCGCTCTATCGCGTCCTGCTGTTGACGGAAGGGTCGGCGAGTAAGCCACTGCGGGCCTTCCGTGACCTTGCCGAGAGCCTCGGTCTGCTGACCGGTACGGAGGACAATCGGTGACGACGCCCCGGATGCCGAACGCCCAGGTGCAAGCCATCTGCGACGCACTGCTGTCGATGAGTTCGATCAACGACGGAAAAACCCGTGCGCTCTACCTCGACGAGGTCGAGGGGGAGCTGCGTAAGCCACTGTCGGTGCCCCGGCACCCCGAGGTCCGCTACGACGTCTACCTCATCGTGCGCGCCTGCGCGCAGGAGCCCCGGGGCCTGTCCACGCTGTTGCAGGTCATCGGCAACTTCCACCCCGGTGCCGCCGCGGTCATCTCCGCCCACCAGATCTACCTCTCCTGGCGCCTCGCGCAGTTGCTCACTGACGTCCCGACCGAGGTGGTGACCGGGGCCGTCGTGGCGGTCGCCGATCGTCAGTTGTCACCGGACGACCTGCCCGGCCTGGTGGCCGCCGTCGGTTGGCAACCGGCGGGTGACTGGCGGGTCCCGGCCGCCGTGGCGCTTGCGGGCCTGGTCCTCGCCGGCCTCGAGTCGGGCGAGAAGCCGTTGGAGCAGTGGTTGCGGGATGCGGCGGCGGCCCTGCAGTTGAGCGCCGCCGACCTCGACGATGTGCGCGTGACTGCGAAGGCGCACTGGACGTCGCTACGATCCCCGCACCAGGCGGCACCGGCCGAGGCCGGTGGAGAGGAACCTGAATCCGACATGCGCAGGACGATCATCATCGAGGAGACGACGCCCCAGCGATCCCGAACTCTCATTCGGGGCGGCGTCCCACCGCGCAACCTGTACTTCACCGGCCGGGAGAAGCAGCTCGTCGCGCTCGACGAGCTGCTCTCGTCACAGCATCGGGCGTCGGTGCTGCCGGAAGCGGCGCTGCGCGGTGTCGGTGGGGTCGGCAAGACCCAGCTCGCTGTCGAGTTCGCCTACCGGTACGCGGACCGTTACCAGCTGATCTGGTGGATGGCCGCCGAGGATCTCAGTGCGCTGCGTACCTCGATCGCGGCCCTCGGCGAGCGGCTCGGCCTGGCGGCGAGCGCCAGCCTGGAGCAGACCGTGCGGACGGTGCTCGACTCCCTGTCGACGAGTTCGCTCAGTTGGCTGCTGGTCTACGACAATGCCGACGACCCGCACGAGCTGGCCCCACTCATGCCCTCGTCGAACCTCGTCGGCGAACGCGGCCACGTCCTCGTCACGTCGCGCAACATGGCCTGGTCGGCGAGTGCCCTGACCCTGGACGTCGACGTGTTCACCCGGGCCGAGAGCGTGGAACTGCTGCTCAAGCGGCGTCCCGCGACCACCCCTGACGACGCCCGCCGGCTCGCCGCGGAGCTCGGCGACCTGCCGCTGGCCCTGGAACAGGCCGCCAGTTGGCTGCTCACCATGCTGTCGTCGGTCGACGAATACCTCGTCGACCTGAAGGAACACGCCCGGGAACTGCTGGGCGAGGGGCAGCCCCGGCAGTACCGGGGCACCGTGTTGACTGTGGTGTCGATGGCGCTCGCCGCGGTACGCGAGCAGAATCCCGCCGCCGCGCAGCTGATCCAGCTACTCGCCTTCCTCAGCCCCGACCCGGTCCCGATGCGCCTGCTGTGGGAGGGGCGCCGCGCCGGGTTGGACGAACCGCTGCGCACCAGCCTCCAGGAGCGCAACGACATAGCCCGGGCCATCCGGCAACTGGCGTCGCTCGGGCTCGCGAAGGCGGACAACGCCGGCCGACACGTGCAGGTGCACCGGCTGGTGCAGGCGGTCCTCCGGGAGGGGCTCGCCGAGCAGGGCGACGACAGCCCGCTGACGAACGCCCGCCGGCTGCTGGCCGCCGCCAACCCGGGCTTCCCCGACGACCGGAGCACCTGGCCCCGCCACGCCGACATCGCGCCACACGTCCGCGTCGCCGGCCTGATCCACGGTGACCTCGACGCCCGCCGGACGGCGATGGACCAGCTGCGCTACATCTACAACCTGGGTGACTTCGAAGGCTGTCGGGACTTCGCCGAGGAGATCCTGGCCGCCTGGGACCAGCCCGGTCCGAACGGCGACCGCAGCGGCGACCCGCTGACCCTGCTGGCGATGCGACGGTACGCGGACGCCCTGCGGCTACTCGCCGACCCGCGCGCGGCCGAGTTCGGCCTTGAGGCGCTGGAGCGGATGCGGACGAGCCTCGGTGAGGAGCACGAGTACACCCTCGGTGCGGCGAACAGCGTCGGCGCTGACCTGCGGCGGATCGGCGACTTCGTGGCCGCCGCCGACCTGGACCGGCGCAATCTCGACGTGCACCGTCGGGTGCTCGGCGACGGGCATCCGAGCACGCTGCGGGTGATGAACTCGATGGCGATCAACCTTCGCCTGATCGGTGACTTCGAAGGGGCGTACCAGCTCAACCTCGAAGTGGCACGGCACGCCGGTGCGGCCGCGGAGGACGGCACCTATGCGCTGGTGCTGGCCCAGGAGGCCCAGGCGCGCGACCTCTACCTCCTGGGCCGGTACGCCGACGCGTTGGAACTGCTGGACAGCTCCCTGCCGGTGCAACGTTCGCTGCTGGGCGCCGAGCACCTCACCGTGCTGCGCGCCACCTGCATCCACATCGCCTGCCTGCGCAAGACGGGGCGACTCGACGCCGCCGTGACCGAGGGCGCGGCCAACTACCGGCTGGTGACCCGCCGGTTCGGGACCGACCATGTGCTGGCCGCGGAGGCGGGCATGACCTGCGCCAACGCCATGCGCGCAGCGGGCGACGCGACCCAGGCGTACGCCCTGGCCGCCCAGGGGCACGCCACCTTCCGATCCGTCTTCGGGGAGCGGCATCCGGTCACGCTCTGCGCCGCGGTCAACCTCGGTGTGATCCTGCGTGCTCGCAACTTCGACCGTGAGGCGCGGGAGCTGGGTGCGGCCACCTTGCAGGCGATGGGCGAGGCGCTGCCGCCAACCCATCCGTACCTGCTGAGCGCGCGCTCCGCGCAGGCGATCAACCTGGTCCGGTCGCACCGGCTGGAGCAGGCGCAGGTGCTCTCCGCGGCGATCCTTGAGGACTCGCGTCGTCTGCGGGGACCGGGGCATCCGTACACGCTCTACTGTGCGGTCAACGCGTCGGTCGATCTGATCGAGGTCGGCGAGGAGGTTCGGGGCCGCGAGCTGCTCGACGAGGCTGCCGCGGCGCTGGAGGCGTTGTTCGGGCCGGATCATCCGGAGGTGGACGCCGCGCGGGGTCAACGCCGCATCGAGTGCGACATCGAAACCGTCGGGCTGACCTGACGCCTCGTTCGGCGGCGGTGACGGCCGTGCGCGAGTCGCGGAGTCATCCGGTGGTGATCGTCGGTAGACGGGTGCGCTCGGCCTCCGCCACCTCCCGCCGCGCGGCGGCGTCAGCGGACGCCGGAACCGGCACGGCGGCCAGCTGACCGATCCGTTCGGTCAGGCGATCCGCCCAGAGCCGCCCGGCCGAGGTGAGGCTTCCGGCCCGGCCGAGTTCGACCAGGGCGCGCTCCAGTTGCGCCCGTACCACCGCGAACCGCGCGGTGGCCTGGGCCCCCAGGTCCGGATGGGCGCGCAGCGCGGCCCACACCTCGGCGACGGCAGTGAAGGCGTACGTGCCGTGCAGCAGCCCGCCGATCGGGCGGGGGTCGGGACGCCAGGGCGCGAAGTACCGCACCGGGTCGGTCGGTTCGTAGAGCTGAACCAGGCCGAGGACGGCGTTGAGTTTGCTGTGTTGCAGCTCGTGCACCATCGTCACGGCCAGGTCCACCGGGTCGAGATCGGCGTCGGCGGCGAACGCGCCGAAGGCGTCGGCGTGCGTGACACTGTGCCCGCGCTCGGTGCCGTCGGCCAGTGGCACGAACGTGCTGATCCCGGCGGCGACCTCGGCGGCGTGCGTCGGGGCGTACGCGACGAGCAGGTGCCAGGCGTGCCCGACGGACCGTTTCAACGCCGCGGCCCGGGGTGGGGAGAGCCGGGTGGCGACCGGCAGGCTGAAGCAGTCGCGGTAGGGGTCCAGGTCGTCGACGCGGAGGTCGAGGGTGACCCTCTGGTCGGTGAACCGCCACCAGCGGATGGGCGTCCACTGTCGCCCGCTCAGGTCGGCCGGCGTCACCGTCGTGCTGCCGCCGGGTCGGCGCACCACCCCGAGGCCCGGCACGGGCACCAGCCCCGCACACGGTGTGACCGGCACCGCAGCGTCTGACCAACCGCTGAGGGTGGCCGCCGCGAGCGCCGCGAACGGGAGGTAGTCCGGTCGGCCGGTGGTGCCGTGCCGGACGCGATCGATCGCCCAGACGGCCAGCCACGGGTGATCGAGCAGCACGTCCACGGCGGCGGGGTCGAGGCGGTGGGCGTGGCCGAGCAGGTGCGCCGACGCCGCCAGGGCGTCGTCCCGATCGGCGAGGCCCTTGAGGACGAGCATCGTGCGGTTGCGTTGTGCGTGCCGCAGACCGCGGATGGAAGCGGGGCCCGCCCGGCCCTCGGCCAGGCGTGTGAACTCCGACCGGGTCAGGTGGAGTCGACGCCGGGGTCGAGGAAGCTGTTCCAGCCGGACAGCGTCGTCTGCCGGGGAGTCTTCAGTGTCGCGACCAGTTCCTCGATCCATCGGGCCAGTTCCGGATCCTCGTCGCGTAGCAGGTGGCTCAGGCCCTGCGTCAACACGTCAACCACAACGAGGTGATCAGGTGCGGGTTGCTCAGTCATCGATGTCCCGGGTTGGCGCAGGCGTGCTGACATGAAAACACGTCTACGTCTGTGATCACCATCGGCTTACCGTCCGTCACCGCTCGCGGTCGGCGCTGAGCCACGACAGGCCGGGCACCTCGTACCGCCGCCGGGTTGCGGCCGGCGGCGGTACGAGAGCCGTGGGTCAGTCGGCGGCAGCCTCGGCAGCGGCGTAGTCGCGGGCCACCCGGACCATCTCCACCAGACCGCCGGCGTACTCCTGGGACTCGCCGTGCGCCTCGTCGAACGGCGGCTGGAAGCCGACGCCCTCCCACTGGTTGGTCGCCGGGTTCCACAGGTCGTTGCCGACCTCGAAGTCCCAGGCGAAGATGCCCAGCTCGTAGTAGAGCTGGTCGGCCGAGTTGCCGGCGGCGGAGTAGAGCACGTCGGCGACAGGTCCGGTCTGCGACGGCCAGGTGACGGTGCCGCGCTCCTGTGCGATGGCGCCGACGATCCGCCGGGCGCTGTTGAGGAACAGCGTCGACTCGTCGATCGACGGTCGCGGCAGGGTGACCCTGCCGTCGGCCCGGTACGCCCCCGGCGGCCACATGAAGTACCCGCCGTAGGAGTGCACGTTCATCGCGAACTTGATGTTCGGGTGGTCCTCGGCGAGCGTGATCACGTTGCGGCTCTCCGCCTCGGACAGCTCGGCCGTGCCCGCGAAGGTGCCGGACAGGCAGTTGGCGCTGGCGCCCACGTAGCCGTCGAAGAACGACCCGACGGTGTAGTTGCGGTTGATGTCGACGCCCCACGAGGTGCGGTTCTTCGGGTCGCGGGCCGCCCCGGTGCAGTGGTTGACGAGATTCTTGCGCTGGAAGTTGAAGTCGTTGAACGAGTAGTTCGCGCCGTCCGGGTTGACCGTCGGGATGACGAAGATGTCGACCTGCTCCAGCAGCTCACGGGTGGCCGGGTCGGTCCGGGCGTTGGCCAGCATCCGCTCGGCGAACTCCAGCGTCACCAGCGGGGTGGCCCACTCCCGGGCGTGTTCCTGGGAGTACGCGAGCACCCCGACCCGGGAGCCGTCCCGGTGTACGCCGAGGCGTAGCGCCTGCACCGTCCACGGCCGTGCCGGCACCTCGGTGCCCTGGAGGCCGTCGTCGAGTCGGGTGGGGCCGGCGACGGGCATCGGCAACCCGGCCGAGCCGTCCTCGACAGTGGCCCGGAACCGGTCCGGTTGACGGGCGTTGATCGCCGCCGCTACCTCGTCGGTGGTGCTCACCGTCTTGCCGGCGGTGTCGGTGGCCAGCGACACGGTGAGGACGCGGTCGCGGTAGCCGACGGTCAGTGGCCGGTTCGCCCGGCCCGGGTCGACCGTCCGCACCTGTACGCCGTTCATGTTCTGGTCGCCGAAGCGGACCGACTCGACCACCACCGCCGCCACGGCCGGGTCGCCCAGGTACGCGGCGGCGGTGCGCCGATAGCCCTGGGTCTTGTTCGGTAGGTCGATCACGTCCACCAGGTCCCGGTACTGGCGGGCCAACCGCTTGATCCGTGCCTGGATGTCCACGGGCGTCAGGTACGCGTCGATGAAGTTCTTCTGGTAGCCGGTCGGCAGCGGCGGTGGGGAGGCATTCGGCCAGAGCGTCGGCGTGATCGCCCGGCTGACCCCGCCGAGGCTGGAGGTGGCAGTCAGCTGAACCGGTCGGCTCGGCACCGGCTGGGGGAGCGCGTAGTGGTACTGGTACTCGCCGGAGTCCTCGAACCGGAACAGTGGGAACGAGCCGGTGGCGCCGTCCGCCGTCCGCCAACTGACGGTGATCTCCACATCCGGGTCGTCGGTGGCGGTGGTGGCCACCTGGGCCTGCAGGAAGGTCTGTCCGGTCGTCGTCCACCAGTACGCCTGCTGCACCTGGAGGGTGTCCACGGCAGCGGCGGCGGTGCTGGACCGCTGGCCGGGGGCCGGCGTACGCAGTCCGGCGGCGGTGCGGGCCTGGGCCGCGCGGACGCTGTCGGCGTAGTGCCGGTTCCCGTCCCCGGCGCGTTGAACGATCTGCACGGCCGTCGCGCCCTGCGCGGTCAGTTCGGCGAGCTGTGTGCCGCTGAGCACCAGGTCGGCGATGATCCGGCCGTCCCGCGCTCGGGGCCGGTTGGCCAGGTCCGCGCCGGTGGCGACGAGCCGGTCCAGCTGGGCCTGGTCGCGGAGCTGGACTCGGACCAGTGCGGTTTCGGTGGCGCTCAGAGTGATCGGCGCGGCCGGGGCCGCGGGTGCCGCCGCTGCGGAAGCGGGATGGGACAACACTGCGCTGAACAGGATCACTGTGGTGGCTGCAGCTGTCCACCGTCGTCGGACGATCATGTGCCCTCCTGTGACGGACGTCGATGTGCTTGGTCCTTACACCAGTGCACAGATCGACACCTGTCAAGGTAAGGGTGTCGGCTCGGCCCTTCCGCCGTTGATCCCGTGACATGTCCGCGAGTTCCGGGGCAACCCGCTGGGCCAGACCCCGCGTGACTAACTCGAAACGGGGATCGGAGGCCTGAATGAGCGATCGCGACGAGGCGTTCGCCGAGTACTTCGCGGCACGGTCCGGTGTCATGCGCGGCACCGCGTACCTGCTGTGCGGCGACTGGCACCGTGCCGAGGACCTGGTCCAGACGGCGTTCGTCAAGCTCTACCGGGTCTGGAACCGGGTATCCCGGCACGAGGTGCTCGACAGTTACGTGCGCCAGATCCTGATCCGGACCTTCCTCGACGAGCGCCGTCGCGGCTGGTGGCGGCGCGAACGGGTGGGTGGCGAGGACGCCGAGCAGGCGGCCCCGCCGGACTCGCCGGAGAGCCGACTGGTGCTGCTCCAGGCGCTGGCCCGGGTGGCGCCGCGTCAGCGGGCCGTGCTGGTTCTGCGGTACTGGGAGGACCTGTCGATCGAGGACGTCGCGGCGCTGCTGGAGTGTTCTCCAGGGACGGTGAAGAGCCAGGCGGCACGCGGGCTCGACACGTTGCGCGGCCTCCTGTCACCCACCTACAGCGGGATCGAGATGGGGGAGCGATGAACGAGGAAGAGTTCCGCGAGGGGCTCCGCAGCGAGATGGCGGGGATAACCCCGCCACGACCATTGAGTACGGGCGCCGCGCTCGGCGCGGCACGGCGGACGCACTTCCGCCGACGCGCGCTGTGGGCGTCCCTCGGGTCGGCGGCTGTCGTGCTGGCGGTCACCGGCTTCGCGGCCGTCGCCACTCCGGACGGCCATGTCTACGAACCGGCGGGTCAGGGGCCACCGGCTGCTCCGGACACCAAGGAACCGTGGCCGACCGGGCCGGACGGCCAACCGCAGGAGGACCGGACCGCGCGGGCCGGATCCAAGTATGAGCAGGGAGTCCACCTGCTCACTGAGACTGTCTCGGTCGTACCCGCCGGCTTCACCGCGCCGGAGGACCCGCCGGGCCAGTCCGCAGAACAGCGGACGCTGCGGACCAACCAGGCGCAGTTCGAGGACAAGGTGGGTGGCGTCGACGTGTGGAGCTACTCCTCCTCCGTCGCCGTGGCGCAGGGCAAGGGCACCGGGCGTGTGATCGTCGAGGTGCACGACGCCGGCAACCCGTTCCCGACCGAGCCGTGCGCCCTGGCCCAGCAGTTCTGGGGCATGCGGGGCGAATGCCAGGTCGAGTCCGTCGGGACGGTGCGGGTCGGCGTGGTGGTCCGTCCGGGCAGCGACGACCGGCTCGACCAGTGGTCGGCGTACCGGCACCCGGACGGGGTGGTGGTCTTCGTGGCGCAGGGCGTACGACTCGACGAGAGCCGGCCGGCGTTGACGAAGCTGCCGTTCTCCGTGCCGCAGTTGGCGGCTCTCGCGGTCGACGAACGGTTCCACCTGAAGTGACACGGCGACTCGGCGTCGCCGAGCGGGTCCAGGTGCCGACACCGTGCCGTTTACCTGGGCCGTGCCGTTCTCTCAGCGGCGCGCTGTGAGGGGCACGAGGACGAGGAGGGCAATGCCGAGCGTGGCGGCGCCGACGGCCCACCACCAGAAGAATCCCGAGAAGGCCGAGGCGACCAGGAGCCCCACGCCGAGACCGGCCAGCAGGCCGAGTGCGAACAGGGCCCGTGGCGGCAGGGCGAGGTACGGCAGGCGTCGTATCACCAGCACCTCCAGCCAGGTGCCGCCCGCCGTCAGCAGCGCTGCGCCGACCCCGTCCACGGCGGACAGCCCGTGACCCTCGCTGATGGGCACGAGAACTTTGCCCTCGTCACCGGCCGGGACGAAGAGGACCAGCACACCGACGACGACGAGCAGAGCGGCAGTGACGACCTGCCTGCGTGGGGCGCCCGCACCATCGGATGACATCGCTACAGTCTCGGCCGTCCGCCATCGTCTGCGCAGCGGCCGTATCGGCAAACATCGAACGTCCGGCGCCCCGGCTGGTCGTCGGGCACCCGCTCGGGCATCGCACGGGCGCAGGCCGCCCACCAAAATGCCCTCCGACCTGGGCCGGAGGGCGTTGGAGCGGGCGACGAGAATCGAACTCGCGTAGTCAGTTTGGAAGACTGAAGCTCTACCATTGAGCTACGCCCGCGTGCATCCCGCCAAAACGGGACGCGCCCACAGCGTACCCAATGTCTTTACCCGACGCGTAACCGCGTCGCCGCCCGCGGTGCCGCGTCGTGCGCGACCCCGGCGGCCGCCGACCCCAAGATCCGCACAACATCCGGGATGTAGTGGCCTCTCCGTTCGAGGAGACCACTACGTCAGTGAAGTTGTGCGGATCTTGGGGTCGCCCTGCGGATCATGGCGGTACGTAAGCGGAGCGGAATGGTAATTTTCGGGTGATGTGTCCGGGTGGGGGATGCCCCGGCACCGACTGAGGCGTGACGACGGCATAGACTGCACGTCGCCACGGGGTGTGGCGCAGCTTGGTAGCGCACTCGCTTTGGGAGCGAGGGGCCGTGGGTTCAAATCCCGCCACCCCGACTGTCGTCCGCGGCCGGGCCCACCCGGGTGCCGCCCAGTGCGGCCCCCGGGCGATGCCGGAGCGTCAGGCCGGCTCGCCTACACTCGATGGGCTGAATCACGCCCAGACTCAACTGAGATCCGTCAAGGAGTACGCCTGTGAAGAGCACCGTCGAGACTCTGAGCCCGACGCGCGTGCGGCTCGCCATCGAGGTGCCGTTCGTCGAGCTCGAGCCGAGCCTCAAGAAGGCGTACCGGGAGATCGGTTCGCAGGTCCAGGTTCCGGGCTTCCGCCGGGGCAAGGTGCCGACCGCGGTGATCGACCAGCGGGTCGGCCGGGGCACCGTCCTCAACGAGGCGGTCCAGGAGGCCATCCCGGAGAACATCCTCGCCGCCGTGCGCGAGCACGACCTGAAGACGCTGGGGCGCCCGGAGGTCGAGATCACCGAGTTCAACGACGGTGACTCGCTGAACTTCACGGCCGAGGTCGACGTCCGCCCGGAGATCACCATCCCGGACGCGAGCACCATCGAGGTGACCGTCGACGAGCTGCAGATCGACGAGACCGAGATCGACGAGCAGGTGAAGAACCTGCGGGAGCGTTTCGCGACCCTCAAGACCGTGGAGCGGGCCGCCGCCGAGGGCGACTTCGTCCAGATCGACCTCAACGCCACCGTCGACGGCGAGGACGTGCCGGGCGGCCAGGCGAGCAACATCTCCCACGAGGTGGGCAGCAAGCAGCTCCTGCCGGGCCTGGACGAGGCCGTGGTCGGCCTTGCCGCCGGTGACGACACCACCTTCACCACCCAGCTGGTCGGCGGCGACTTCGCCGGTCGGGACGCCGAGGTGGCGGTGACCGTGCGCACGGTCAAGGAGAAGGAGCTGCCGGAGCTGAACGACGAGTTCGCCCAGATGGCGAGCGAGTTCGACACGATCGAGGAGCTGCGCGGCGACCTGCGGGCCCGGGTCAACCAGGGCAAGCAGGTCGAGCAGATCTACGCCGCTCGGGACAAGGCCCTCGCCCAGCTGGTCGAGGCCGCCGAGATCCCGGCCCCGGAGGGTGTCGTCCGCGAGGAGGTCGAGAGCCGCAAGCAGGCGATGGTCGACCAGCTGGAGCGGATCGGCGCCTCGATGGAGGAGTACCTCGCGGCCGAGGACAAGACCGAGGAGCAGATCGACACCGAGCTGACCGAGGCGGCGACCGAGGGCGTCAAGGTCCAGCTCCTGCTGGACACGCTTGCCGACGCGGAGGACGTGCAGGTCTCCGACGACGAGTTCGGGCACGAGATCGTGCACCGGGCGCAGCGTGCCGGGATGGCCCCGCAGCAGTACTACGACCAGCTGGTGCGCTCCGGCGCGGCCGCAGCGGTCTTCGGCGACGTGCGGCGGGGCAAGGCGCTCGCGGCCGTCATGGAGAAGATCACGATCAAGGACTCGGCCGGCAACGGGATCACCCTCGACGCGCTGCGCGCCGCCAACGAGGCGGAGCACAACCACGACCACTGATCGTCGGGTGCGGCCGCCGTCCGCCGCTCAGCGGTAGACGGCGGCCGTTTCCCTTTCCGGGGGTATTCCCGGGCAGCAAGCACTGCCGGGTACGCCCGGAAGCCCGCGCCGCGGGTACGCCCGACACAGCTGCGCTGAGAGCGAACACTGCCCCGACCGGGACTCTGCCGCCCCGCACAGCGGTTAGTGTCGGGAAAGACGGTACGGAGAGCGAAGGGCTGCCATGACCGACATGCACATCCCCAAGAAGTCGCTCCGGGCGATTGACGCGCGCGGTGGCGACTCCATTGGCAACCTCGACGACTCGGTCTACAACCGGTTGCTCAAGGAGCGCATCATCTTCCTGGGCAGTGAGGTGACCGACCAGGTCGCCAACCGCATCTGCGCGCAGCTGCTGCTGCTCGCCGCGGAGGACCCGGACCGCGACATCAACCTGTGGATCAACTCGCCGGGTGGCTCGGTCTACTCCGGCATGGCGATCTACGACACCATGCAGTTCATCGACAACGACGTGTCGACCGTGGCGATGGGCATGGCTGCCTCAATGGGTCAGCTGCTGCTCTGCGCGGGCACCAAGGGCAAGCGGTACGCCCTGCCCCACGCACGGATCATGATGCACCAGCCGTCCGGTGGTCTGGGCGGCACGGCGTCCGACATCGCCATCCAGGCGGAGCAGATGCTCTACACGAAGCGGATGTTCCAGGAGCGGGTCGCGCACCACACCGGCCAGAGCCAGTCGCAGATCGAGGCCGACTCGGACCGGGACCGTTGGTTCACCGCCCAGGAGGCCATGGACTACGGCTTCATCGACAAGGTGATCATCGGGGCCGCACAGGTTCCGGATGGCGCCGGGACCCTGAGCTGAGGAGCTGACGATGACCGATCTGAGCCTGCCGCCCCAGTTCGCGGCCGTGCACAACCGCTACGTGCTGCCGTCGTTCGTCGAGCGCACGTCGTACGGGGTCAAGGAGTCGAACCCGTACAACAAGCTCTTCGAGGACCGGATCATCTTCCTCGGCGTCCAGGTGGACGACGCGTCGGCCAACGACGTGATGGCCCAGCTGCTGACGCTCGAGGGCACCGACCCGGACCGCGACATCATCATGTACATCAACTCGCCGGGTGGGTCGTTCACCGCCATGACGGCGATCTACGACACCATGCAGTACGTCCGTCCGGACATCTCGACGGTCTGCCTCGGGCAGGCGGCGAGCGCGGCGGCGGTGCTGCTCTCGGCGGGCACTCCGGGTAAGCGGATGGCCCTGCCGAACTCGCGGATCATCATCCACCAGCCGGCCACCGAGGGCGGCTACGGGCAGGGCTCGGACATCGAGATCCAGGCCCGGGAGATCCTGCGGATGCGTACGCAGCTGGAGGACATGCTGTCCCGCCACTGCAACCGCCCGATCGAGCAGGTTCGCAAGGACATCGACCGTGACAAGATCATGACGGCCGAGGAGTCCAAGGAGTACGGGCTGGTCGACACGATCCTGACCAGTCGTAAGAAGGGTCTGCTGGCGGCCAACGCCGCCCGCTGAGCTGTATCGGGTCAGAGGTTGGCCGGGGCTTGAGTTCCTGGCCGACCTCTGACACACCCGTTTTGGGGGTCGGAGAATGCCCCGCCAGCGGGTAACGTCGGGTCCGTACCGCTTCGCCGGTTCGGCCGGCGGCGCGAACCAAGCCGGGCGGCGCGCAACGTCCGCAGGTCAGGGCCGGGTCTCCGGCCGATGAGTGCAGGGAGAACGTAGGTGGCACGGATCGGTGACGGCGGCGACCTACTGAAATGCTCCTTCTGCGGCAAGTCGCAGAAGCAGGTCAAGAAGCTCATCGCGGGCCCAGGGGTCTACATCTGCGACGAGTGCATCGATCTCTGTAACGAGATCATCGAAGAGGAGCTGGCCGAGTCCGGCGAGGTGAAGTGGGAAGAGCTTCCCAAGCCGATGGAGATCTGCCAGTTCCTCGACACCTACGTCGTGGGACAGGATCAGGCCAAGAAGGCGCTCGCGGTCGCGGTCTACAACCACTACAAGCGCATCCAGGCCGAGGCGGCCAACGCGCCCGGCTCCGGCAGTGACGCCGTCGAGCTGGCCAAGTCCAACATCCTGCTGCTCGGCCCGACGGGGTGCGGCAAGACCCACCTGGCGCAGACCCTCGCCCGGATGTTGAACGTCCCGTTCGCCATCGCCGACGCCACCGCGCTGACCGAGGCGGGCTACGTCGGCGAGGACGTGGAGAACATCCTCCTCAAGCTGATCCAGGCCGCCGACTACGACATCAAGCGCGCCGAGACCGGCATCATCTACATCGACGAGGTCGACAAGATCGCCCGCAAGTCGGAAAATCCGTCGATCACGCGGGATGTCTCCGGTGAGGGCGTGCAGCAGGCCCTGCTCAAGATGCTTGAGGGCACGACGGCCAACGTGCCGCCGCAGGGTGGCCGCAAGCACCCGCACCAGGAGTTCATCCAGATCGACACCACAAACGTGCTGTTCATCTGTGGTGGCGCGTTCGCCGGCCTCGACCAGATCATCGAGTCCCGCACCGGGCAGGGCGGCACCGGCTTCGGCGCCCGGCTCCGGTCGGTGTCCGATCGGTCGACTGACGACATCTTCAGCCAGGTCATGCCGGAAGACATGCTCAAGTTCGGGCTGATCCCCGAGTTCGTCGGCCGGCTGCCGGTGATCACCAACGTGCGCAGCCTGGACCGCAGCGCTCTCGTACGGATCCTCACCGAGCCCCGCAACGCCCTGGTCCGGCAATACCAGCGCCTGTTCGAGCTGGACGGTGTCGAGCTCGAGTTCGACGAGCCGGCGTTGGAAGCCATCGCCGACCAGGCGATGCTGCGGGGCACCGGTGCCCGTGGTCTTCGGGCCATCATCGAGGAGGTCCTGCTCTCCGCGATGTACGAGGTGCCGAGCAACCCCGACGCCGCCCGCGTGCTGATCACCCGCGAGGTCGTCCTGGAGAACGTCAACCCGACGATCGTGCCGCGTGAGTTCACCGGGCGCCGGGCCCGGCGCGACCGCGAAGAGAAGTCCGCCTGATCCTTTCCGCGTCACGCCGGCCGTCCGATCCTGACGCGGCCGGCGTGATCGTGTTCGGCGGCGCTTTCCCATGACCAACCGGGCGGCTGACCAAATCGTGACGCTGTCCGTGAGCGCCCTCCAGCCGTACCCTTTGCTCATGCGTGTCGCCGTCTGTCAGCTGAACGCCCGGGACGACCGTAAGGCCAATCTGGCGGCCGCGGAGGCCTTACTGGAGCGCGCCGCCGCCGGCGGCGCGGATCTCGCCGTCCTCCCGGAGTACGTCGACTACCTGGGTCCCGCCGCTGGGCTGCCGGAACCGGAGCCGGTCGACGGGGAGGTGGGCAGCTTCTTCGCCGAGGTCGCCCGGCGGCTCGGGATCTGGTTGGTGGCCGGCTCGTTCCACGAGGCCGGCCCGGACCCGGACCACACCTGGAACACGTCGCTGGTCTTCGACCGTTCCGGCAGCCTGGCCGCGAGCTATCGCAAAATCCACCTGTACGACGTGGAGATCCCCGGCCGGGTCTCCTACCGGGAGTCGGCGAGCGTCGCGCCCGGGGTGCAACCGGTGGTGGTCGACGTCGAGGGGCTGCGGGTCGGCCTGTCGATCTGTTACGACCTGCGCTTCCCGGAGCTGTACCGGTTGCTCGCGTCCGACGGCGGCGCGCAGCTGCTGGTGGTGCCGGCCGCATTCATGATGCACACCGGGCGGGACCACTGGGAGGTTCTGCTGCGGGCCAGGGCGATCGAGAACCAGTGTTTCGTGGCGGCGGCCGGTCAGACCGGCGACCACGAGCCGGGCCGCACCTGCTTCGGGCGCAGCATGGTGGTCGACCCGTGGGGGACGGTCATCGCCCAGGTGCCGGACGGCCCGGGGGTCTCCCTCGTCGACCTGGACCTCGATCGGCTCGACGTGATCCGCGCCGAGCTGCCCAGCCTGGCCAACCGCCGGCTCTGAGCCTCAGCCCTCCAGCAGGACGCCGATCACCGCGAACCCGGCGATGGCCGCCGCAGTGACCAGCAGCGCCGTGGTCATCCGGGACCTGCCCCGTCGGGCCAGTCGTCCGACCGAGAGCACGAGTACGACCAGCACGACCGCACCGATCACCACCTGCCAGAACGGCCCGATGAGGCCGAGCAGCGCCTGCTCGGCGAACACCGTGGCACCGTGCCCGGACTCATCCATGCCTGACACTCTGGCACGTTGAGGTGGCCCGCGTCCTCGGCTGTACCGAGGAGCGTGGCAGGCGGCTCGTCCGAACCAGTGATGAACCCTGATTTGCCTTCTCCGGGCTGTCCGCGTAACTTTCTCTCTGCACGGGGGAGGCCGGACAAACGGGCCGAGAACGGGCGCCAGGCTCGTGGCGGGAACGCCGAGCGAGACTGAGGATCGGGCGGTGCGGGACACCCCGGAAACGGGGTTGCGAACGCGAAGCCGACCGGGTAGAGTTCTGAAGCCGGCAGGAGCCGGGCAGAGAGCCGCGAAGCGGCGATCGGCCGGTCTGCGGTTTCCCACGACAGAAACGAACGTCGGAAACGACGCGCGTCATCGTGGAGTCGAACAAGTAAGAGTATCCGCAATGTCGGGTGAAGCACGACGAACCGCGAAATATCGGTTTGACACGGCGGAATCGAGCGGGTAACGTAGTAAAAGTGCCTGGCGCTGAAAACGCCGGTGCGCGGAGCGGTAAAAGCCCCGAGATGGGTTCCACTGAGGTGGGGCTTCTGGTCGGTGTGTGGTTGTTCTTTGAGAACTCAACAGGGTGCTTGTAAAGCCAGTGCCAATTATGATTTATACCCCGGACTGGTCAGTTTTTGCTGGCTGGTTGGGATTCCTTTGGCAACATTTGTTTGTTGTCAGGATGCTGTTCAACTAATTTTTTGTTGGAGAGTTTGATCCTGGCTCAGGACGAACGCTGGCGGCGTGCTTAACACATGCAAGTCGAGCGGAAAGGCCCTTCGGGGTACTCGAGCGGCGAACGGGTGAGTAACACGTGAGCAACCTGCCCCAAGCTTTGGGATAACCCTCGGAAACGGGGGCTAATACCGAATATTACTTCTGGCCGCATGGCTGGTGGTGGAAAGTTTTTCGGCTTGGGATGGGCTCGCGGCCTATCAGCTTGTTGGTGGGGTGATGGCCTACCAAGGCGATGACGGGTAGCCGGCCTGAGAGGGCGACCGGCCACACTGGGACTGAGACACGGCCCAGACTCCTACGGGAGGCAGCAGTGGGGAATATTGCACAATGGGCGGAAGCCTGATGCAGCGACGCCGCGTGAGGGATGACGGCCTTCGGGTTGTAAACCTCTTTCAGCAGGGACGAAGCGAGAGTGACGGTACCTGCAGAAGAAGCACCGGCCAACTACGTGCCAGCAGCCGCGGTAAGACGTAGGGTGCGAGCGTTGTCCGGATTTATTGGGCGTAAAGAGCTCGTAGGCGGCTTGTCGCGTCGACCGTGAAAACTTGGGGCTCAACTCCAAGCCTGCGGTCGATACGGGCAGGCTAGAGTTCGGTAGGGGAGACTGGAATTCCTGGTGTAGCGGTGAAATGCGCAGATATCAGGAGGAACACCGGTGGCGAAGGCGGGTCTCTGGGCCGATACTGACGCTGAGGAGCGAAAGCGTGGGGAGCGAACAGGATTAGATACCCTGGTAGTCCACGCTGTAAACGTTGGGCGCTAGGTGTGGGGGACCTCTCCGGTTTCCTGTGCCGCAGCTAACGCATTAAGCGCCCCGCCTGGGGAGTACGGCCGCAAGGCTAAAACTCAAAGGAATTGACGGGGGCCCGCACAAGCGGCGGAGCATGCGGATTAATTCGATGCAACGCGAAGAACCTTACCTGGGTTTGACATGGCCGCAAAACTCGCAGAGATGTGAGGTCCTTCGGGGGCGGTCACAGGTGGTGCATGGCTGTCGTCAGCTCGTGTCGTGAGATGTTGGGTTAAGTCCCGCAACGAGCGCAACCCTCGTTCGATGTTGCCAGCGCGTTATGGCGGGGACTCATCGAAGACTGCCGGGGTCAACTCGGAGGAAGGTGGGGATGACGTCAAGTCATCATGCCCCTTATGTCCAGGGCTTCACGCATGCTACAATGGCCGGTACAATGGGCTGCGATACCGTGAGGTGGAGCGAATCCCAAAAAGCCGGTCTCAGTTCGGATCGGGGTCTGCAACTCGACCCCGTGAAGTCGGAGTCGCTAGTAATCGCAGATCAGCAACGCTGCGGTGAATACGTTCCCGGGCCTTGTACACACCGCCCGTCACGTCACGAAAGTCGGCAACACCCGAAGCCGGTGGCCCAACCCCTTGTGGGAGGGAGCCGTCGAAGGTGGGGCTGGCGATTGGGACGAAGTCGTAACAAGGTAGCCGTACCGGAAGGTGCGGCTGGATCACCTCCTTTCTAAGGAGCACCTTCACCTGAAAGGGTGCAAGGAGCCCGCGGCCCACGTATGTTGGGTCGGGGTGCTCAGATGGCGGAGACACTGGCAAGTTTTGCCCTGGCAACGGCCGGCGGCGCTTAGTACAGCCTAACTTTCGGGTTGGTGGGAACGGTTGCTGTTGGTGCGGCTGGGGGAGAATGTGAGCACCCTGTTGGGTCCTGAAGGAACAACCATTGGTTGTTGTTTCAGAGACTTGGCCAGCCTCCCGTTGTGGGGGCTGGAAGTCTGCCAGGCATGGCCTGGCCCCACATACCGCTGGTCCCCTTGGGACTGGGTTTTGGTGTGGGGCGGATCGGGTTGTGGGTTGGTCGTTTGTTGAGAATTGCACAGTGGACGCGAGCATCTTTGTGGTCAAGTTGTCAAGGGCGAACGGTGAATGCCTTGGCACCAGGAGCCGATGAAGGACGTGGGAGGCCGCGATAGGCCTGGGGGAGCTGTCAACCAAGCTGTGATCCCAGGGTGTCCGAATGGGGAAACCTGGCACCAGTCATGTGGTGTCACCCACACCTGAACACATAGGGTGTGTGGAGGGAACGCGGGGAAGTGAAACATCTCAGTACCCGTAGGAAGAGAAAACAATTTAGTGATTCCGTGAGTAGTGGCGAGCGAAAGCGGATCGAGGCTAAACCGGCTGCGTGTGATACCTGTCAGGGGTTGCGTGGTCGGGGTTGTGGGACCCTGCTAAACAAGCTGACACTTGTTTGAGAAGTTACAAAGTTAGTGGCTAGTCGAACAGTCTGGAATGGCTGACCGTAGACGGTGAAAGTCCGGTAGGTGAAAGTTGCTGACCTTCTGTGGGTGTTCCCGAGTAGCGGCGGACCCCTGAAATCTGCCGTGAATCTGCCAGGACCACCTGGTAAGCCTAAATACTTCCTGGTGACCGATAGCGGACAAGTACCGTGAGGGAATGGTGAAAAGTACCCCGGGAGGGGAGTGAAATAGTACCTGAAACCGTTCGCCTACAATCCGTCGGAGCCTTACGGGGTGACGGCGTGCCTTTTGAAGAATGAGCCTGCGAGTTAGTGGCATGTGGCGAGGTTAACCCGTGTGGGGGAGCCGTAGCGAAAGCGAGTCTGAATAGGGCGATTCAGTCGCGTGTCCTAGACCCGAAGCGGAGTGATCTAGCCATGGGCAGGCTGAAGCGCGGGTAAGACCGCGTGGAGGGCCGAACCCACCAATGTTGAAAAATTGGGGGATGACCTGTGGTTAGGGGTGAAAGGCCAATCAAACTCCGTGATAGCTGGTTCTCCCCGAAATGCATTTAGGTGCAGCGTCGCGTGTTTCTTGCCGGAGGTAGAGCACTGGATGGTCTAGGGGGCCCACAAGCTTACCGAAATCAGCCAAACTCCGAATGCCGGTAAGTGAGAGCGCGGCAGTGAGACTGCGGGGGATAAGCTTCGTAGTCGAGAGGGAAACAGCCCAGATCACCAGCTAAGGCCCCTAAGCGTGTGCTAAGTGGAAAAGGATGTGGGGTCGCATAGACAACCAGGAGGTTGGCTTAGAAGCAGCCACCCTTTAAAGAGTGCGTAATAGCTCACTGGTCAAGTGGTTCCGCGCCGACAATGTAGCGGGGCTCAAGCACACCGCCGAAGCTGTGGCATTCACATTTTAACCTCGCTTGGACTTGATTCCTTGTGCAGGTGTGTGGATGGGTAGGGGAGCGTCGTGCCGCGAGTGAAGCAGCGGGGTGACCCAGTTGTGGACGCGGCACGAGTGAGAATGCAGGCATGAGTAGCGAAAGAAGGGTGAGAAACCCTTCCGCCGGATGACCAAGGGTTCCAGGGCCAGGCTAATCCGCCCTGGGTGAGTCGGGACCTAAGGCGAGGCCGAGAGGCGTAGTCGATGGACAACGGGTTGATATTCCCGTACCCGCGAAAGAGCGTCCCTGATGAACCTCGTTGTGCTAACCGCCCGAACTTGGTGAGGTCTTCGGACTGATCTGAGGGAGCGTGGGAACCTGATGGGTAGTAGTCAAGCGATGGGGTGACGCAGGAAGGTAGCTGAGCCCGGCCGGTGGTTGTGCCGGGGTAAGCGTGTAGGCCGTGTTGTAGGCAAATCCGCAACACACATAGGCTGAGACGTGATGCCGAGCCGATTCAGGTGAAGTCAGTGATCCTATGCTGCCGAGAAAAGCCTCTAGCGAGTTCTTAGCGGCCCGTACCCCAAACCGACACAGGTGGTCAGGTAGAGAATACCGAGGCGATCGGGCGAACTGTGGTTAAGGAACTCGGCAAATTGCCCCCGTAACTTAGGGAGAAGGGGGGCCGGAGACGTGAAGCCCCGCGCGGGTGGAGCGTTGTATGGCCGCAGAGAGCAGGGGGAAGCGACTGTTTACTAAAAACACAGGTCCATGCGAAGAAGTAATTCGATGTATATGGACTGACGCCTGCCCGGTGCTGGAACGTTAAGGGGACCTGTTAGCTCTTTCGGGGGCGAAGCGGAGAACTTAAGCGCCAGTAAACGGCGGTGGTAACTATAACCATCCTAAGGTAGCGAAATTCCTTGTCGGGTAAGTTCCGACCTGCACGAATGGCGTAACGACTTCCCCACTGTCTCAACCACAGGCCCGGCGAAATTGCAGTACGAGTAAAGATGCTCGTTACGCGCGGCAGGACGGAAAGACCCCGGGACCTTTACTATAGCTTGACATTGGTACTCGAATTAGCTTGTGTAGGATAGGTGGGAGCCGGTGAAGTCCATACGCCAGTATGGGTGGAGGCAATCTTGAAATACCACTCTGGTTGATTTGGGTATCTAACTTCGGACCGTTATCCGGTTCAGGGACAGTGTCTGGTGGGTAGTTTAACTGGGGCGGTTGCCTCCTAAAAGGTAACGGAGGCGCCCAAAGGTTCCCTCAGCCTGGTTGGCAATCAGGTGTTGAGTGCAAGTACACAAGGGAGCTTGACTGTGAGACTGACAGGTCGAGCAGGGACGAAAGTCGGGACTAGTGATCCGGCACTTGCGAGTGGAAGCGGTGTCGCTCAACGGATAAAAGGTACCCCGGGGATAACAGGCTGATCTTCCCCAAGAGTCCATATCGACGGGATGGTTTGGCACCTCGATGTCGGCTCGTCGCATCCTGGGGCTGTAGCAGGTCCCAAGGGTTGGGCTGTTCGCCCATTAAAGCGGTACGCGAGCTGGGTTTAGAACGTCGTGAGACAGTTCGGTCCCTATCCGCCGTGCGCGTAGGATACTTGAGAAGGGCTGTCCCTAGTACGAGAGGACCGGGACGGACGAACCTCTGGTGTGCCAGTTGTCCTGCCAAGGGCACGGCTGGTTAGCTACGTTCGGAAGGGATAACCGCTGAAAGCATCTAAGCGGGAAGCCTGCTTCAAGATGAGGTATCCCACCCACCTTGGTGGGGTAAGGCCCCCAGCTAGACGACTGGGTTGATAGGCCGGAAATGTAAGCCCGGTAACGGGTTCAGTTGACCGGTACTAATAGGCCGAGGACTTGACTACTAAGCTGCTACGCGTCCACTGTGCAACTCTGAACAAGCGAACACCCGTGACATTATGCCCGGGGTTGTTTGACATGTTCATAGAGTTACGGCGGTCATGGCGGAGGGGAAACGCCCGGTTACATTCCGAACCCGGAAGCTAAGCCCTCCAGCGCCGATGGTACTGCACTCGTGAGGGTGTGGGAGAGTAGGACGCCGCCGGACAATCTTTCAGAAAAGGCCACCCCTTTCGGGGGTGGCCTTTTCTGCGTTCCCTCGGATTGTCGATCGGCTTGGGTTCACCGAGTCGATCAACGACCCGACGTGTCAGTCCCGGGTCTGCATGCCGTCGCGGAGGTTGCGCAGCAGGCCGCCCGCGTCGCTGACCGACCGACCCGGGAACATCGCCATGACCACGCTGCCGTGGTCGGCCCAGCCGCACACCGCGAAGTCCCCGCCCTCGCCGCTGGTGTTGCCGCACTTCAGCACCCCGCCGAGATCGCCCGCGGGCAGCTCCCGCAGGCCGTTCACCGCACCGGTCTCGTCCGACATCAGGCGGAAGAGGCTGTCCAGGTCCCGTTCCGGCTGCCAGAGCAGGGTGGTGCCCCCGAAGATGAGCACCGAGCGTTTGTCGTCGGCCGGGTCGCGGTAGACCGTGCCGAAACTGCGGTCCAGTTCGATGTTCGCCGCCAGACCGCTGCGCAGATAGTCGGCAGTGCTCTTCGCCCGCTCGCTGTCGTCGCGGGTCAGACCCGCCACCCGATCGGGTGAGGTCAGTTGGGTGTCCTTCTGCTGTGCTACCCGCCACCCACCGACACCGAGCACCGCGGCGCCGGCGAGGCCGACCACCAGTGCGGCCGTCCAACCGATCTTGCGGCGGCGTGACCAGCCGGCGGACCCCTCGTCGGGGTCGCCTCCGGGGTCCCGGGTGCTCAGCTGGATCGGCTCTTCGGTCAGCTCGACCGGCTCGCGGCCGCCGTCGCGCGACCGCTCGGTGAGATGTGCGTCGGACATAGCCGACACCGTACGCGAACGGCAGGTGGCGCACGTCAGGTCTGCGGAAGCCCTCCGTAGACTTGTCCGGTGACCGAGAGACTGGATGCCCGACGCCCCGACGCCCCGACCCTTGCCGGCCAGTACCAGCCCGGTGAGGTAGAGCAGCGACGGTACGAGCAGTGGGTAGCCGGCGGGCACTTCCGGGCCTCCGCCGACAGCGACAAGCCCCCCTTCACCATCGTCATCCCGCCGCCGAACGTCACCGGCTCACTGCACATGGGCCACGCGTTCGAGCACACGTTGATGGACGCGTTGACCCGACGTAAGCGGATGCAGGGCTTCGAGGCGCTGTGGCTGCCGGGCATGGACCACGCCGGCATCGCCACCCAGAACCTGGTCGAGCGCCAGCTCGCCGCCGAGGGTCTTTCCCGGCACGATCTCGGCCGGGAGAAGTTCGTCGAGCGGGTCTGGCAGTGGAAGGCCGAGTCCGGTGGCGCCATCCTCGGCCAGATGCGCCGCCTCGGCGACTCCGTCGACTGGGACCGCGAGCGCTTCACGATGGACGCGGGGCTGACCCGCGCCGTCCAGACGATCTTCAAGAAGCTCTTCGACGACGGCCTCATCTACCGGGCCAACCGGATCATCAACTGGTGTCCGCGCTGCCTCACTGCGCTCTCCGACATCGAGGTCGAGCACACCGACGACGACGGCGAGCTGATCTCGATCCGCTACAGCGACGAGGTCGTGGTGGCCACCACCCGCGCCGAGACGATGCTCGGCGACACCGCGGTGGCGGTGCACCCCGACGACGAGCGCTACCAGCACCTGATCGGCACGGAGGTCGAGCTGCCGCTGACCGGCCGCCGGATCCCGATCGTCGCCGACGCGCACGTCGACCCGTCGTTCGGCACCGGAATGGTCAAGGTGACGCCCGCCCACGACCCGAACGACTTCGAGATCGGCCAGCGGCACGGCCTGCCCGCGCTCACCGTGATGGACGAGCGCGGTGTGATCACCGTGCCCGGCCCGTTCGAGGGGTTGGACCGGTTCGAGGCGCGGCCCGCGATCGTGGCGGCGCTGCGGGAGCAGGGCCTGATCGTCGCCGAGAAGCGCCCGTACGTGCACGCGGTCGGGCACTGCTCGCGCTGCAAGACCACTGTCGAGCCGCGGCTGTCGCTGCAGTGGTTCGTCAACACCGCCCCGCTGGCCCAGGCCGCGGGTGACGCGGTGCGCGACGGTCGGGTCCGCATCGAGCCGGCCGAGTTGGCCAAGCGCTACTTCGCCTGGGTCGACAACATGCACGACTGGTGCATCTCCCGCCAGCTGTGGTGGGGGCACCGCATCCCGGTCTGGTACGGCCCGGCGGGTGAGATCGTCTGCGTCGGCCCCGACGAGGCGCCGCCGACCGGCGAGGGCTGGCACCAGGACGAGGACGTCCTGGACACCTGGTTCTCCAGCGGTCTGTGGCCGTTCTCCACGCTGGGCTGGCCCGAGCAGACCCCGGACCTGGCGAAGTTCTACCCGACCAGCGTGCTGGTCACCGGGTACGACATCCTGTTCTTCTGGGTCGCCCGGATGATGATGTTCGGCCTCTACGCGATGGACGGCCGGCCGCCCTTCGACGTGGTCGCGTTGCACGGCATGGTGCGCGACCAGTTCGGCAAGAAGATGTCGAAGTCGTTCGGCAACGTGGTCGACCCGCTGGACTGGATCGACAGGTACGGCGCCGACGCCACCCGGTTCACCCTGGCGCGGGGCGCGAACCCCGGCCAGGACGTCCCGGTCAGCGAGGAGTGGTGCCAGGGCTCGCGCAACTTCTGCAACAAGCTTTGGAACGCCACCCGGTTCGCCCTGATGAACGGCGCGCACACCACTGGCGACCTGCCTCCCACCGAGCAGCTCTCCACCGTCGACCGATGGATCCTGTCCCGGTTGGCGCACGTCACCGCCGAGGTCGACGAGCAGTTCGAGGCGTACGAGTTCGCCAAGGTGTGTGACCTGCTGTACCACTTCGCCTGGGACGACGTCTGCGACTGGTACGTCGAGCTGAGCAAGCCGGTGCTCGCTGAGGGCGGTGAGCGCGCGGAGGCCAGCCGCCGGGTGCTCGGGCACGTGCTCGACCAGCTGCTGCGGCTGCTGCACCCGGTCATCCCGTTCGTCACCGAGGAGTTGTGGCTCGCGCTGACCGGCGGCGAGACGGTGCAGGCCGCCGCCTGGCCGGTGGCCGACCGGTCGCTGATCGACGACGCCGCCGAGGCCGAGCTGGTCGGCGTGCAGCGGGTGGTCACCGAGATCCGGCGGTTCCGCTCCGACCAGGGGCTGCGCCCGACGCAGCGGGTGGCTGCCCGCCTGGACGGGCTGTCCGGCGCGGGTATCGCGGCCCACGAACCGCTGATCCGTTCGCTGGTCCGGCTGGATCCGGCCGGTGACGACTTCCAGGCCAGCGCCACGCTGGCCATGCCCGGCGCGGTCGGTGTCGCGTTGGACACCCGGGGGTCGATCGACGTGGCCGCCGAGCGGGCCCGGCTGACGAAGGACCGCGCAGCCGCCGAGAAGGAGGTCGCGCAGGCCCGGGCGAAGCTCGACAACCCTGCCTTCATCGGCAAGGCCCCCGAGCCGGTGGTCGCGAAGATCCGCGACCGGCTCGCCACCGCCGAGGCCGACCTGGTCCGGATCGACGCTGCTCTGGAGACACTGCCCTCGTGACCGACCGTACCGATTTCGCCGCCGTCGAAGCCGAGCTGAACGCCCGCGGCTTCACCCGCATGGTCTTCGAGCTGGACCGGATCGAGTCGCTGCTCGACCTGCTCGGCAGCCCACAGCGGGCGTACCCCGCGATCCACCTGACCGGCACCAACGGCAAGACCTCCACCGCGCGGATGATCGACTCGCTGCTGCGGTCGCACGGACTGCACACCGGGCGGTACACCAGCCCGCACCTGGAGACCGTCCGGGAGCGGATCAGCCTGGACGGGGAGCCGGTCAGCGAGGAACGGTTCACTTCGGTGTACCGCGAGATCAAGCCGCTGGCCGAGCTGGTCGACGCGCGGTCGGACGAGCCGCTGACGTACTTCGACATGACCACCGCGCTGGCGTTCGCCACGTTCGCCGACGCGCCTGTCGACATCGCGGTGGTCGAGGTCGGCCTCGGCGGTGCAGAGGACGCCACAAACGTTCTCCAGGCCGGGGTCTGCGTGATCACCCCGATCGGGCTGGACCACACCGAGTGGCTCGGCGACACGCTTCAGGACATCGCGTTGGCCAAGGCCGGCATCATCCACCCGGGCGCCACCGTGATCGCGGCAGCGCAGGAGGAGGAGGCCGCCGGTCCCCTCCTCGAACGCTGCGCCGAGGTCGGGGCCACCATCGCCCGGGAGGGCGGCGAGTTCGGCGTACTGGGTCGGGCGGTCGCAGTCGGCGGGCAGGTGCTCACCCTCCAGGGCCTGGGCGGCGTGTACGACGATGTCTTCATCCCGCTGCACGGCGCCCATCAGGCGCAGAACGCGGCGGTGGCGCTCGCCGCCGTGGAGGCGTTCCTGGGTGCGGGGGCCCGACGTCAGCTGGACATCGAGGCGGTCCGGGAGGGCTTCGCCTCGACCAGCTCCCCGGGCCGGCTGGAGCGGGTTCGGAACGCCCCGACCATCCTGCTGGACGGTGCGCACAACCCGCACGGCATGAAGGCCACCGTCACCGCGCTCCAGGAGGAGTTCGCGTTCAGCAAGCTGGTGGCCGTGATCGGCGTACTCGCCGACAAGGACGCGGAAGCGATGCTGGAGCTGCTGGAGCCGGTGGTCGACCAGGTGGTGGTCACCCGCAACAGCTCGCCACGGGCGATGCCGACGGACGAACTCACCGCGCTGACCGCCGAGATCTTCGGCGAGGAGCGGGTGGCCTCGGCGGAGGAGATGCCGGACGCCATCGAGTTGGCGGTGGCGATGGCCGAGGAAGACGTCCCAGGTGAGCTGAGCGGCGTCGGGGTGCTGATCACGGGTTCCGTGGTGACGGTCGCCGACGCGCGCAGGCTGCTGAAGCGATGACCAGCCCGGAGCGGGACCCGCACACCACCGAGGACCCGACCGGCCCGCCGGCCGAGCAGCCGGTGGGGGAGGAGCCCACGACCGGGCAGCCGAGGCGCTCCGGGTTGCGCAACCCGGAGCGGGCGGTACGCGGTCTCGGTGCTGGCACGCTCAGCCTGGAGGCGCTGGTGCTCCTGCTGGCGATCCAGCCGATCCGGGTGGTCGGCGGTGACCTCGGCGGCGCCGCGATCGGTGCGGTGGTGGCACTGGCAGTGGCCGCCGTGGTGCTCGCCGGCATGATGCGCCGCCCCTGGGCCTGGAACGCCGGCACCGTGCTCCAGGGCCTGCTGTTGCTGGGCGGTCTGCTGCACTGGTCGCTGCTCGGGCTGGGCATCATCTTCGCCCTGGTCTGGGCGTACGCGTTGCACGTTCGCCGCGTCATCCTCGGCTGACGCTTGACCCGGCCGGTGGCACCCCCGGCGCGAACGGGCCGGTTCAGGCGTCGGCGCGTTCGCGCCACTGGGTGAGCGCGACGCCGTGGCCGTCCGGGTCGCGGAAGGCCGCCGCCCATCCCTCCAGCTTGGTGCCCCGGTTGACCACGCGGGGCGCGTACGTGAAGCGGACGCCCGACTCGCGCAACCGCTCGTACGCCGCCTCGATGTCGTTCACCTCGAGATTGACGTGCACCAGTCGGCGGCTGATGGGCGCTGCCCCGCTCACCTCGCGCAGGACGATCCGGGTCGCCCCGGAGGCGAGGACGGCGTTGTGGGCGCCCTGGTCGACCTCGCTGAAGCCGAGCACGTCGCGGTAGAAGCCGAGCGACCGGGGCAGGTCGGTGACCAGCAGGGTGAGACCCACCCCGCTGATCGGCGCGGCCGAGCCGCCGTCGAACCCGAAGATCGCCCGGTCAAGTTCCTCGTCGGTCACTGTCGTGCGGGCTGCCCCGGCCGGTGCAGGGTCGTCCAGCGGGAGGTCGAGGGGGTCCAGCGGGTCGACCAAACCGGGGCCGGACCGCTGTGTGGGCGATGGGTCGGAGCGCTGCGCGCTGGGCGGGTCCGAGCGCGGCGCGCTGGGCGGGTCGACGAAGTCGTCGGAGGGCGGGGTGGTCGGGCCGTCCGCCTCCGGAGCGTCGGGCCGGTCGGTGGTGGGTTCGTCGAAGCGCTCCTCGACGGGCGGGCGCGGCGCGGGAGTGGTTGCCCGTCGGGGCAGCCCACCGGCCTGCGGTTCGACGACGACGCCCTCCAGCACCATCGGGCCACCCGGGCTCTGGTGCATCACCACGGGCTCGCGCTCCTCGGGCACGACGACCGGGTCGTCACGTCGGAGGTCGTCACGCCGGAGGTCGTCACGCCGGGGGTCGGTGCGCAGAGGGTCACCGAGCGGGTCCCGGAACGGGTCACCGACCGGGTCGCGGAAGTCGTCGCGGAAGTCGTCGTCCGGCGCACGGTCGGCCCAGGGTGGCGCGTCCTGCTGGATCAGCAGTTCGTCCATCGCCTCCGCGTCGGCGAACTCGGGCGGGAGATCGGCGACGGCGGCGGCGGTCTCGGCGTGGGTGGGCACCTCGTCCCAGAGGACCTTGACGTGCCGCTGGTCGTCCAACGCGACCCGGATCGGCAGGGTCTGGCCCAGCGACGGCCACTTGGAGACCGGCACCCTCGGCTCGATGATCTTCTTGGACCGCGGCGGCAGACCAGGGGCATCGATCACCAGTTGCAGTTCGCAGCGGCCGAACGCGTACTGGGTGGGTGGTTCGGAGGCGCTGTGCACGTGCCCGACACCGACGACCCACGTGCGACCGCCGCCGCGGACGGTCGCCAGCGCGATCGCCAGCACCAGCAGGGCGACCCCGAGAGCCACGATGGCCCAACTGGTCATGCCCAGCCCGAACAGGACGATGAACGTGGCCACGGTGCCCAGCACCGTGCCGATCAGCTTGCGTACCGGCGCGATGGGTCGGTTCCCGCCATTCGCCACAGTGGACCTCCCGGGGGTCAGGGCCAGGCTAGGCCGGATCGGCCACCGGGGGAAAGACCGGCCGCCGCGCCGGCGCCGGGACCGGGTCGCTAGGCTGACCGTACCGATCCCAAGCGTTCAGTGCGTACAGGAGGAACCCAGCGTGTCCAGCAACAGCCCGGATGAGCGCAGCCTCGTTCTGATCAAGCCCGACGCGGTCCGCCGCGGCCTGGTCGGCGAGGTCCTCTCCCGCTTCGAGCGCAAGGGGCTGCGGATCGACGCGATGGTGCACCGGACGATGGACGCCGCGCTCGCCGACGAGCACTACGCCGAGCACGTCGACAAGGCGTTCTACCCGCCGCTGAAGGACTTCATGACCGGCGGCCCACTGGTCGCCCTGGTGCTCTCCGGCGACCAGGTCATCGACGTGGTCCGCGGGCTGGTCGGCGCCACCGACGGGCGCAAGGCCGCCGCTGGCACCATCCGGGGTGACCTGTCGCTGTCCAACCGGGAGAACCTGGTGCACGCCTCCGACTCGACGGACAGCGCCAAGCGCGAGATCGCGCTCTGGTTCCCCGAGCTGGGCTGACGCCCACCGCCCAGGGGCCGACCGACGACGCCCGGGTTCAGTCGATCGCCGGCACCTTCGCCGGGTTGCCGACCACGTAGATCCCGGTGATCCGTCCGTCGGCCGCGGCGATGGTCAGCGTGTACCGACTGCCGTCCGCGCGGGTGATCAGCATCGCGGGTTCTCCGTTGAGCTCGACCGGATCCATGATCGTCCGGTGACGCGGGCCGTAGACCCCGGCGTAGAACCTGGCGATCCGGTCCGCGCCGGTGACCGGGTTGAGGGCGGCCCGCACCCGACCGCCACCGTCGTTCCACGCTGTGGCGTCGGCGGCCACCAGGTCGGTGAGCGTCGCCAGGTCACCGTCGCGGGCGGCCGCGAGGAACGCGTCCAGCAGCCGCTCCCGCTCCAAGCGACTGGCGGTGAACCGGCGCTGCTCCTGCCGTACCCGCGCGGTCGCCCGGTGGTACAGCTGGCGGCAGTCGGCGGCGGACCGGTCCAGGATCTCGGCGATCTCCGCGTACGGCACGTCGAAGGCCGTGTGCAGGACGTACACCGCTCGCTCCGGCGGGGTGAGCCGCTCCAGCACGTGCAGCAACGCGGTGGAGAGCGAGTCGCGTAGCTCCACCCGGTCCAGTGGCCCGAACGGCGAGGGAGCGGTCGGCACCGGTTCGGGCAACCACGTCCCGACGTACGTCTCGCGGGCCGCCTGCCGGGCGCGCAGCCGGTCCACTGCCAACCGGGTGACCACCCGGGACAGGTACCGGCGCGGTTCCTCGACCCGGGCCCGGTCCACACCCACCCAACGCAGGTACGCCTCCTGGAGCACGTCCTCCGCGTCGTGCCGGCTGCCGAGCAGGCGGTACGCGAGCCCAAGCAGCATCGGCCGGTGCGCCTCGAGCGCACCGGCCGCCTCTGCTGCCGCCTCGGTGGTCACGCCTGGGTCGGAGGCTCCAGCCGCATCGTCACCCCGATCCGATTCCACACGTTGATTGTGGCAATCGCGATGACGAGGTCGGCCAGTTCCTTCTCCGACCAGACCTTCGCGGCGTCGTCCCACACGCCGTCCGGCACCCCGTGCTCACCGAGCCGGGTGACCGCGTCGGTGAGGGCCAGCGCGGCCCGCTCCCGCTCGTCGAAGAAGGGCGCCTCCCGCCAGGCGGCGACCGCGAACAGCCGCCGGCTCGACTCGCCGTCGGCGAGCGCGTCCCGACTGTGCATGTCCACGCAGTACGCGCACCCGTTGATCATCGACGCCCGCAGCTTCACCAGCTCCAGCACTGTGCGGTCGACGTTCGTCTGGACGTACTTCTCCAACCCCATGACGGCCTTGTACGCCTGCGGTGCGACCTCGGCCGCGTTCATCCGTTGCACGACTACCTCCCGATCGGTCCGACACCCGTACGACGGCTGAGCCGGGGTGGATCGTGACAACCGGGTCTGTGACCCCGCTCATGTCGCCGAAACCGCCGGGGTGGGGAGAGGGGCGGGGAACGGGCGGGAGGGGGAGCGGGTCTTGTATCGTTTGGGACCGTAAGGCTTTGACCCGGCTATCACCGGTGAGCCTCCGGAAGAACAGCCGGGTGACCGGCCCAGTAGAACCGGACGGGTGCGGCCCGTCACAGCCGGCAAATGAGCGGGCGGTCGATCCTGACCGCCAAGCGGGGTGGTACCGCGGGCCACCCGGGAGCGCCGTTCCAGGCGTACCCCGGAAAGCTCGTCCTCGCAGACCACGTTGCGTGAGCTGCATGAGGAGAGCGACCCCCGATGGCCTACCCGTTGCACGACCCGACCGCCGCCGGTGTGCCGGCGAGCCCGGACCTGCCCGCGGTCGAGCGCCGGGTGCTGGAGCACTGGACGGCCGACAAGACCTTCGAGGCGTCGGTCGAGGCCCGTCCGGCCGGCGACGACGGCAAGAACGAATACGTCTTCTACGACGGCCCGCCCTTCGCCAACGGCCTGCCGCACTACGGTCACCTCTTCACCGGTTACGTCAAGGACGTGGTGCCGCGCTACCAGACCATGCGCGGCCGGCACGTCGAGCGGCGCTTCGGCTGGGACTGCCACGGCCTGCCCGCCGAGGTGGTGGCCGAGAAGCAGCTCGGCATCACCAGCAAGGCGGAGATCATCGACCTGGGCGTGGCCCGGTTCAACGAGGCGTGCCGTACCTCTGTGCTGGAGTTCACCCAGGACTGGGAGCGGTACATCAACCGGCAGGCCCGCTGGGTCGACTTCAGCAACGACTACAAGACCCTCGACCTGGACTACATGGAAAGCGTCATGTGGGCCTTCAAGACCCTGCACGACAAGGGTCTGATCTACGAGGGCTTCCGGGTGCTCGCGTACTGCTGGCGCTGCGAGACCCCGCTGTCGAACACCGAGACCCGGATGGACGACGTCTACCGGGACCGGCACGACCCCACCCTGTCGGTGTGGTTCGAGCTGACCGCCGACGAGTCCGCGCCGGAGCTGGTGCGCGGGCCGGTCAAGCTGGGCGTCTGGACCACCACGCCGTGGACCCTGCCGTCGAACCTGGCGCTCGCCGTCGGCCCCGACATCGAGTACGCGGTGCTCGAACGCGACGGCGACCGCTACCTGGTGGGCGCGGCGCGGCTGGCCGCGTACGCCAAGGAGCTGGACGGCTACGAGCAGGTCGGCACCGTGTACGGCCGGGACCTGGTCGGGCGCCGCTACACGCCGCTGTTCGACTTCCTCGTCGAGCAGGCCGGGGAGAACGCCTACCAGGTGCTCGGCGCGGAGTTCGTCACCACCGAGGACGGCACCGGGATCGTCCACCTGGCCCCGGCCTTCGGTGAGGACGACCAGAACGTCTGCAACGCCGCCGGCATCCCCACCATCGTCACCGTCGACGACCACACCCGGTTCACCGCGCTGGTCCCGCCGTACCAGGGTGAGCAGGTCTTCGACGTCAACAAGCCGGTGATCCGGGAGCTGAAGGACCGGGGGGTGGTGCTCAAGCAGGACACCTACACCCACTCGTACCCGCACTGCTGGCGCTGCGACACCCCGCTGGTCTACAAGGCGGTGTCCTCGTGGTTCGTCGCGGTGACCCAGTTCCGGGACCGGATGGTCGAGCTGAACCAGGAGATCAACTGGACGCCCGGCCACATCAAGGACGGCTCGTTCGGCAAGTGGCTGGCCAACGCCCGGGACTGGTCGATCAGTCGGAACCGGTTCTGGGGCTCGCCGATCCCGGCGTGGAAGTCCGACGACCCGAACTACCCCCGGCTGGACGTCTACGGCTCGCTGGCCGACATCGAGCGGGACTTCGGCGTACGCCTGACCGACCTGCACCGGCCGGCGGTGGACGACCTGGTCCGCCCCAACCCGGACGACCCGACCGGGCAGTCGATGATGCGTCGGGTGCCGGAGGTGCTGGACTGCTGGTTCGAGTCCGGGTCGATGCCGTTCGCCCAGGTGCACTATCCGTTCGAGAACGCGGACTGGTTCGAGCACCACTACCCGGGTGACTTCATCGTCGAGTACATCGGGCAGACCCGCGGCTGGTTCTACACGATGCACGTGCTGGCCACCGCGCTGTTCGACAGGCCGGCGTTCCGCAACTGCCTGAGCCACGGCATCCTGCTCGGCTCGGACGGGCGCAAGATGTCCAAGAGCCTGCGCAACTACCCGGACGTCTACCACGCCTTCGACTCGTATGGCTCGGACGCGATGCGGTGGATGCTGATGTCCTCGCCGGTGCTGCGCGGTGGGGACATGGCGGTCACCGAGTCGGGCATCCGCGACGCCGTTCGGCAGGTGCTGCTGCCGCTGTGGAACGTGTGGTACTTCTTCACGCTCTACGCCAACGCCGACGGGTACCAGGCAAAGCGGAAGACCGACGCGGAGCCGACGAGCGACGGCGAAGCCGCCGCCGGCACCCTGCTCGACAGGTACGTGCTGGCGAAGACGAACGAGCTGGTGTCGACGGTCGGCGCGCAGATGGACGCGTACGACATCTCCGGTGCCTGCGGCACCATCCGGTCCTACCTCGACGCGCTGACCAACTGGTACGTGCGCCGGTCCCGGGACCGGTTCTGGTCCGGCGACGCCGACGCCTTCGACACGCTGTCGACGGTGCTGGAGACGCTCTGCCGGGTGGTGGCGCCGCTCGCGCCGCTGACCGCGGAGGAGATCTGGCGTGGCCTGACCGGGGAGCGTTCGGTGCACCTGACCGACTGGCCGGAGGCGAGCGAGTTCCCAGCCGACCACGACCTGGTCGCCGCGATGGACAACGTGCGGGCGGTCGCCTCCGCGGCGCTGTCGCTGCGCAAGGCCAAGGGGCTGCGGGTGCGACTGCCGCTGTCCAAGCTGACCGTGGCCTCGCCGGTCGCGGAGCAGCTGCGGCCGTTCGCCGACCTGGTCGCCGACGAGGTCAACGTGAAGACCGTGGAGTTCAGCGCGGAGCTGTCCGCGTACTGCGAGCAGGTGTTGACTGTGGTGCCCCGGGCGCTCGGCCCGCGGGTCGGCAAGCAGGTGCAGCAGGTGATCAAGGCGGTCAAGGCGGGCGAGTGGGAGCTGGTCGACGGCGCCCCGGTGGCTGCCGGCGTCACCCTCGCCGAGGGTGAGTACGAACTGCGCCTGGTCGCCGCCGACGCCGAGCACTCCGCGCCGCTGCCCGGCGGCGAGGGCGTGGTGGTGTTGGACACCGACGTCACCCCGGAGTTGGCCGCCGAGGGGCTGGCCCGCGACGTGGTGCGGGTGGTGCAGCAGGCCCGTCGGGACGCCGACCTGGACGTCTCGGACCGGATCGTGGTGTCGGTGTCGGCGTCCGACGAGGTGCGCGCGGCGGTGGCCGCGTACGTCGACTTCGTCTCCGCGGAGGTGCTGGCCGACTCGGTGGACTTCGCCGAAAGTCCGGACGGCTCCGCTGTCGAGGGCCCGGACGGCTCCGCCGTTGAGGGCCTGGAGGGGTTCGCTGGCGAGGTCGGCGATGGTGAGCGGGTAACTGTGGTCGTACGCCGGGTATAACGGACCATCGCCCGGTTGCGGACGCCTCCCACCTCCGTCGGGGAGGTGTGGAGGCGTCCGCTACCGTGACACCGCCTGTTCGCACCTGATCTGCCGGAGGACCAGTGCCCCTGCTCTACACCATCGGCAAGCTGACCGTGGCGCCCGCGCTGCGGTTGGCGTTCCGCCCGACCGTGGAAGGGCTGGAACACGTGCCGGAGACCGGTGGCGCGGTCTTCGCCGGTAACCACCTCTCGGTGGCCGACGAGCTGTTCCTCGGCACGGTCGTGCCCCGGCACCTGGCGTTCTGGGCCAAGTCGGAGTACTTCACGGGCGCCGGCGTGAAGGGCGCGTTCTCCAAGTTCGTCCTCACCGGCCTGGGCGCGATCCCCGTCGAGCGGGCCGGCGGCCGGGCGGCGCTGTCCGCGTTCGACGCGGCGATCCCGGCGCTCAAGGGCGGTGACCTGGTGGTGGTCTACCCGGAGGGCACCCGATCTCCGGACGGCAAGCTCTACCGGGGGCGGACCGGCGCGGCTCGGCTGGCGATCTCGGCCGGCGTGCCGATCATTCCGGTCGGCATGATCGGCACGGACAAGGCGCAGCCGATCGGTGCCCGGGTGCCCCGGCCGGGCACTGCCAAGATCACGGTTCGATTCGGCAAGCCGTTGGACTTCACCGGCCGACCGGACGACCGCACCTCACTGCGGCAGATGACCGACGAGCTGATGAGTGAGATCCAGAAGCTCACCGGCCAGGAGTACGTGGCCCGCTACGCCCCGCCGCGCGCCCACTCGGACTCGACAGGCGACGCCTGACCCCGGCTGCCGCGCGGGCCGACCGCGCGGGGTGCGGCTCAGCCCCGCTCGGGCTGGACGATCTGGGCGCGCAGGGTGGCCAGCAGGTCGGCACTGTCGGCCACCGAGAGCCGGGTGAACACGCCGGTGGCGATGCTGCCGTGGTCGACCGACGTGCAGACCACCACGGCACTGCCGTCGGCGCTACCCACCGCGCATCGTTCGTGCCTGCCCCGCACACCGGTGTCCACGCTCTCCGGAGCGTCCAGCGCGTACCGCGCGGTGAGCCGACTGATCTCGGCTTCCGCGTCCGACTCCGGACTCAGCCGGAAGCCGGTGCCCCCGAAGACGGTCACCAGCTTGCCGCTCGTCGTTGAGTAGACGCCGGCGAACGTGTCCTCGGCCAGCCAGTGCTCCTTGCGTACCTCGTTCTCCAACGTCTGGGCGGTCTCCGTGCTGCGGTTGTCCTGCCGCAGGCTGAGGTCGTCCACCTGGACGGGCAGTGCCGCGCGCGCCGGGTACTGGGCCGAGATCGGGAACCCGTAGTAGGCGGGGCAGCCACAGCAGCAGGCCAGCGTGAGGAGCAGCAGCCACGGCCAGCGGCGTCGCCGGCGGACCGGGACCGGCACGTACCCCTTGGGGGCCTGCCAACCGGGCGGTGGCGTCGGCGGTGGCGCTGTCGATCGCCGGCCCCGGCGCTGCTTCGGCACCTTCGGCATCTTCTGCGGCGCGGGTGGCGACACCGGTCGGGCCGGCACCATGGGTCCGACGGCCCGCGGTGCGCTCGGGGCAGCCGGCGGCGGCGCGGGGTGTGGCCCGGCGGGCGAAGCGGGCGGCCCGGACCACTGCCGGGTGTCCGGCGGCGTCGGGTACGACATCGTCGGCGGCAGCGGGGGCAGTTCGGCGGAGGGCAGGTCCCAGCCACCGGTGTCCACGCCGGCCCACGGGTCGACAGGCGTCTGGTGCTCCGGCGGCCCGACGGGGACCGGCGGGGGAGGGGTCGGCTCGGCCGACTCGCCCCAGACGGACCGGCGTGGCAGCGGCGGCGGCACCGGTGCCGAGCCGCTCCACCTGGGCGCCGGGACCTCCGCGGTGGCGGTGGGTTCCGGCTGGTCCGGGGGTTCCGGTTGGTCGGCGGGGTCCGGCTGGTCCGAGGGTTCCGGCTGGTCCGGGGGTACGGGTGGGGAGGTCGGCTCGTCGGCGACCGCCGGGTCCTGCTCCGGCTCCGTGCCCGGGGTGCTCCCGTCGGCCGGCCGTGCTTCCGGCTGGGGCTCCGGCATCGCGGCAATCTCCTCTCGCGCCGATCCGAGGTTAGTACCGCGCCGCCACCACCGCCGATCGGGCGTGCGCGCGATAGTCGCCGGGCGAACGCGTACCCTTGGGCATCATGAGTGCCCCGTCCACGACGCCGCGAGCGGCCGCGACCAATTCCGTCTGGTCCCAGCTCGAGCCGCTGCTGCCCCAGGTCTCCAAGCCCATCCAGTACGTCGGGGGCGAGTTGGGCGCGGTGACGAAGGACTGGGACGCGGCGACCGTGCGCTGGGCGCTGATGTATCCCGACGCGTACGAGGTGGGCCTGCCCAACCAGGGCGTGCAGATCCTCTACGAGGTGCTCAACGAGCTGCCCGACACCCTCGCCGAGCGGACGTACGCGGTCTGGCCGGACCTGGAGACGCTGATGCGCACGCACGGCGTGCCGCAGTTCACCGTCGACGCGCACCGGGCGGTGCGCGGGTTCGACGTGTTCGGCATCTCCTTCTCCACCGAGCTGGGCTACACCAACATGCTCACCGCGATCGACCTGGCCGGCATCCCGATGCTGGCCGCCGACCGCACCGACGCCGACCCGGTGATCGTGGCCGGCGGGCACGCCGCGTTCAACCCGGAGCCGATCGCCGACTTCATCGACGCCGCGGTGCTCGGCGACGGCGAGGAGGCGGTCCTGGAGATCACCGCGATCGTCCGGGAGTGGAAGGCCGAGGGCTCGCCGGGCGGCCGTGACGAGCTGCTGCTGCGGCTGGCCCGCACCGAGAGCGTCTACGTGCCGCGCTTCTACGACGTCGACTACCTGCCGGACGGCCGGATCCAGCGGGTCGTGCCGAACCGGGCGGACGTGCCGTTCCGGGTGCACAAGCGCACGACGATGGACCTGGACGCCTGGCCGTACCCGAAGAAGCCCCTCGTTCCGCTGGCCGAGACGGTGCACGAGCGGTACGCGGTGGAGATCTTCCGGGGCTGCACCCGGGGTTGCCGGTTCTGCCAGGCCGGGATGATCACCCGGCCGGTGCGGGAGCGGTCGATCACCACTGTCGCTCAGATGGTCCGCGAGGGCCTGGAGTTCTCCGGCTTCAACGAGGTCGGCCTGCTGTCGCTCTCCTCCGCGGACCACTCCGAGATCGGCGACATGTGCTCGGGCCTCGCCGAGCAGTACGCGGGCACGAACGTCTCGCTGTCGCTGCCGTCGACCCGGGTGGACGCCTTCAACATCGACCTCGCGCAGGAGCTGTCCCGCAACGGGCGGCGTACCGGCCTGACCTTCGCCCCGGAGGGCGGGTCGGAGCGGATCCGCAAGGTCATCAACAAGATGGTGACGAAGGAAGACCTGATCCGGACGGTCGTCACCGCGTACACCAACGGCTGGCGGCAGGTGAAGCTCTACTTCATGTGCGGCCTGCCCACCGAGACCGACGAGGACGTCCTCGAGATCGCGGAGATGGCCCACGAGGTGATCAGGGCCGGCCGGGCCGCGACCGGCTCCAAGGACATCCGTTGCACGGTGTCCATCGGAGGGTTCGTGCCGAAGCCGCACACCCCGTTCCAGTGGGCCTCGATGGACCGTCCTGAGGTCATCGACCACCGGCTCAAGATCCTCAAGCAGGCCATCAACGCGGACCGTTCGCTGGGCCGGGCCATCGGCTACCGCTACCACGACGGCGAGCCGTCGCTCATCGAAGGACTGCTCTCCAGGGGTGACCGCCGGGTCGGCTCGGTGATCCGCAAGGTCTGGGAGAACGGCGGCCGGTTCGACGGGTGGAGCGAGCACTTCTCGTACCAGCGCTGGGTGGACGCGGCGGCCGAGACGCTGCCCGCGTTCGGGGTGGACCTCGACTGGTTCACCACCCGTCAGCGCGACGAGCTGGAGGTCCTGCCCTGGGACCACCTCGACTCGGGCCTGGACAAGGACTGGCTCTGGCAGGACTGGCAGGACTCGGTCAGCGGGTTCGAGCAGGACGACTGCCGGTGGACGCCCTGCTTCGACTGCGGCGTCTGCCCATCGATGGACACTGAGATCCAGATCGGCCCCACCGGCAAGAAGTTGCTGCCGCTCACCCCGCTGGGCGGCAACGGCATGAAGGTCCCGTCGGGCCACTCGCACTCGCACCCCTGACCGGGGTAGCGCCGGCTGGCGGCGCACCACCCTCCACATCCGACATGTCGCCCAACGGGTCCGCGTCTCGCGGGCCCGTTGGCGCGTTACGGCCCTCGCCGCGCACCGGACCTTCCCCGAGATCGGCGGTCATCTGTACCACGTGGTGGTGGCTGGGGCTGCCTCGACTAGGTCAGACTCGATACGCTGCGTCTGACATGGACCGACCCGGCGGGTCGGGAACGGGGGAGGAAGCGCATGGGTAGCATCCCGCCGCCGAACACCGGCGATCTGCACGTCAGCGTCGAGGACCTGGACGCTGCCGCCACGTACGTCGAGCGGCTCAGGCAGTACATCGACGACACCATCAAGTACGAGATGGAACGCATCAAGGAGCGGATGAAGGGCGACAGCAACAACGCCCAGACCGTCCCGAACGGCACTCCCTTCGGCGCGTACGAGGACGCGCGCATGCAGTGGGCGGCCCTGACGACGTCCACGGGCAACATGGAGGCCCACCTCACGACGCTCTCCCAGAAGCTCGCCGCGCTCAAGGAGGGCACCGAGGAGATCGCCAAGGCGTTCCGCGACACCGAGGCGCGCAACGGCGCCAACGGCAAGGAGATCGAGCGGCTGCTGGAGTCTGCGGCGCCGCCGCCCACGGCCAGCGGCGCACCCACCTACCCGTACACGGCCTGAGGGGGACGTCATGGCTGGAGGAACCTGGGAGCGGTGCGTCCGCGAGGTGACGCTCTCCGCGGACCCGGAAACTGTCGGATCGGTCGGAGCGGGCTGGAGCAATCTCTCCAGCGGTCTGCAACAACTGCGGGACGCGCTCGTCGGTCGGTCGTTCGTCGGCCCGATCGCTACGGGCCAGGAGCGCCCGCACGTCGGCGGTCTGCCCGGGATGCTGGCCGGCTGGAAGGGCAGCGGTGGCGACGCGTACCGCGAGCACCTGGGCAAGATCGGCAAGCAGATCGAGGATCTGATCACCGACGCGACGAACGTCAGTGGCGCGTTGACGCGGATCGAGGGCGACATCCGTAAGTCCGTCTCCACGATCCCGATCCCGCTGATGGACGACTTCGGCTTCAACGAGTGGAGCCTGCCCAACGGCACCGAGCTCGACGACGCCCGCGACGGTGAGAGCTCGTCGGGGTTCCTCGCCGCGCTGCGCAAGGACTACCAGAACAACCCCGGCTCGTACGCCGACGGCGCGTTCCGTGACAAGGCCGACGACCTGGAGGCGACCATGAAGGTCGATGGCCAGGCCGGCGACAGCAAGCGGGGCGGCTGGTGGGACACCGGGGCTCACCTGGACAACTGGTACCGGGACAATCAGAACGCGGCGAACACGGCGATGTCGCCTCTGCCCCAGGCGGTGTACACCGAGCGTCCGAAGCTGAAGGTGGTGGGGCCCGAGGGCCAGGGCGATATCGACGACGTCCGCCGCGACACCCGGGTGCCGCCCACGGGACGGCCCGACATCAGCGGTGGCGAATTCGGCGGGAAGCCCGACATCGGTGGTGGCGGCCCCACGATCGGCAGTAGGCCACCGGGCATCGACGACACGGGCGGTCCGACGTCCAGTGTCGAACCGTTCTCCCCGACCAAGCCCGGTGGGCTCGGCGATGGCTCGCCAACCGGCGGCACCGGCCAGCTCACGGCCCCACCGACCGGTTCCGGTTACCCGGGCTACGGCGACGATGACTACACCAGCGGTCTGGCTGGTGCCACCCCGGGCGGTGTCGGCGGCCTGGGCGGTGGCGTCGGCGGCGGCGGGGTCGGCAGCGCCGGTCTCGGTGGCGCTGGCGGCGGTTTCGGCGGCGGGGCCGGGGTGGGCTCGGCCGGCGGCATCGGCGCCGGCGGCGGCCTGGGCGGTGGTGCCGGGATCGGCGTGGGTGGCATCCCCGGCATGGTGGGTGGCGGTAACGGAAAGCTGCCGCCGATGACGAGCGCCGCGAACGCGCTGCGTACTGCTGCCGCCGCCGGCCCTGGCGGCGCAGGGATGGCGGGCGGCGCGCGTGGTGCGGGCGTCGGCGGCGCCGGAATGATGGGCGGCGGCATGATGGGCGGCGCGGGCGGCGCCGGACACGGCGGCGGTGGCAGCGGCTCCGAGCACTCGTCGTGGTTGACTGAGGATGACGATCCGTGGGGTCCCGGTGACGGGGCGTCCCCGGGTGTCCTTCGATGAGGATGGACGGATGAGGGTGAACGTCGGAAGCCTCCGGCCGGTAGCCGCCTGTCTGCTGGCGGGGCTCCTCGTGGTGGGGGCCGCCCAGCCGGCGACCGCCGCGCCGCGGCGGGCCGAGCAGTGGTATCTGGACGAGCTCCGGATCGAGCAGGTGCACAAGATCTCCACCGGGCGGGGTGTGGTCGTGGCCGTGCTCGACAGTGGCGTCGAGGCCACCCACCCGGACCTGCGGGGTCAGGTGCTGCCTGGAGGTCGCAGCTACGGCGCCTCCGGAGATGGCAGAGCGGACGAGGACGGGCACGGCACGCACATGGCCGGCATCATCGCGGCGAAAGCCAGCGGGGACGGCGTGGACGGCATCGCCCCCGGCGCGAAGATCCTGCCCATCAAGCTGCGCAAGGGCAGCGGCACCACCAGTGACGCGGCGATGGCCCTCGGCATCCGGATGGCCGTCGACGGCGGTGCCAAGGTGATCAATATTTCCCAGAGTGGCCCGGGCCTCGTCACCGACGCGGAGGCGAGCGCGATCAAGTACGCGTTCGACCGCGACGTCGTCGTGGTCTCCGGCGCTGGCAACACCGCCAGGGGCAGCGTCGCCGTAGGAAACCCGGCCAACACCCCCGGCGTGATCGCGGTGACCGGGACGACCAGGGGCGGCGCATTCTGGTCCGGCTCTGTCCGGGGTCCGGAGGCGGTGGTCGCCGCTCCAGGCGAAAGCGTCTACAACATCACCAACGAGGCGGGCTACGGCTGGGGCGACGGGACCTCCGACTCCAGCGCGATCGTCTCCGGTCTCGCCGCGCTGATCAGGTCGAAGTATCCGGACCTCAACGCTCCAAGTGTGATCAACCGGATCATCCGGACCGCCCGGGACGCCGGCCCGTCCGGCCGGGATCCGGAGTACGGCTTCGGGCTGATCGACCCGATCAAGGCGCTGACCGCGAACGTGCCACCGGTCACCGCAAACCCGCTGCTCGGCCCGGCCGCGGCGCCGGTGGACCCGGGCCCGACCCGCGCCGCGGGTCCGGACGAGGAATTCGACGTCACCCAGCACGGCGATCGCGGTGGTCCGACCGACCAGCAGGTCATGGTGGTGGGCGTCGGCATCGCCGTGGTGCTGGTGTTGCTGTTGGGGCTGGCGGTGTTCCTCATCTGGAACCGCCGGCGGTACCGGCGGGAGGCGGCCCGGGCCGCCGCTATCCCGGACGAGGCGTTGGACCAGGCTCTCTCTGGGGCCTACCCGTCGCCGGGCGCGGGTTACGCCCCGCCGCCCGGCTACCCACCAGCCCCCGGCTACCCACCAGCCCCCGGGTACGCCCCATCCTCCGGGTATGCCGCCTCGCCCCCCGGTCAGGGCCCGCCCTCCGGCTACGGCCCGCCTTCCGGTTATGCCCCGCCTCCCGGTCATGCCCCTGCTCCCGGTTACGGACCGCCGGGCGGGGTGCCGCCTGCCCCGCCGCAGGAGCGGTAACCGGTCCTGATCGTGGTGGCCGGCTGGTGACCATTCCGGGTCACCAGCCGGCCATCGGGCTTTTCGGGCCGGTGGTCACCATCCACACGACCGTTTTGCACCCACCTGCGGGGCGGTTCGACCGCCCCGGCTGCGTACCGTCACGAGCCCTGAGCCAGGATGGGCGGACACGCAGGTACACCCGAGGAGCCCACGATCGCCAGAAAGCCTCAACCCGAGGGCGGCCAGGCACCGGTCGTCCAGCGCGTCCGCATCCGGTACGCCAAGCGCGGGCCGCTGCGGTTCACCTCGCACCGGGACTTCGCCCGTGCGTTCGAGCGCGCGCTCCGCCGGGCCGCAGTTCCGGTCGCCTTCTCCCAGGGTTTCCACCCGCACCCGAAGATCTCCTACGCCAGCGCCGCGCCCACCGGAGTGGCGAGCGAGGCGGAGTACCTGGAAATCGCCCTTCAGGCCGAGGTCGACCCGGAGGCGCTGCGCGCCGCTTTGGACGCCGCGCTCTCGCCGGGGCTGGATGTCCTGGACGCCGTGATCGCCGAGGGGGGCAATCTGCCGGACCGGATCGAGGCGTCGCACTGGTACATCGAGTTGCCCGAGGTCGACACTGCGGTGCTGCGCGCCGCGGTGGACGCCTTCGTCGCGGCCGAGGAGGTGCTGGTCGAGCGTATGACCAAGCAGGGTCGACGCACTTTCGATGCCCGGTCCGCCGTGATGTCCATCGATGTCCAACCCCCTACGCCGACGCCTTCCGGGGCGCCGGCCGTCCCGTGTGCGATACTCGAACTGGTCGTGCGGCAGGTCACCCCGTCCGTACGGCCCGATGACGTCCTTTCCGGCCTCCGCGTGGTGGCCGACCTGGAGCCGCCGGTTTCGCCGAGGGTGACCCGGCTGGCTCAGGGCACGTTGACCGCGCAGGGTGCGATCGTGGATCCGTTGGATGCGGACCGCGACGGGGCAGCCATCGTTGGGCACTGACCGACGGTCGGTGTTCTGGCAGGCAGACTTCGGCGGTCGCGCACCACGCGCGCCCGGCGGAAACACTTTTGCGGCGACCCTGCGTGGCAGCGCTCACCCGCGCCCGGGCTAGCCAGAACTGGAGAACGTCCATGCTCGAGAACGAGCCCGAGGGCGGCGAACGGACCGGTTCACAGCCGGCCGCCGACACCGCTGACCAGAGCACCACGGCCGACGGCGCCGCCGTCGAGACCTCCACCACGGCTGTCGGTTCGGCCTCGGTGGAACCAGCCGGCGCGGAGAGCGAGGCCGTCGAGCCCGCCGCGCCGGTGCGCCGCACCCGGGCGACCCGTCGTCGGGCCGCCCCGCTCAACCAGCCGGAGCAGACCGATGCCCCGGTCGAGGCGTCCACCGGTGGGGCCGGCAGCGCCGAATCGCCGCAGGCGGAGGTGTTCGCGCCGGTCTCCGGTGATCTGGATGTCGCCCCGAAGACCCCCCGGCGCCGCCGCAAGGCCACAGCTGTCGAGACGACCGCCGAAGAGCCGCTGGTCGCAGCCTCCGCGGAGGCTGCCTCGGCCGAGGTGGTTCCGCCGGTCAAGGTGACCCGTACCCGGCGCAAGAAGGCCACCCCGGCCGCTGTCGAGGAGCCGCCCGCCACCGAGCAGCCGGCCGCCGCCGACGAGGTGCCCGCCGTCGAGGAGCCGGTCGTCGCCGAGGAGCCGGCCGAGTCCGACCTGCGCGAGGCCGAGGCCGAGTTGAACGACTCCGAAACCCTCCCGAGCACGTCCGCCGCCGAGCTCCCCTGGAGCAGCGGCGCGCAGGACCGCTCCGGCGAGGTGCCACCGGGTGTGGCCGTTCCCGTTGTGACGGATGAGCCGAACGAGCCGGCCGAGGTCGAGCCGGAGCAGCCGCGTACCCGTCGTCGGCGGGCTGCGCTCTCCGCGCCCACCGTGCTGTTCATGGCGCCCCAGCCGGACGCCGTGCCGGTGACCCGACCGGCGGAGCCCGCCGCGGCGACCGAGGAGCCGGCCGTCGAGGAGGCCGCCGAGCCGTCCCGCCGCCGTCGGCGTGGTCGCCGCGAGGCCGAGCCGGTGGAGCCGATCGAGGCGATCGAGGCCGAGGAAGAGCCGACCGAGGAGGCCGACGAGGCCGCCGAGGCGGATGATGACGACGAGGACAGCGCCGCCGCGCGCCGCCGCCGCCGGCGTGGTCGCCGCGGCCGGGGCCGGGGCAAGGGCGGGGCCGACGACGCCGAGGACGAGGAGTCCGAAGAGGCGGCGCAGGCCGATGAGGAAGAGACCGCCGAGACCGAGCCTGAGGGCGACGAGGACGAGGAGTCCGAGGGCGGGGACGGCCTGACCCGCCGTCGTCGCCGTCGTCGCCGTCGTGGCGCCGGTGACACCGAGGGTGCGGCGGACGACGGCGTGCCGACCGTGGTGAAGATCCGCGAGCCGCGCCGGACCGTCGACGAGGTGCAGGGTGTGTCCGGCTCGACCCGGCTGGAGGCCAAGCGGCAGCGCCGCCGCGACGGTCGGGAGCAGCGCCGTACCCGCCCGCCGATCCTCAGCGAGTCGGAGTTCCTGGCGCGCCGCGAGGCCGTCGACCGGGTGATGGCGGTCCGCCAGCGCGGTGACCGCACCCAGATCGCCGTCCTGGAGGACGGCGTGCTGGTCGAGCACTACGTCACCCGCAACTCCTCCGGGACGATGGCCGGCAACGTGTACCTGGGCAAGGTGCAGAACGTGCTGCCGAGCATGGAGGCCGCGTTCGTCGACGTCGGCCGCGGCCGCAACGCGGTGCTGTACGCCGGTGAGGTCAACTGGGACACCTCCGGGCTGGAGGGGCGCGCTCGCTCGATCGAGCAGGCGCTGCGCTCCGGCGACTCGGTGCTGGTCCAGGTCACCAAGGACCCGATCGGGCACAAGGGCGCGCGGCTGACCAGCCACATCGCGCTCTCGGGCCGGCACCTGGTCTACGTGCCCAACGGCAACGCGTCCGGGATCAGCCGCAAGCTGCCGGACAACGAGCGCAAGCGGCTGCGGGACGTGCTCAAGAAGCTGGTCCCGGACGGCGCGGGCGTGATCGTCCGGACGGCCGCCGAGGGTGCCACCGAGGACGAGCTGGCCCGCGACGTCAAGCGTCTGCAGGCGCAGTGGGAGGACATCCAGGCCAAGGCCGCCGAGGGTGGCGCTCCGGCGCTGCTCTACGGGGAGCCCGACCTGGTCATCCGGGTTGTCCGGGACCTGTTCAACGAGGACTTCCGCGAGCTGGTGATCGAGGGCGAGCAGTCGTACGACATCGTCGAGTCGTACCTGTCGCACGTCTCGCCGGACCTGGTCGACCGGGTGCGCCGGCACGTCGGCACGAGCGACGTCTTCGCCGAGTACCGGATCGACGAGCAGATCATCAAGGGCCTGGACCGGAAGGTCTTCCTGCCCTCCGGCGGCTCGCTGGTGATCGACCGCACCGAGGCGATGACCGTGGTCGACGTCAACACCGGCAAGTACACCGGTTCCGGGGGCAACCTGGAGGAGACCGTCACCCGCAACAACCTGGAGGCGGCGGAAGAGATCGTCCGTCAGCTCCGGCTGCGTGACATCGGCGGCATCGTGGTGATCGACTTCATCGACATGGTGCTGGAGTCGAACCGTGAGCTGGTGCTGCGTCGACTGACCGAGTGCCTGGGCCGGGACCGCACCAAGCACCAGGTCACCGAGATCACCTCGCTCGGCCTGGTGCAGATGACCCGTAAGCGGATCGGTGCGGGCCTGCTGGAGGCGTTCAGCGAGACCTGCGAGTGCTGCAAGGGTCGGGGCGTCATCATGCACACCGAGCCGGTGCCGGAGAAGCCGCGTCCCGCTGGTGCGGGAGAGAAGGTCAAGGCGGTCGCCTCGTCGGTGGCTGCCGCTCCGGCGGCCGAGCAGGGTGCCACAGCCACGTCGTCCCGCCGCCGGGCGCGCAAGAACGCGCCGGCGGAGCGGACCGTGGTCGAGGTCGTCGAGACCGACACCACCGCCGAACCAGACGCCGACTACCAGGACACCATGGGCTACGACCTGTCCCGCTACGAGTCGGACACCGCCGCCGCGCCGGCGATCTCCGACGCTCAGCAGGGTGAGTCGGCTCGGCTGGCCGCGGCGGACGACCCGGACGCGCTCGCCGACGGTGAGGGCGACGAGGAGACCACCGAGGGCGGTGGCGGCCGTCGCCGGTCGCGTCGCGGTGGCGCCCGTCGGCGGACCCGCCCCTGAGCGCCTGACCGGCCACGTGTTTGACGAGGTCCCTCTCCCGGAAAGTGACGGGGGAGGGACCTCGCCGTTGTGGCCACCCGGTCCTCGATCGGCCGTCCCAGGTCAGGAGAAAAAGATGCGCCGTCTGCTCGCCGTCACCGCGCTGCTCACCATGCTCTCCGGCGCGGCCGGCTGCTCCACCGGTGGGACCGCCGGGGGCGCCGGCACGGCGGCTGCTGGCACCCCTTCCGGGCCGACCGGCATGCCAGCCAGCGGTGGTGTGGCGGGTGGCGACGCCACCCAGGTCTGCACCGCCGCGCGGGAGGCCGGCACCACTGCTGTCCGGACGTACGTGGCGGAGTTGGGCCAGATGCTCGTGGCGGTGGGCGCCGGGGACACCCGCACGGCCGAGGCCGCCCGGGGACGGGCCGAAGCGGCGCTGGCCGACTGGCGGACCGTGCTGCGGGAGCAGTCGGCGCGGACCGACGATCCGCAGCTCAAGACTCTGCTCACCGACATCGGGACCGAAGTCTCCGCGCTCGGCGCCGACGTCGAGGCGATCGACGAGACCGAACTCGACAGGCTCCAGCAGCGCCTCGACCAGCTCTGCCCGCGCTGACCAGGGCGGGCCGGTTTGGGGTCCGGGCCAGCAATGGCGTACTCTTGCCTGCGGCCCACCTTTGGTGTGCCGAGTTCCCGTGTGCCCGCGCCGCCGTGCACTGCTACCCGGCGAGCCGCTGCGGGGACGACCGCCAGCAGCCTCAACGACAGGGAGTCCGCCTCCGATGTACGCGATCGTCAAGACCGGCGGCAAGCAGTACAAGGTCGCCGAGGGCGACGTGATCGAGGTCGAGAAGCTCACCGGCGCCCCCGGTGACGCGGTGAAGCTCACCGCGGTGCTCCTCGTCGACGGTGACGACCTGGTGACCGACGCGGCGAAGCTTGCCGAGGTCGCGGTGTCCGGCGAAATCGCCGCGCACACCAAGGGCCCGAAGATCCGGATCCACAAGTTCAAGAACAAGACCGGCTACCACAAGCGCCAGGGTCACCGCCAGCCGTTGACCCAGGTCAAGGTGACCGGCATCTCCAGCGGGAAGTAGGTCGTCCTCCAATGGCTCACAAAAAGGGTGCGTCCAGCTCGCGTAACGGTCGTGATTCCGCGGCCCAGCGACTCGGCGTGAAGCGCTTCGGTGGTCAGGTTGTCAGCGCCGGTGAGATCATCATCCGGCAGCGTGGCACCAAGTTCCACCCCGGTGACCTGGTCGGCCGTGGCGGCGACGACACGCTGTTCGCGCTGTCCGCCGGTGCGGTCCTGTTCGGCACCAAGCGCGGTCGTAAGACCGTCAGCATCGTTCCGCAGCAGTAGTTCTGGGGCTAAGCGGGCCGCGGACCTCCGGGTCCCGGCCCGCTTAGCCTTTTTCGCGAAGTGCGAGGTCGGACCTCGCTGGAAGGATTGACGCCGTGGCAACGTTCGTTGACCGGGTCGTACTGCACCTGCAGTCCGGCGATGGCGGGCACGGTTGTGCCTCGATCCACCGCGAGAAGTTCAAGCCGTTCGGTGGACCGGACGGCGGCAACGGTGGGCACGGGGGCAGCGTGTCCCTGGTGGTCGACCCGCAGGTGACCACGCTGCTCGACTTCCACTTCCACCCGCACGTCAAGGCCGACAACGGCAAGGGTGGCGCCGGCTCGAACCGGGACGGGGCCAACGGCCGCAACCTGGTGCTCAAGGTGCCCAACGGCACCGTGGTGCAGACCTCCGACGGCACCGTGCTGGCCGACATGGTCGGCGCCGGCACCACCTTCGAGGTCGCCCGGGGCGGGCGCGGCGGGCGGGGCAACGCCTCGCTGGCCAACGCCAAGCGCAAGGCACCCGGCTTCGCCGAGCTGGGGGAGCCCGGCGACCAACTGGACATCGTGCTGGAGCTGAAGAGCGTCGCCGATGTGGGCCTGGTGGGCTTCCCGTCCGCCGGCAAGTCGTCGCTGATCTCGGTGATCTCCGCCGCGAAGCCGAAGATCGCCGACTACCCGTTCACCACCCTGGTGCCCAACCTCGGTGTGGTCCGGATGGACAACCACACCTTCACCGTCGCGGACGTGCCGGGCCTGATCCCCGGCGCGGCCACCGGCAAGGGGCTGGGCCTGGAGTTCCTGCGGCACATCGAGCGCTGCGCGGTGCTGGTGCACGTCATCGACTCGGCGACCCTGGAGCCCGGTCGTGACCCGGTGGCCGACATCGACGCCATCGAGGCCGAGCTGAGCCAGTACGGCGGCCTGACCGACCGCCCCCGGCTGGTCGCCATCAACAAGGTCGACGTGCCGGACGGCCGCGACCTCGCCGAGATCGTGCGCCCCGACCTGGAGGAGCGCGGTTACCAGGTGTACGAGGTCTCCGCGGCCACCCGGGAGGGGCTCAAGGAGCTGACCTACGCGATGGCCGAGCTGGTCGACGCGGAGCGTAAGGCCGCCCCGCCGGCCGAGCCGACCCGGATCGTGATCCGCCCGATGGCGGTGGACGACGACGGTTTCACCATCACGGCCGAGACGGACGGCTCGTTCACCGTCCGCGGCACACGGCCGGAACGCTGGGTCAAGCAGACCAACTTCGACAACGACGAGGCGGTCGGCTACCTGGCTGACCGGCTGGCCCGGCTCGGGGTGGAGGACAAGCTGGCCAAGGCCGGCGCGCAGCCCGGTGACCTGGTCCGGATCGGTGCGCGCGAGTTCGACTGGCAGCCGACGCTCTTCGCCGGGGTGGACTTCGTACCCGGCAACCGGGGCACCGACGTCCGCCTGGAGGAGAAGTCGAACCGGGCCTCCGCCGCGGATCGGCTCGCCGCCCGGAAGGCGCGCCGGGTGCGGTCGGCCGACGAGGTGGGCGCGGACGCGTCCGACGACCTCGACGCCGACCTCGACGACGAGGACGACGCCGAGTAGTTCGCTGCGCTCCGTGACGGGGTTGATTGCCGGAAACCTCCCCGAAATCCACGCCTCCTAGCGTGGGGTGATGCTGATCGAGTCCCGGCCTGCCATCGATCCGGAGATCGCCGCCATGGTCACCGCACAGCAGCGTGAGCTGCGCGAGGCCGATGGTGGGTTGGACGGGCAGGTCTTCGTCCCCCATGACGACGTCCGCTACCTGGCGGTGGTGGTGAACGGTCGGGCGGTCGCCTGCGGTGGGCTCCAGGCGCTCGATGCCGAAACCGGTGAGATCAAGCGGATGTACGTCCGGCCCGCTCACCGGGGGCGGGGGATCGGTCGTCAGTTGCTCGCCGCTCTGGAGGAGTGCGCGTTCCGGCAGGGGCACTCGGTGGTCTGCCTGGAGACGGGCACCTACCTGCCGGCCGCCATCGCCTTGTACACCTCGTGTGGCTATCAGCGGATCCCGGTCTACGGCGAGTACGTGGGCAACCCGTACAGCGTGTGTTTCGCCAAGCGGTTGCCGGTCGCGGCCTGACTGTCGTCGCCGTGGCCGCGACCGCCGTTTCAGGCGCCGGTGGTGGCGTGCGCGACGGTCACCGGCTTCGACTCCGGCGAGGCGTGCTGGCGCAGGACGATGCTCAGCAGGATCAGCGCGCCGACCGCGAGGAACTCGCTCTGCCAGTTCTGCATGGACTGGAACCAGAAGTCACTGGTGCCGAGGAACTCCCACGCCCCGATCGGCGGCGCTCCGCTCTGCAACGCCTGCTCCTGGTTGTACGCGGCGGTGCCACCGAGCAGGTGACCGACGAACGAGCCGGCGAAGATCAGCAGCAGCGCGAGGGAGAGGCTGTTCCGGTAGATCACCAGCGGCAGGCCGCCGACGCGTACCGGCCAGGGTGACTGCGGGGTTGCCCGGCGCTCGTCGTCCTCGGGCCGGTCGGTCTGGTCCATCGGCTTCGACTCGGCCGAGCCCCGCTGCACCAGGTACGCGGTGAGCAGCACGTACCCGCCCATCTGGAGGAACTCCGACTCCCAGTTCTCGAAGACCGACTCGGCGAAGTGCCCACTGGTCAGGTACGCCGGCCAGCTCAGCGGCGCGGCCCCGAACTCGGTCAGCTCCTCATTGTGGGTATGCCAGCCGAAGACGCTCTGTAACACCAGAAAGACGAGGAACGCCCCCAGCATGGCGACGGCCAGGGCGTTGTGACGTAGCCAACGAGGCATGATCGCACCTCCTTCGCCTGTCGATTACCCCTGCGGGCACGACCACGAAACCCAGGTCAGTGCCGGTCGGCGGGGCTGTCCAGGCGTCCTCCGGTGCCCGCCTGGTTAGACAGCAGCAGCCCGAGCGCGAGCATCCCGAAGCCGAGCGCGAGGTGCAGCCAGTTGTCGTTGTCGTTGACCGGCAGGATGTTCGCCCCGCCCTCCGGGTTGATCGCCTCGATCGCCAGGCCGTACAGCCAGAGAGCGAGATAGATCGCGCCGCCGGCGGCCAGGAACACGCGGGCGCCGGCGACGCTGCGGGCCAGCACCAGGCCGGCCAGCCCGAAGATCAGGTGCACCACGTTGTGCAGGATCGACACCTGGAACAGCCCGAGCAGGTCAGCTTCCGAGTGGTGCCCGGCGAACCGCAGCTCGCCGTAGTCGGTGGTGATGCCGGGGATGAAGCCGAGAACACCGATCAGCAGGAAGACCCCGGCCACGACCAGCGCGGCCAGCTGCACCCGGGGTCGGGGGCGGGCCCCTCGGCCGCCCCGTGCGTCTCGTGCCATCGCTGCCCCCTCCGTGGATCTGCCGGCCTCGCGAACCTCACTGTCCGCGGCGGCGACGTGACGCAGCCCGACGATCCTCCATTTTGAAGTCCATCCGGTGGGCCGCGCAGAGAAATGCACGAAGAGGTATGGAAGCGAGAACGCAGGGTAGGTGAATGGTCAGCGGCGGCGGCAACGCGCCGCATCCCCCCAGCACAACCGCGACGACTTTCTGAGCGGAAGGGAAATCATGACTTACGATCTTTCACCTACGTCCTCCACGTACGGGCAGCAGTCGACCAACGGCGGTGGCGTCCGGGACCAGGCGCGCCAGGTCGGGTCCGAGGCCGCGCAGGCTGGTGGCGCGGTCGCCCAGACCGCCAAGGAGCAGGGCACCGAGGTCGGCCGTGAGGCGGCCCGGCAGGCCCGCAACCTGTACGGCGAGGCCCGCAGCCAGCTCGCCAGCCAGACCGGTGAGCAGCAGCGCCGAGCCGCCGGTGGGCTGCGTTCCTTGGCCGACGAAATGCGCTCGATGGCCGAGCAGGGCGGTCAGGCCGGCCCGGTGACCGAGCTGGCCCGTCAGGCCGCCGACCGGGTGCACGGCGTCGCCGGTTGGCTCGAGCAGCGCGAGCCCGGCGACATGATCACCGAGGTACGCGACTACGCGCGGCGTAACCCGGGCACCTTCCTGGTCGGCGCGGCGGTGCTCGGTGTGCTGGCCGGCCGGCTGACCCGTGGCATCTCGGCCGCCGGCGACGACTCCGGCAACGGTTCCTCGACCTACCGGGGCGCCGGGGCGTACGACCCGGAGCAGACCGCCGTGATCCCGACGCAGCCGCCGGCGCCCCGTGCGGTGCCGGACGCCGTCCCGCCGGGCGGCTACCTCGACCCGACCCCCGGTACGCACACCCCGCCGACGTCCGGTGGCTACACCGATCAGACGCCCGGCACCTCCGCCGACCCGGCCCCCGGTAGCTACGCCGACCCGGCGCCCGGCGGCTACGTGGAGCCCGATCGGGGCGACTACCCGGAGCACTCCGGCACCGGTCAGCCGTTGCCGCCGGTGACCCAGACCGATCCGCTGCCGGGCGTGCCGTCCAGCGGCAGCCCCCGCCCGTGAGCCGCCGAGTCATCCGAAGGGAGACGACGGCATGAGCATGCCGACGCAGGGGTCCGGACTGGACTCCGGTTACCACCCCGACGCGGGTGCCCCGCACAGCGCGGCGGAGGTGAAGAGCAGCTCGCTGGGTGACCTGATGCGTCAGGTCACCACCGACCTGTCGACGCTGATGCGTCAGGAGGTCGAGCTGGCCAAGGCCGAGATCCGCCAGGAGGGCAAGAAGGCCGGCAAGGCCGCGGGCCTCTTCGGCGGTGCCGGCTTCGGTGGCTACATGGTGGCGCTCTTCGTGTCCATCGCCGTCTGGCAGTTCCTGGACAACGTCATGGACTCCGGCCTGGCCGCGCTGATCGTGGCCGTGATCTGGGCCGCGGTCGCCGCGGTCCTCTACTCGATGGCCAAGAAGAACGCCCAGCACGTACGCGGGCTCAAGCAGACCAACGACAGCGTGCAGCGGATCCCCGACGCGCTCAAGCCGCACCCGGAGGGAGTCACCCGATGAGCACCGATCCCGATCAGATCCGCCGGGAGATCGAAGCCACCCGCAACAGCCTCAGCTCCGATGTGGATGCGCTGGCGTACAAGGTCAGCCCCAGCCGCATCGTCGACGACCGCAAGCAGCGGGCCCGTTCCGCTCTGCAGAATGTGAGGGACAAGGTCATGGGAACCGCGTCTGACCTCGGCCACGGCACCGGCCAGGCCGCCCACTCGGTCGGTGACCGCGCCTCGTCGGCGGCCTCCAGCGTCGGCGACGCCGCGCAGTCGGCGGCGGCCACTGTCAGCGACGCCGCGCACAGCGCGCCGCGGGTGATCCGGCAGAAGTCCCAGGGCAACCCTCTCGCCGCCGGCTTGATCGCGTTCGGGGTCGGCTGGCTGGCGTCGTCGCTGATCCCGGCCTCCCGCCGCGAGCAGCAGGCCGCCACCCAGGTGAAGGCCAAGGTCAGCGAGCACAGCGGAGCGGTGAAGGAGAAGCTCGGCGAGGTGGCCAGCGAGCTGCGCGAGCCGGCCCAGCACGCCGCCGAGTCGGTGAGGTCCGCCGCTCAGGACGCCGTGCACGTGGTCAAGGACGACACGAAGTCCGCCGCCCACAACGTCAAGGACCACGCCACCCCCTGACCCCACCACGACAGCTCGCGGTCACCCCCCCCCGGGGGTGCCCGCGAGCTGTCGCGCTCCACCCACCCCCGACCTTCCCTCGCGATCTTGCACTTACAGTTGGGTTTTTGTCGGCTCTGGGTTGTTTCGCCCCCGCAGAAAGTGCAAGATCGCGCGGGTTTGGGGGGCGGGGGTCGCGGCCCGGCGGATTCGGGTCTCGCCATAACGGACGCCGCCTCGCAGGAAGCGTTGGGCGACCGCGAGCCAGCTGCAGATGCCACGCTCCAACAGCCAGAGCGGGGCTGCCAGGGCTGTGGTCGGTGGGAAAACACGGCATCCGTTGGCGCGGCGGCGACCCGTCTCGGCCAGGGCGACGACCCCGGCCACCGCGCCGACCAGCAGCCTGGGCCGGCGCGACGCGACCGCCGCCGTCAGCGCCGGCAGCACCGCGAGCGCGGTCAGCAGGCGAGCCGGCTGAGCCAGATCGTCGTACGCCTGACGGACCCGTTGACCGCGGAAGTGCGCGGCGTCCGGAGGCAGCCGGCGGACGTACAGCCAGGCTGGGGCGGCCTCGGTGCCGCCGTACCCGCGCACCGTGCGGATCAGCTCCAGGTTCTCGAAGAGCACGTCCGGGTCGTACCCGCCCATGGCGAGGAAGGTGCTGCGCCGCACGGCGAGGGTGCCCGGATAGTCCGCCCCGAGCGCACGGTTGAGCAGCGTGCGGCCGGTGTCCCACCAGGCGTGCCAGGGCACCGGGTCGAAGTAGTTCTGCGGTCGTACCAGGTCGGCCCGGCCCAGCAGCCGGTGTACGGCGGCCAGTGCGGTCTCGTCGTACCGGACATCGTCGTCGGCGATCACCACGTGCTCGTGGCCGGCCGCACGGACGCCCGTGCGTACGCCGAGCACCTTGCCGTTGAGCCCGTGCTCGCTCGGGTCCGGTGGGAGGTGCCGGACCAGCCCCCGCCACGCCTCGGCATGCCGCGCGAAGAGGTCCGGAGGCGAGCCGTCGACCACGAGCACCTCGACCCGCTCAGCCAGCGAGCGCAGGTAGTCGGTCAGCTCGGCCAGGTCGGTGTCGGTGTGCCAGCGCAGCGGCAGCACGTACGTCATCGGTAGGAGGGTCGGTGGGGCGCCGGTCCGCCGTACCGCCTCGTCACCTCGACCAAGCACGATCGTCGCCCCCTCAGGCGGCGCGGTGGACGTTGGTGAGGGTCAGCCCGAGGGGCGGCAGCGCGGGCATCCGGTGCAGGTCCAGGGCCAGGTTCTGGACGGGCACGTCGTAGCGCATTGTGGTGGCCAGGTTGGTGACCGCCCGTTTCATCAGGTCGATGGTGATCCACTCGCCGGCGCAGCGGTGCCCGGCCCAGTGGTCGCCGCCGCCCTGCGGGATCAGCTCGAACGGGTCCACCCGGCGGCCGGCGAACCGCTCCGGGCGAAACAGCTCCGGTTGCGGCCAGAGTGTCGGGTGGTGGTTGGTGCCGTAGAGGTCGAGCAGCACCCGCCGGCCCTTCGGAAAGTGGTGGCCCTGCCAGTCGAAGGACCGCCGGACCCGGGCCGCCGCGATCGGAAAGAACGGGTAGTAGCGGCGTACCTCCTGGACGAAGTGCTCGGCGGCCTCGTCGTCGTCACGGACCCGTTCCCGCCAGGCCGGATGGTCGTGCAGGGCGAGCGCGGCGAAGGTCATGTACTGGTCGACGGCGACCACCGGGCGCAGCACGTTGAGCAACTCCACCGCCGCGATCCGCCGGGGGAGGAGGTTGCCGCGCCCGTCCCGGTGTTCGGCGATCACGGCCAGGGCGCTGCCCGCCGGCGCCGGAGCGAAACCGACCCGGGTCCGTTCGATGAGGTCGGCGAGCCAGCGTTCGGCGCGGTACCGGGCGAGCCGTCCCCGCCAGTGCCGGGGGCCGATCACCGCCGGGGCCTCGATCATGGCGTGCAGCTCGACGGCGCGGCGCTCGACCTGCGACGCGGGCAGCGGCACCCCGGCCCAGGCGCAGACCACCCGGGTCAGCATCCGACCCAGCTCGTCGTAGAGCGACACCGGAGCGGCGCTCTCCCAGGCGGTGATCCGGGTCCGCCACTCGTCGTCGAAGAGCTGGCCGAGCCGCTGGATCGCGGCCGGCGTCATGATCGACATGAACATGGCCTTGCGGTCGGAGTGCTCCGACCCGTCCAGCCCCTGCACCCCACCCCGACCGGTCAGGGTCCGCTGCACGCGCAGCGGCATCGCTGTGGCGCGTTGGAAGCGGTCATTGTCGTAGAACAGCTCCGCCGCCGGCCGACCGCGCAGGCAGATGGTCGGGGCGAGCAGGATCCGGGTCCGGAAGACGTCGCTGCCGTACCGCTCGCAGCGCTCGCCGATGAACCGGTAACCGGCGCGGAGCAGCGCGAGGGTGCTGTCCGGGCTGCGGTCGGCCGGCATGGTCGCCATCGGGTCTCCTCACGCGCGGGTGCGGCTGATCGCCTTACCGCCGCGCTTACCCCCGTCGACGCCGCTGAACCCCGCGCGGCTGGCCCCTCCCGGGGGCGGCGGAACCTGGTTTGCTGCTGGTGGGACAACCACGGGGAGGGCGGATGCGCGACAACAGATCGCCGCACTGGCGGCAGAGGCGAGCGGCCGGAGCACTGGGCGGAGTCCGCGACGGGCGGTCACTCATCGGGCCGCCTCGGCGGCCCACCCGCCCGCACCGGTTCTTCACAGTGCACCTGGGCTTCACCGCGCCCGGCCTGGCCGAGGCGCGCGAGCTGGCCGTGGCGTACGCCGAGGCCCTGAGCCTGCTCCGCTCGGAGGTGGCACTCGGGGCGGCGGCCCTGTCACCGGCGGACGCCTGGCAGCGGGCCGAGCGGCTGTTCTGCGGCGCGCTCGGGCCGGACGGGGAGCGCTGCGTCGACGTGGCCGACCATCCGGGCTTCCATCACGCCCCGGGCCCCGGCGGCCTCGGCTGGGGCGACGGCGACGGCCCCGGTGATGGTTGACCACCGGTCCCGGGCGGTCGATCCGGGAGTGCGTCGACCAGCCCGCCCGCGTGGCCGTGCCGGTGTCCCGACCACGGGCACCGGCACGGCGATCCAACGCCGACGGGTCGGCGGGCACGATCAGTCCAGGTCGAACTCGCCGTCCTGCGCTCCGGCCACGAAGGCGTCCCACTCGGCCTGGGTGAAGACCAGCACCGGCCCGTTCGGCTCGGCGGAGTTGCGCATCCCGATCAGGTCGTCGACGAAGGCGACCTCAACGGCGCTGTCGGAGGTGTCCCCCTCGGCCCGCTGCCAGACCGCCCGTGAGAGGTCGAAGTCGCCCTTGGGGTGCTGCGCCATTGTTCTTTCCTCCAGTGCCGAGGGTCGTGTGGTGACCGGGTGCCGATCCCCATCGGGCAGGATAAGCGGATGCCGAGCCTGACCCGTGTAGAGGCGACCGCGCGTGGCGCGGCGATTACTGTCGAGTCCTATCAGGTGGACCTCGACCTGACCGGTGACGGCGACCTGTTCCGCTCCCGCGTCGAGATCCGGTTCCGGGCCACCGTCGGCGCCGCGACCTTCGCCGAGGTCAAGCCCGCCAAACTGCTCGGCGTACGCCTCAACGACAGCGACCTCGATCCCGACCTGCTCACCGACAACCGGTTGCCGCTCGACGACCTGGCCGTGGCGAACACGCTCATCGTCGAGGCCGAGATGGCGTATTCCCGGACGGGGGAGGGGATGCACCGCTTCGTCGACCCGGCCGACGGTGAGACCTACCTCTACGCCGAGTCCTTCCTCGACAATGCGCCGCGCATCTTCGCCGCCTTCGACCAGCCCGACCTCAAGGCCCCGGTCACGCTCTCGGTCACCGCGCCGCCGCAGTGGATCGTCGCCGGCAACGCCGAGCTGGCCGCCAACCCGGCCCCCGGGCGCTGGGAGTTCGCCCCGAGCGCGCCCCTGGCCACGTACTTCTTCTCGCTGATCGCCGGGCCGTACCACGTCCGGCGGGCCGAGCACGACGGCATACCGCTGGGCATCTACTGCCGCCGGTCGCTCGCCGAGCACCTGGACGCCGACGCCGACGAGATCTTCACCATCACCCGGCAGTGCCTGGACCGGTTCCACCAGCTCTTCACCGAACGCTACCCGTTCGGCAAGTACGACCAGGCGTTCGTGCCCGAGTTCAACGGCGGCGCGATGGAGAACCCGGGCCTGGTCACCTTCCGCGACGACTACGTGTTCCGTTCGGTGGTCACCGACACCCAGCGCGAGCAGCGGGCCGGCACCATCGCCCACGAGATGGCCCACATGTGGTTCGGTGACCTGGTCACCATGCGCTGGTGGGACGACCTGTGGTTGAACGAGTCCTTCGCGGAGTACCTCGGCACCCGGGTCACCGCCGAGGCGACCCGATTCGGTCAGGCCTGGACCACCTTCGCCATGCGCCGCAAAGCCTGGGGGTACGCCGCCGACCAGCGGCCCTCCACCCACCCGATCGCCCCGCAGGAGGTTGCCGACGCCGAGGAGGGCCTGCTCAACTTCGACGGCATCTCGTACGCCAAGGGGGCCAGCGTCCTGCGGCAGCTGGTCGCGTGGCTCGGCGACGAGGCATTCCTCGCCGGCCTGAACGCGCACTTCGCCGCGCACCGCTTCGGCAACGCCACCCTCGCCGACCTGCTGGCCAGCCTCTCCGCCAGCAGCGGACGGGACCTGTCCGACTGGGCCGAGCTGTGGTTGCGCCGACCGCAGGTCAACACCCTGCGTGCCGAGTTCGCCGTGGACGCCGAGGGCCGCTACACCGAGGTGGCCGTGGTGCAGACCGCGCCCGAGTCGTACCCGGTGCTGCGCCCACACCGGATCGGCGTGGGCCGCTACTCGACGGACGGCACCGGGCGGCGCGACGAGGTGGACATCGACCCGAGCGTCGACGGAGGCCGGACCGTGCTCGGCGCGCTGGCCGGCGAGCCGGCGGCCCGGCTGCTGCTGCTCAACGACGGCGACCTCACCTTCGCGAAGGTACGCCTCGACCCGGCGTCGGCGGACGCCGTCGCGCAGGTGCTGCCCGGTCTGACCGACCCGCTGGCGAGGGCGCTGCTCTGGCGCGAGGCACTGGACGCGGCGACCGACGGCGAGCGCCCGGTCACCGGCCTGGTCGACCTGATGGTCGCCGCGCTGCCCGCCGAGACCGAAGTGATCATCGCGGAGGACGTGCTGACGCTCAGCCGGTCCCTGGTCGACCGCTACCTGGACCCGCTGACCCGCTCCACGGCCCTGGCCAGGGTGTCGGGGGCGTGCCAGCGGCTGCTCGACGGCGCGCCGGCCGGGGAGTCGCTGCAGCTCGCCGCCGCGCGGGGTTGGATCGCCGCGACCACCGACGCGGATCTGCTCGTCGGTTGGCTCGCCGGCCGGGACGTGCCGGCCGGTCTGAAGGTCGACGCGGAGCTGCGCTGGTCGGTGCTGCGCCGACTGGTGGTGCTGGGTGCCGCCGGCGAGGCGGAGATCGCCATCGAGGCCGCCGCCGACAACAGCTCCACGGGCGCGCAACGGGCCGCCCACTGCCGGGCGGCCCTGCCCGACCCGGCAGCGAAGCAGGCGACCTGGGAGATCATCCTGCGGGACACCGGGCTGTCCACTCGGCTGCTGGAGGCGATCGCCGAGGGGTTCTGGCAACCCGAACAGGCCGAGCTGACCGCCGCGTACGTCGATCGGTACTTCGCGGAGATGCCGGCCGCCGCGCACCGGCGTACCCCCTGGACGGCCGACCGGGTGGCGGCCCTGGCGTTTCCCCGCTACGCCGTGGCGCAGCCCACCCGGGAGGCGGCCGCGGCGCTGCTGGCCCGCGACGACCTGACTCCCGGCCTGCGTCGGGTGGTGACCGACGCCGACGACGACCTGCGCCGCGCGCTGGTCGCCCGGACGGCGACGGCCGCCGCCTCGGCCTGAACCCCGACGAGCGCGGGCTGATCAGCGCGGGGTGGCCGGCGCGGCGCCCCTTTCCCTTGATCGCCGGGCCGGGGCGGTCGGCCACGACGCTCGGCCTACGATCACTGGGTGGAGGAAGATATCCGGCGGATCGGGATCATGGGTGGCACCTTTGACCCGATTCACCACGGGCACCTCGTCGCGGCCAGTGAGGTGGCGGACCGGTTCGGCCTGGACGAGGTGGTCTTCGTCCCCACCGGGCAGCCGTGGCAGAAGGCCGACGAGCCGGTCAGCCCGGCCGAGGACCGGTACCTGATGACCGTGATCGCCACCGCCTCGAACCCTCGCTTCCAGGTCAGCCGGGTCGACATCGACCGCAGTGGGCCGACCTACACGGTCGACACGTTGCGTGACCTTCAGGCCGAGTACGGCCCGAAGGTGCAGTTGTTCTTCATCACCGGCGCGGACGCCCTGCAACGCATCCTGTCCTGGAAGGACCTGGACGAGATTTTCGAGCTGGCTCACTTCGTCGGCGTGACCCGGCCGGGTTTCCCGCTGACCGACAAGCATCTTCCGGCGGACACCGTCAGCCTGATCCAGGTGCCCGCGATGTCCATCTCGTCGACCGATTGTCGCGCTCGGGTCGCCAGGGGTGAGCCGGTCTGGTATCTGGTGCCCGACGGTGTGGTGCAGTACATCGCCAAGCGGAGCCTCTATCAGCGCTGAACGCGCCCTTTATGCCCAGGTTCGTGCCCTTAACCGACCAGAACTGGACGATCGGGGTGCCGGCGGGTATGAGACGCTTGGAGGATCGCACGCTTGATCGAAGGAGAACGGTGACAGTTTCCGAACGCGCTCACGAGCTGGCTATCGCGGCCGCCCAGGCCGCCGCCGACAAGAAGGCGCAGGACATCACGATCATCGACGTCGGCGACCAGCTCGCCATCACCGACGCGTTCGTGCTCGCCGCCGCCCCCAACGAGCGTCAGGTGCTGGCCATCGTCGACGCCATCGAGGAGAGCCTGCTGGAGTTGCCGGACAAGGCGAAGCCGGTGCGGCGCGAGGGCGAGCGTGGTGGCCGTTGGGTGCTGCTCGACTACGTCGACATCGTGGTGCATGTCCAGCACACCGAGGAGCGCGAGTTCTACGGGCTCGACCGCCTGTGGAAGGACTGCCCCACCATCCCGTTCGTCGACCGCGACCTGGTCGAGGCCGACGCCAGCGGGTCCGCCGCCGCCGAATGACCCGGCTGATCGTCTGGCGGCACGGCAACACCGACTGGAACGCCGCCAACCGTGTCCAGGGGCAGACCGACGTACCCCTCAACGATCTTGGTCGTGACCAGGCGCGCGCCGCCGCGCCGCTGCTCGCGGCGCTGCGGCCCGACGCCATCGTGGCCAGCGACCTGAGCCGCGCCGCGGAGACCGCCGCCGCGCTCGCCGCGCTGACCGGGCTTCCGGTACGCACCGACGCCCGGCTGCGCGAGCGGCACTTCGGCCAGTGGCAGGGTCTGCACCTCACCGAGGTCGCCGAACGCTTCCCCGAGGAGTACGCGCGCTGGCGGGCCGGCGACCCCGACCCGGGCGCGGATGTGGAGCCTCTGCACGACCTCGGCGAGCGGGTCGGCCTCGCGCTGCGGGAGGCGGCCGAGGCGGCACCCGGCGGCACGGTGGTGATCGCCACCCACGGTGGCGGCTCCCGCCAGGGCATGGGACACCTTCTCGGCTGGGACACCGGCGTGCTGCGCTCCATCGGCTCGTTGGCCAACTGCCACTGGAGTGAGCTGCGGCACGACGACCGCGCGCCGGCCATCGGGCGCCCGCAGGACGTCAGTGGGTGGCAGTTGCGGGCGCACAACGTCGGCCTGATCACCGCCCCGGTCGCCGTCGACGCGATCTGAGCACTCGCGCCTCGGCGTTCGCGCCCTCGATCGGCTAGCGTGCCGGGCATGCCCGTCGCGGTTGTCATCGACTCCACCGCCTACCTTCCGCCCGAGCTGGTGCAGGCGCACCGGCTGACCGTCGTGCCGTTGACCGTCGTACTCAACGGAGTGGAAGGGCTGGAGGGGGTGGAGACCCAGCCGGCCGACGCGACAGTGGCACTGAGCGCCCGCCGGGTCACGGCGACCACCTCCCGCCCGGCACCCGAGCAGTTCGCCCGCACGTACCGCCGACTGCTCGACGCCGGCGCCGACGGGATCGTCTCGGTGCACCTCTCCGCCGCGCTGTCCGGCACGGTGGAGGCCGCCCGGCTGGCCGCCACCGACCTGGACGGCCGGGTCGAGGTCGTGGACAGCCGCTCGGCGGGAATGGGGCTGGGGTTTCCGGCCATCGCCGCCGCCATCGCCGCCGAGACCGGCGCCGACCTTGCCGGGGTACGTGACGCAGCGCTCGCCGCCATCGCCCGCACCACCGTCTGGTTCTACGTCGACACGCTGGAATTCCTGCGCCGGGGCGGCCGGATCAACGCGGCCGAGGCGTTGGTCGGCACCGCGCTGTCCGTCAAGCCGATCATGCACATGCCGGACGGGGCGATCGTGCTGCGCGAGAAGGTCCGTACCGCCAGCCGGGGAGTGGCCCGTCTCGTGGACCTTGCCGTCGAGGCGGCCGGCGACGACGACGTGGATCTCGGGGTGCACCACCTGGCCGCACCGCAACGGGCCGAGGCGTTGCGCGCCGCGCTGACCGAACGGTTCGGCGACCGGCTGCGCGACACGTACGTCTCCGAGGCGGGCGCCGTCGTCGCCGCGCACGCCGGGCCCGGCCTGGCCTGCGTGGTCGTCCACCGCCGACCGGAGGGCTGAGCCGTGTCCACGTCGTGCGTGGTGACCGGCGGCGGTCGCGGTGTCGGCCGGGCTGTGGTTGAACGGCTGGTGGCGACCGGCGCCACCATCGTCGTACTGGAACGCGACGCCGACGCGGTCGACTGGTTGGCCGGCCATCCGGCCGCCGATCGGCTCGTCCCGGTGGTCGGTGACGCCGCCGACGAGCAGGTGGCCGAGCGCGCCGCCGAACTGGCGGACCACGCCGCGCCACTGACCGGCTGGGTGAACAACGCGGCGGTGTTCCGCGATGCCACGCTGCACTCCGCGTCGGCCGACACGGTGCTGGATCTGATCAACTTGAACCTGCGCCCAGCCGTGGTGGGCGCCGCAGTCGCCGTCCGCCGCTTCCTGGCCCGCGCCGCCGGTGGCGCGATCGTCAACGTCTCGTCCCACCAGGCCCGTCGACCGGTGTCAGGTGCCCTGCCGTACGCGACGGCGAAGGCCGCCGTGGAGGGGCTCACCCGGGCGCTGGCAGTCGAGTACGGGCGGCACGGCATTCGCGCCAATGCGGTAGCGCTCGGCTCGATCGCCACCGAGCGGCACGCCGAATTCCTGGCCACGCAGGAGCCCAACCAGGCCCAGTGGATCGACGCCGAGCTGACCCGGCTGCACCCGGTGGGCCGCATCGGGCGGGCCGAGGAGGTGGCCGAGGCGGTCGCGTACCTGCTGTCGCCCGCGGCGAGCTTCGTCAACGGGGTGACGCTGCCGGTGGACGGCGGACGGGCCGTACTCGGCCTCGACCCAGAGGCCCGCTGACCCTCGTGCCGGTCGGAGCCTAGCTGTCGGCGACGAAGACGCCCTGGCCCTGCTGACCGTAGATCAGGTTCCGCTCGTGCAGTTCCTTGACCGCTCGATAGGCCGTTGAGCGTGCCACGTTGTACAGCTCGCCGATCTCGGACACCGACGGCAGTTGTTGGCCGGGCGAGTATTCGCCTGAGCGGATCTTCTGCTCGATGTCATCCGCCACGCGGCGGTAGTGCGGTGGTCTCGTTGGCATGAGCGGCTCTCCCGGACTTCAGCGGAGATCATGTTTCCAGCCCGGGTGTGATCGAGACAAGGCGACAACGCGGCAAAGTGGAGACAGTGAGAACTTGACTACAGTGAGACAGTGGATACAGTGAGATAGTGATCGGGTGCTCCTGGACTTCAGCACTCCTGAGGTATCCGGTCCGCCCGCCCTGAGGGAGTGCACCGCAAGGCTTCGACCCCCGGGGCGGGCTACTTCGGATCGTGCGGAGGTGCCGACCATGCCAATCGATGAACCGGTGTCCACGGCGACCGAACTGTTCACGGCCAAGCGGGTACTGGATGCTCACTGGACCCGGGCGCTCGACCGGCCGTGGCGGGCGGGCGGGTGCCTGGAGTGCCGAGGACGCAACGAGTGCCGACAACTCGACTGGGCGTTGGCGCTCATGGCAGAGGTCGCCTCGGTCATGCTCCAGAAACGGTGAATGATCCTGCCCACGCCGCTGTGTTAGCCTCCGTGCGCGCCCCAGATGGGCCTACCCCCCGGAGGTTCTGGCTACTTCAGCCACCACGCCGAGATCGATGCGATGTACGCGTCTCTCGTGCGGGATCCGGGGCGTCGGTGCCCTCGGGGCTTCGTCATCTGCGTGGCTGGGTGAACGCTGTGGGCCTCCGGTCGGGTCTTCGGATCGACCGGGAAGAAGACGGTACGGATGACAGTCACGTTCAACCACACGATCATCGCCAGCAAGGACAAGAGCGCCTCGGCCGCGTTCTACCGGGAGCTGTTCGAGCTGCCGGAGGCGCCTTCATGGGGGCCGTTTGCCAACGTCCAACTGGACGAGGGTGTGCTGCTCCAGTTCGCCGAGCCGCCGGTGGACATCCAGATGCAGCACTACGCGTTCCTCGTCGACGACGAGTTGTTCGTGCGCTGCCTGGCGTTCGTCGAGGGGCGCGGCATCACCTACTGGGCCGACCCGCAGCTGAAGCGGGAAGGGGAGACCAACACCGAGCACGGTGGGCGGGGCTTCTACTTCTTCGACCCGGCGGGGCACGCCATCGAGATCATCACCCGACCGTACCTGTAGCAGGCCCGGCGGCCGGTCGGGCACCGTTGCCCACCGGCCGTCAGCCTCGCTGCTGAGCCTCGTGGATCGTGGGGTCCGCGCTCTCGCCTGGGTGTACGGGATTGGTCAGCTGGAACCCCGACGCTGCGAAGCTGGCCCCATGCTCGCGGTCGTACAGCACGAACGTTCCGCCCCGCTGCTCTGGCTGCCATCCACTCTTCAGGCCGCAGATGATGACGGCCCGCACGTCGACGGGTGTGGGGTAGCCGCTGTCGACAATGTACGGCCCGGGGGCCGACAACAGATCCGCTTCGAGCTTCTGGCCGTTCTTGCCGCCGCCACCCCAGGCCCGGACGTAGACCGCCCGGTGGTGGAAGCCATCGATCTGTACGCGGTGCAGCGCCGCGCGCCACGTGTAGGTGTGCCCGTCGATGTGTATCTGCCGTAGTCGAGCCCGCATCCGAGCCACCTCCGATCCTTCAAGATCGATGAGGCGTACTCTACGTCGCACTCCCCAATGGAGCGGTGGGAATTAACTTACCGATGCGTGACGGCGGTACCCGGCGGGTGGTCAGGCGTGCGCGGACAGGTCGAGGAGGTCACGGGCGCCCTGCCGGAGCAGGGCGGCGGCGACGGAGGTCCCGAGGGTGATCGGATCGGCTGCCCATTCGTGTACGTCGAGCACGGTCTTACCGTCGAGGCTGATCACTCTCGCCCGTAGGCCGAGGCGTCCGTCGGGTTCGGTGCGGGCAAGCGCAGCGATGGGGGAGTGACAGTTGCCCTGCAGGATGTGCAGCACGGTCCGCTCCGCCACGGTCTCGCGCCAGGCCTGTGGGTCGCCGAGGCTGGCTGCCAGGTCACGGGTGCGGGTGTCGTCTTCCCGGCACTGCAGGACGAGGGTGCCGGAGCCGACGGCCGGGACCATCGTGTCGACGTCGATCGGGTGGGTGATCCGGGCGGCCTGCCCGATCCGCTCCAGCCCGGAGAAAGCGAGCAGCAGCGCGTCGTACCTGTCCCCGGCGTCGAGCTTGGCCAGTCTGCTGTTCGCGTTGCCCCGGATGGCCACCGGCACCAGGCCCGGCCAGTGCAGCGCCAGCTGCGCCACCCGCCGGACCGCTGAGGTGCCGATCCGGGTGCCGGGGGGCAGCTGGTCGATCCGCAGCCCGCCCGGGTGGACGAGGCAGCCCCGGACGTCGTCACGGGCCAGGTAGGCGGCCATCACCGTGCCGGCTGGTGCCGGCCGGTCTCCGGGGACGTCCTTGACGCAGTGCACCACCAGGTCCACATCCCCGGCGATCAGGGCGGCGTCCACCTCCTTGGTGAATGCCCCCTTGCCGCCCAGGGCGGCCAGGTCACCGTGCCAGCGGTCCCCGCTTGTCGACATCGACAGCACGTCCACCGTGACGTCGGGGTGCCGGTCGGCGAGCATCGCGCGGACCCGCTCGACCTGGGCGAGAGCCATCGGAGAGTTGCGGGTGCCGATGCGCAGCAGGCGAGTGTCGGACATACCAGGGAGGGTAGTCCGGTCGATGCGGTCGTCGGCGACCAGACCCGGCGCCCAGGCCAAGTGCCGAAATTCGACTCCTGCCTAGCAGATCGGAGCATGATCAGGGCGTTGTCCACAGTGGCGGTGGTTGTCCACAGGACGGCGTCGTCCCGCTCCACCGTCCCGGCCGCCGCCATAGCGTCGCGGTGTGTCGCACGACGAGGAGACAGAGGTACGCCAGCGCCTGCGCCGGCTGACGGAGGCGGTTGTCGCACCGCTGCCCCGGCCGGAGGCGCCGCTCACGGGCGTACCCTCGTCGTCCCTGGTCGGTGGGCCGCCTGCCTCCCGACCCGCCGCGCCTGTCGCGGAGTCGGCTTCGGACGGCCTTGCCCTCCCGCCCGAGTCACGGTTGCCCGGGCCAGGGGCGTTCGACCCTGGGCGGCGCGGTGTGCGGGCCTTGGCGGTCGTCGCCGTGGTGGTGGTCGTGGGTGCGGCAGGCTGGGCCTGGCAGGCCCGGCCGCAGTCGGAGCCGATCGCGCCGCTGGCCAGCGAAACTGCGTCGGCCGCACCGGCGGGTGACCCCAGCGTGTCCGGCTCCGGCGAGTTGGTGGTGGCGGTCGCGGGCAAGGTCCGAAAACCCGGTTTGGTACGCCTGCCGGCCGGGTCCCGTCTCGCCGACGCGGTGCAGGCGGCCGGCGGCGCGCTGCCCGGGGTTGACGTGGCGCTGCTCAACCCCGCCCGCAAGGTCACCGACGGCGAGTTGATCGTGGTGGGGGTGACGCCACCGCCGGTGCCGGGCGCGGCCGGGCCTGTGGCGGGCGGTGCGGCACCCGCCGTCGGGCCGCTGAACCTCAACACCGCGACACTGGCCCAGCTCGACGCGCTGCCCGGGGTGGGGCCGGTGCTCGCCCAACGGATCCTCGCTCACCGTGATCAGCACGGCGGGTTCAAGTCCGTCGGCGACCTACGCCAGGTCGACGGGATCGGCGATGCCCGCTACGAGCAGCTCAAGGATCTGGTGACGGTGTGAGCGGGTTCGCCGGAGCCGCCGACCCACCGCCGGTCGGCGTGGCGCAGCCCGAGCCGCCGGATCTGAGACTGGCGGGGCTCGCCGTGGCGGCCTGGCTCACGGCGCTCGCCGGCCTGCACCTCGGCAGCAGCACCCTCCTGCTGGTGGCCGGCACGGCGGCCGGGCTGACGGCGCTTGGTGCTGTGCACCTGCTCGGCCGCCTCGGCCGTCCCCGACCCATGCTGCGGCGTTACGGGTGGGTCGCCGTGGCGGTCGGCCTCGGTGTGGTCTGCGGTGGTGCGGGCACCGCCGCCCAGCTCGCCGTTCGCGACGCGCCGCCGATCCGTGCCCTCGCTGAGCAACGAGCTCCGGTCACCGCCGACCTGGTCGTCCGGGACGACCCGCGCCCGATCCGGAGCGCCGGGCGGCTAGGCATGTTGCTGGTCTCGACCGAACTGGTTCGGCTCACCGGCCCGGATGGTCGGCGGATCCACGCGTCGGTGCGGCTGCTCGTCCTGGCCACCGACCCGGCCTGGCGGGGCCTGTTGCCCGGGCAGCGCCTCACCGCCGACGGCCGGCTCGGCGTACCGCACGGTGGCGACCTCACCGCGGCGGTGCTCAGCACCAACGGCCCACCGGAGCGGCACGGTGCGCCGTCCTGGGCGCAGCGCGCCGCCGGGACGCTGCGTACCGGCCTGCAACGCGCCTGCGCGCCGCTGCCCGACGACCCCGGTGGGCTGCTGCCCGGTCTGGTGGTGGGCGACACCAGCCGACTGCCACCCGCCGTCGAGGCGGAGTTCCAGGCCACCGGGATGACCCATCTCAACGCGGTCTCCGGCTCCAACGTGGCGATCGTGGTGGGTGCGGTGTTGTTGCTGGCCCGGTGGTCGCGGGCCGGTCCGTGGCTCGCTGCCGGGCTGTGCGGGGTGGCGCTCGTGGGGTTCGTCATTCTGGTCCGTCCGTCGCCGAGCGTCGTACGAGCCGCCACGATGGGCGCGATCGGTCTCGCCGCGCTCGCCGCCGGTCGTCCCCGCGCGGCGTTGCCCGCGTTGGCCGCCGCCGTGACCGTGCTGGTGCTCGTCGACCCCGAGCTGGCCGGGGACCCGGGGTTCGCGCTCTCCGTGCTGGCCACCGGTGGCCTGCTGCTGCTCGCGCCACGCTGGCGGGACGGGTTGCGGCGGCGAGGCGTCCCGCCGGGGCTGGCCGAGGCGTTGGCCGTGCCGGCGGCCGCCCAACTTGCCTGCGGCCCGGTCGTCGCCGGGATCTCCGGCACGGTGAGCCTGGTGGCGGTGCCGGCCAATCTGCTGGCGGTGCCGGCCATCGCGCCGGCGACCGTGCTGGGCGTGCTGGCGGCCATGATGTCGCCGATCTGGCCGGCCGGTGCCGAGTTCGTCGCGTGGCTGGCGAGTTGGCCGGCCTGGTGGCTGGTGATCATCGCCCGGCAGGGTGCTCGACTGCCGGGCGGCACCCTGCCGTGGCCGGGCGGGGTGCCCGGTGCCCTCCTGCTGACCGGGCTGACCGTTGCGCTGCTGATCGCGGTGCGCCGGCCACTCGTACGCCGGCTGGTGGCGGTTGTCGGTGTCGCCGCCGCGCTGGGTGCCCTGCCGGTTCGGCTGATGGCCGCCGGTTGGCCGCCCGCCGGCTGGGTGGTGGTGGCCTGCGAGGTGGGCCAGGGCGACGCCCTGGTGCTCCCGGTCGACCCCGGCCGGGCCGTGGTGGTGGACGCCGGGCCGGAACCGGGTGCGGTGGACGGTTGCCTGCGTCGGCTCGGCGTACGGGAGGTGCCCCTGCTGGTGATCAGCCACTTCCACGCCGACCACGTGGGCGGGGTCGCCGGGGTGTTCCGGGGGCGGCGGGTGGGTGCCGTGCTGATGCCTTCGTCGACCGACCCGGAGAGCGGCCGGGACCAGGTCCGGGCGGCGGCCGCCGGCGGGCGGGCAGCGCTGCTGACCACGGTGGCCGGCGCTCGCCATCCCGTGGGCGGGGTCGACCTGTTGGTGCTCGGCCCGCCGTACCCGCTGGCCGGGACCAGGTCCGACCCCAACAACAACTCGCTGGTGCTGCGCGCCACGGTGGCCGGGGTGCGGATCCTGCTGGCCGGCGACGCGGAAACCGAGGAGCAGCACGCGATGGTGACGCGGGCGGCGCCCGGCCAGCTACGGGCGGACGTGCTGAAAATCGCTCATCACGGGTCGGCGTACCAGGACCCGGGCTTCCTCGACGCGGTGCGGCCGACGGTGGCGCTCGTGCCGGTGGGCACGGGCAACACCTACGGGCACCCGAGTCCGGGGTTGCTTGCCCGACTGAGCAGAGGCGGCGTGCGGGTGCTGCGTACCGACACGGACGGCGATGTGGCGGCGGTCCGAACGGGCGACGGCCTGGCGGTGGCCCGGCGAGGTGTGCCCGCAGGCCGACAACCCTGATCAAGGCGGCGGGCGGTCCATTGAGCGGGTGACTTGCGGATTAAACGGGTAATTGAGCCGGATGTCTGGATTTGCGCTGTGTGCGGGCTGCGCCGATCAAGCAGCGAATGAGCAGGCACGATCCCGCCGCAGGCCGTGCGAATATGGGCGACGTGACCCCCGCCAGCCTCGCCCCCATTCTGCTCGTCCTCGGTGACGAGGAACTGCTCGCCACGCGCGCGGTCACCGAAGCTGTCGCGAAGGTTCGCAGCGTCGACGCCGAGGTGGACGTCCGCGAGTACCAGGCCAGTGCGCTCACCGTCGGCGAGATCGCCGAGATGCTCAGCCCTTCGCTGTTCGGCGGACGGCGGCTGCTGGTCCTGCGTTCCGGCCAGGACGCCCGCAAGGATCTGGTCGCCGCGCTGTTGGCGTACGCGAAGAACCCCGACCCGGACGTCCAACTGCTGGTGCTGCACCTGGGCGGTGCGAAAGGCAAGGCGTTCGCCGACGGTCTGCGGGCGGCCGGCGCGACGGTGGTCCCGGCCGGCAAGCTCAAGGGGCACCGCGACCGGGTGACCTTCGTCCGCGACGAGATCCGCCGGGCCGGCGGAAAGTGCACCGACGACGCCGCCGAAGCGCTCATCGCCGCGGTCGGCAACGACCTGCGCGAGCTGGCCGCCGCCTGCTCCCAACTGATCGCCGACACTGACGGGCGGATCAGCGCCGAGACGGTCTCCCGTTACTACCGGGGCCGGGTCGAGGTGACCGGCTTCACGGTGGCCGACGCCACAATGGTCGGCGACGTGCCGGCGGCGCTTGAGGCACTGCGCTGGGCCCTGCATGTCGGGGTCGACCCGGTGCCCATCGCCGACGCCCTGGCCGACGGCGTGCGCACGGTGGCCCGGGTGGCATCGGCCGGGCGAGGTAATGCGTACCAGCTCGCCAGCAGCCTCGGAATGCCCGCCTGGAAGATCGAACGGGCGCAGCGGCAGGCGCGGGGCTGGACGCCGGAGGGCCTGGTCCGGGCGATGCAGGTCGCCGCCGAGTGCAACGCGGCCGTCAAGGGCGGCTCCGACGACCGGGCGTACGCCCTGGAACGTGCGGTCTTCTCCGTCGCGGCGGCCCGGCAGGGCAGCACCAGGTGACGAGGGCGAACCGCCCAGTGTGGGCAACCATTGGAGTGGACGAGGAGCGCTACCGGCCGCTCTACGCCCGGCTGCTCGGCCTGCGGTTCGTCAACCCCGGCGGGGTGCTGTGCTTCCTCTTCTTCGAGGGCGCCATCGCCCTGGCGGTGCTGCTCGCCCTCGCCGAGTTGGTCAGCTGGTGGGCGGTGCTGGTGTTGCCGGTCGTGGTGGCGGCCATGGTCAAACTCAACGACATGGTGGCCGCGGTCGTTGTCCGTTCCGCCGCGCTCGTGCCCGAGCAGGAACGGGACCGGTTTCGCCGGCAGATGGAGCCGGCGGTCGGGCGAGCGCAGGTGGAGTGGATCCTGCACAGCGTGCCCGGCGTCGTCGTGGCGACGGACACATCGCCCCCGCACACCGACGCGCCGACGCGCCCACCGACGCACTCGTCGTAGATCTTGGAGCGGAACGGCCCCTCTTGGGGCACTTTCCTTCCAAGATCTCAAGGCGGGCGCTCAAGGCGGGCATGCTGCTCTGAGGGCTTGGACGGCCGGCCGCTGGGCACACGGAAGCCCCGGGCCTGGGCCCGGGGCTTTCCGAATCAGTCTGACGGTGAAGTCGTCAGACGGAGAGCGACACCACGCGCTTTGCGATCGCGGACTTGCGGTTCGCGGCCTGGTTGGAGTGGATCACGCCCTTGCTGACGGCCTTGTCCAGCTTGCGCGAGGCGTCCAGCATGAGCGCGGTCGCCTTCTCGACGTCACCGGCCTCGGCAGCCTCGTGGAACTTCCGGACGGCGGTCTTCAGCGACGACTTGACCGACTTGTTGCGCAGCCGGGCCTTCTCGTTCTGCCGGTTGCGCTTGATCTGGGACTTGATGTTCGCCACGCGACAGCCTCGTCTTGATAGCTCGGGTTGGTCAGCTTATTGCGCGTGATGACGAACATGCGTCATCGCTGCGCGAAGAGCCAGGTTACCAGGTCGCCCGGGACGAGCCAAAACGGCTCGGCCTTCGCGCGGACGGACCCGGCCCGTCGGGGACCAGGTTACGCCCTCGACCAGGGCAGCGGCTCACCCGCCAGCCCGGGCGGCAGCCCGGCTCGCGTCCCCGCCAGCCCGGCTCGCATCCCCGCCAGCCCGGTCCGCTTCACCGCCAGCCCTGGCGGCGGGCCAGCCAGTCGAGCGACTGCTCGCCGCTCCATCGCTGATGGGCGGGCAGGTGCGGCGAGGCCGTCGGTGGTGCCGCCGCAGCGCCGGTCAGGTAGTAGCCGGCCAACGCGGCCAGGGTCGCGTCCAGGGCGTCCGGGGGCGCGCCGGCGGTGGCCGGGTGCGCGGCGAAGAGACGGTCCGCGTCCAACCCGCTGGCGTACGCGGTGAGCAGCAGGCCGGCCACGTCGAACCAGGCCGGCCCGGAGCAGACCCAGGTCCAGTCGCAGAACCAGGCTCGGCCGTCCGCGCCGATCAGCACGTTGTCGACCCGCAGATCGCCGTGGATCAGGCCGGTCGCCCCGTCGGCGTACCGGGGGAGGAGGGACTCCAACTCCACCAGCTCGGGCAGCCGGCCCAGGAGTGGCGCGGGCAGTGGCGGGCTCGGCTCACGACCGGCGGCGACCTCTTCCCACCAGAGGATGTCCGACCTGGCCAGGTCGGCCAGGCGCGGCAGGCCGAGCGCGGTCAACTCGGCCGGCGGGTCGGCCAGGGCGGCGGCGACCTGCGCGTACCCGGCGAGGGTGGCGTCCAACTCGGCGGGCGCCCAGGGCAGGCGCGGGGTGTGCCCGTCGACGGCGTCGGTACACAGCACGAACCAGCCGGCCGCGGAGAGGGTCCACCGGGGGGGCGGCGCCGGCAGGTCCGCCGGCAGCCGGTCGAGGATCGCGGCCTCTCGGGCGTACCAGTTGACCAGATGCGGTTGCTCGGCGGCGGGTGCGGCCTTGACGAAGGCCCGACCACCGTCGGCGGTGTCGAGCACGGCGGCGAAGCCGCGGGTGAAGCCCGCGCCCGCGACCCGGGCGGTGACCACCGGCGCGCCCAGCCGTTCGGCGACCGCGGCCCGCAGTGCCGCCGGTAAGGCCGGCCACGACGGGCGCAGGGCGCTCGCGTGGTACGGCACCGGCGGCAGCAGGGGAGGGGACATGCCACCATGCTGCCCCGGGGTACGTGCGCGACGCACGGCGACACTGCCAGACTGCCAAGCCATGAGGACCGAGGACTTCTGGCAGTTGATCGACGAGGCGCGGGCCGGCGGCGGCGGTGAGCCCGGCCCGGTCGCGGCGCGGGCCGTCGCGCTGCTCGCCGAGCGCGACCCGGAGGACATCATCGGGTACGCGCGGCACCAGACACGGGTGCTGGCCGCCTCGCACAAGGCGGATCTCTGGGGCGCGGCGTACCTGATCAACGGTGGTGCCTCGGCCGACGGCTTCGAACACTTCCGGGGCTGGCTGATGACCCAGGGTCGTGCCGTCTTCGCCCGCGCGGTCGCCGAACCGGACTCGCTGGCCGAATTGCCCCAGGTGCGGGCGGCCTCGCTCAGCGGCGAGGAGTTCTCCGCCGAGCAGATGCTCTCGGTGCCCTGGGACGCGTACCGCAAGGCCACCGCGAGCGAACTGCCGGCGGACCGCGACCCGGTGCGGACACCGGACCTCAACGACTTCTGGGACTTCGACGACGAGGACGAGGCGCGTCGGCGGCTGCCCCGGCTGGCCGCGCTCTTCGTTGAGCCGCCGCTGGAGTGAGGGGTTCTCGGGTCGATCCATCGCCCGCGCAGCGGACCTACCCCGGCGGCGTGGGAACATAGAGGGGGTCGGCGGCGCGCCGGCCTGTTCACGTCAGCCGACCAGAACGGACCGCTGTGCCACCGAAGCTCGATCCCGGCGCGAACGCTCCCGGTTCCACCGACCCCGGTCGCCTCCGGAACTTCGGCATCATCGCCCACATCGACCACGGGAAGTCGACCCTGGCCGACCGGATGCTGCAGCTCACCGGTGTGGTCGACCCACGGCAGATGCGCGCGCAGTACCTGGACCGGATGGACATCGAGCGCGAGCGCGGCATCACCATCAAGAGCCAGGCCGTCCGCATGCCGTGGACCATCCGCGAGGGTGAGCGGGCCGGCGAGCACGCGGTGCTCAACATGATCGACACCCCGGGGCACGTGGACTTCACCTACGAGGTGTCCCGGTCGCTGGCCGCCTGCGAGGGCGCCGTGCTGCTTGTCGACGCCGCACAGGGCATCGAGGCGCAGACCCTGGCGAACCTCTACCTGGCTCTCGAGAACGACCTGCGCATCATCCCGGTGCTCAACAAGATCGACCTGCCGGCCGCGCAGCCGGAGAAGTACGCCGAGGAGCTGGCCCACCTCATCGGCGGCGACCCCGCCGACTGCATCCGGGTCTCCGGCAAGACCGGTGAGGGCGTCCCGTACCTGCTCGACGAGATCGTCCGGCAGTTCATCCCACCGGTCGGCGACGCCGTGGCACCCGCCCGGGCGATGATCTTCGATTCGGTGTACGACGTCTACCGCGGCGTCGTCACGTACGTCCGGGTCATCGACGGCCGGATCAGCGCCCGCGACCGGATCAAGATGATGTCCACCGGGGCGGTGCACGAGCTGCTGGAGATCGGCGTCATCTCACCCGAGATGGTCAAGGCCGACGCGCTCGGCGTCGGCGAGGTCGGCTACCTGATCACCGGTGTGAAGGACGTCCGGCAGTCCCGGGTCGGTGACACTGTCACCATCAACAGCCGGCCGGCGACCGAGGCGTTGGGTGGCTACAAGGACCCGAAGCCGATGGTCTACTCCGGCCTCTACCCGATCGACGGGTCCGACTACCCGAACCTGCGCGAGGCGTTGGACAAGCTCAAGCTCAACGACGCCGCCCTGGACTACGAGCCGGAGACCTCCGGCGCGCTCGGCTTCGGCTTCCGCTGCGGCTTCCTCGGCCTGCTCCACCTGGAGATCATCCGGGAGCGGCTGGAGCGCGAGTACAACCTCGACCTGATCTCCACCGCGCCCAACGTCGTCTACCGGGCGATCACGGACGACGGCGAGGAGATCGTCGTGACCAACCCGAGCGAGTACCCCACCGGCAAGATCGCCGAGGTGTACGAGCCGGTGGTCCGGGCCACCGTGCTGACGCCCAACGACTACGTGGGCGCGATCATGGAGCTCTGCCAGGGCCGGCGCGGCACCCTGCTCGGCATGGACTACCTCTCCGCCGACCGGGTGGAGCTGCGCTACACGCTGCCCCTCGCGGAGATCATCTACGACTTCTTCGACCAGCTGAAGAGCCGTACCAAGGGCTACGCCTCGCTCGACTACGAGCCCTCCGGCGAGCAGGCGTCCGAGCTCGTGAAGGTGGACATCCTCCTGCACGGCGAGCCGGTGGACGCGTTCAGCGCCATCGTGCACAAGGACAAGGCGTACAACTACGGCGTCACCATCGCCGCCAAGCTGCGCACCCTGATCCCGCGCCAGCAGTTCGAGGTGCCGATCCAGGCGGCCATCGGCAGCCGGGTCATCGCCCGGGAAACCATCCGGGCGATCCGCAAGGACGTGCTCGCCAAGTGCTACGGCGGCGACATCAGCCGTAAGCGCAAGCTGCTGGAGAAGCAGAAGGAGGGCAAGAAGCGGATGAAGATGGTCGGCCGGGTCGAGGTGCCGCAGGAGGCCTTCATCGCCGCCCTCTCCTCCGACTCCGGCGACGGCAAGGCCGCCGGCAAGAAGTAGGTCGCGACGCCGTACGCGCCCGGGTGCCACACGCACCCGGGCGCGTCGCGTTTCCGGTGTGCCCGCCTGTCCCGCGTGCTCGCCCGCCCTGGCCTCTGTCGGGCCCGCCGTTACTGCCGGCCGGGCGCGAGTGTGACCGCCGGGTGCGGAAATTTTTCTGTCGCTGTCGTGGGGTCGGCCGGTCGACGACATGGGCTTCTACCTGTGTGGACGCACCCACGTGCCAACCGACGCACCCCGAAAACATTGACGACTGACGTTGTCCTTAGCGGTGAGTCGGTTTGGGCTTTCGGTGGGTCGGGCACTTAGCCGTCACGACAGGAAGCGCACACATCGTGTGTCAGACATTCTTTTGAAGGAGGGCGACCGTGGAGTTCACCGTGTGGGGCATCATCACTGCGATCGTTGTTGGTCTCATCGTCGGCGCGCTCGGCCGTCTGGTCGTCCCGGGCCGGCAGAACATGCCGATCTGGCTGCACATGCTGATCGGTATTGGCGCGGCCCTGCTGGGCACCGTCCTGGCGCGGGCCATCGGCATCGCGACCGAGACGAGCGGCATCGACTGGGGCGAGCTGCTGGTGCAGGTCGTGGTGGCCGCGATCGCTGTCGCACTGGTTGCCGGTGTGGGTGGCCGCCGCCGCGTGACCCGGTAACACCACAGCATCAGCCGTACCACCGCGACACCTCGATGGGCGCCCGACCGACAGGTCGGGCGCCCATCGGCGTTCCACCCCGCCGCCCACGGTCGTCACCGGTTCTGTCCACCGCGACGGCCTCTCGTCCGACGTCTCCGGCGTGCGGCTCGAGGTCTGTGGGCGAGCCCGCCGGAGGTCTGCGGCGCCCTGTCGAGCGTCCCCGATGGGCTGGATCGCGGTGATCGGCTCGATTGCGGTGACGTCGAGGCGTCCTGGGTGGATGTACCGCCGTGCAGCAGTGCCATCACCCCCGGCAAGTCCATCTCGCAGCCGCGTGTCGAGAGATCTTGGACAGTTTCCGTTCCACGGGAACGGAAACTGTCCAAGATCTCTCGGTCCGCTCCGGTTGGACGACGTCATCCGGCTCCGCGGGATGCGGCGGCCTCAACGACCTTTTGTTGAACGCGGCCCGGTGGCCCGGTGGCCCAGGTGTCCGGCGGCCCGGGGTGTCCGGGGCGGGTGGACCGACGGTCGGATGGGGCCTGCGGTGGTACGTGTTCCTGTCGGCCAAGTCGTGATCGTTTCGTGAGTGAAGTCGGTTTGGAATTTAGGTGGGTCGGGCAATTAACGGTCACGACAGGAAGCACACGAACCGTGTGTCAGACATTCTTGAAGGAGGGTGGCCGTGGAGCTCACCGTGTGGGGCATCATCACTGCGATCGTTGTTGGTCTCATCGTCGGCGCGCTCGGCCGCCTGGTCGTCCCGGGCCGGCAGAACATGCCGATCTGGCTGCACCTGCTGATCGGTGTCGGCGCTGCGCTGCTGGGCACGATCCTGGCGCGGGCCATCGGCATCGCGACCGAGACGAACGGTGTCGACTGGGGCGAGCTGCTGGTGCAGGTCGTGGTGGCCGCGATCGCTGTCGCGCTGGTGGCCGGTGTGGGTGGCCGCCGCCGCGTCACCCGATAACGACCCGGCATCATCTGACGACACAGCACTACTTGTAGGACTGCACGACTGGAAAGAGCGCCCGGCCGAGAGCCGGGCGCTCTTTCGTGCTGAAGTGCCCGGCTTTGGCCCGATGCTGGAGCGCCTGTCGTCGGGCCCCTGCGGTACGGTCGCCAGGCTTCGGCCAGTCCCGCCCACTGTCGTAAAGGAATTCTCCGTACTAGGGTGCGGCGGAGAAGGTTAGTTCCAGGCGGCGCGAGGGGAGAAGTGGCGTGAACAGGTGGAAGCGGCTGGCCCCGGTCACTGCCATGGTGGCCTCGGCCGCGATGGTGCTGACCGGTTGTGGAGGCTCCGGCGACGACGCGGCCGACGACAGCAAGCTCACGGTCTGGATGATGGGCGAGGGCGGGGACGCGCAGAACTCCTTCCTCGACGGGGTCGAGGCCGAGTTCCGCCAGAAGCACCCCGACACCGACGTGGTCGTGCAGTACATCCCCTGGTTGGAGGCGCCCAAGAAGTTCCAGGCCGCGCTCGCCGGCGGTGAGGGGCCGGACATCACCGAACTGGGCAACACCGAGACCCAGGGTTGGGCCGCCCAGGAGGCGCTCGCCGACGTGAGTGGTCGGATGGGTGGCTGGGCCGACGGCAAGGATCTGCTGCCTGACCTGGTGCGCAACGCGCAGCTCGACGGCAAGCAGTACGGCGTGCCCTGGTACGCGGGTGTGCGCGCCATCTACTACCGCACCGACTGGTTCGCCGAGGCCGGCGTGCAGCCCCCGAAGACCTGGGACGACCTGGTCACGGTGGCCAAGGCGGTGCAGGCGAAGAAGAAGGGCACCTACGGCATCGCGCTGCCCGGCAACTCCGAGCTGCCCTTCTACTCCTTCCTCTGGGGCGCGGGCGGCGAGATCGCCAGCAACCAGGGCGGCACCTGGAAGTCCGGCTACACCACGCCCGAGGCGCAGCGGGCCGTCAAGTTCTGGACCGACCTGGTGACCGTGCACAAGGTCGCACCGCCGGCCGCCGCGGGTTGGAACGAGATCGACGCGCGTACCCAGTTCGCCACCGGCAAGGCCGCGATGGCCTTCGCCGGTAGCTGGCAGCAGGGCGCCATCAAGAAGGACAACCCCGAGATCGAGAAGGTCTGGGGTACGTTCCCGATCCCCAGCCCGGACGGCAAGGCGGCGCCCGGTTTCGCGGGCGGCTCGGACGTGGCGATCTGGAAGGACAGCGAGCGGCAGGACCTTGCCTGGGACTACCTGACCGTGCTGCTGAACAAGAAGAACGCGCAGAGCTTCGCGAGCAGCCTCGGCTTCTTCCCCGTCTACCAGGATCTGGTCTCTGGTGACGCGTACGCGAACGACAAGGTGATGGCGGCGTTCGCCACCACCATGCAGAACACCAAGCTCACGCCGCTCACCCCGAAGTGGGTGGAGGTCAGCCGGACGAAGACGGTGACCCAGGCGATGAACAGCTCGGTCATGAAGGGTCAGAAGACGGTCGAGAAGGCTACCGCCGACGCGGCCGGTGAGATGGAAGGCATCTTGAACAGCAAGTGAGCTCACAGACCAAAAACCCGGAGACGGCCGTCGCGCGGGAGACCCCCGTGCGGCGGCGTCGCCGGGTGGACCGCCTGCCCTACCTGCTGCTCCTGCCCGCCCTGCTGATCATCGGGGTGCTGCTGCTCTGGCCGCTCGGCCAGGTGGTGGTGATGTCCTTCTACCGGCTGAACAGCGTCCGGCAACTGCGCGGCGATCGCGACTGGCCGTGGGTGGGGCTCGGCAACTACACCGACATCCTCTCCGACCCGTTCTTCCTGACCGTGCTGCGCAACACGGTTCTGTTCGCCGCGGCGAACGTGCTGCTCACGATGGTGCTCGGCACCCTGGTGGGGTTGCTGCTCAACCGGCTCGGTCGCAAGATGGCGACGTTCGTGGCCAGCTGCGTGATGCTCGCCTGGGCCACGCCCGCGCTGACCGGCACCATCGTCTGGAAGTGGATCTTCGACGACACGAGCGGCCTGGTCACGTGGCTGTTCAACGCGTTGCCGGACGGGCTCTCGAACGGCCTGTTCGGGCGCAGCGACTGGACCGGCTACGGCTGGTTCAACTCGCCTCTGCTCTTCTTCGCCATCCTCACCCTGGTGGTGGTCTGGCACTCGTTCCCGTTCATCGCGGTGAGTGTGCTGGCCGGTCTCAAGAGCGTGCCGAGTGAGCTGCACGAGGCGGCCCGGGTGGACGGCGCCAGCCCGTGGCGGGTCTTCTGGAAGATCACCTTCCCGTTGCTGCGCCCGGTCTTCGGAATCCTGATCGTGCTCTCCACGATCTGGGACTTCAAGGTCTTCACCCAGCAGTTCGTGCTGGCCGGCGGCACCCAGGACCGGCCGACGTTCATGCTCGCCATCTACTCGTACGCCGAAGCCTTCTCTCCGCCGCCGAAGTACGGGCTCGGCGCGGCCATCGCGGTGATCCTCACGCTGATCCTGCTCGTGGTCACCGGCTTCTACGTACGGATGGTGCTCAGGCAGGAGGACGAGTCGTGAAGAAGGTCGCTCTCAACGGCGCCGGGCTGCTGGTCGCGCTCTTCGCGGCGTTCCCGGTCTACTGGATGATCTCCACCTCGTTGAAGCCGAGCAACGAGATCTTCTCGGCCACCCCGCAGCCGGTGCCCACCCATCCGACGTTGACGCACTACCGGGAGATCCTGACCGGCAACCTGATCCCCGGCGTCAGCTTCCTCGATTTCTTCCTCAACAGCGCGCTGGTGGCCGTCTCCACTGTGGTGCTCAGCGGTCTGGTGGCGTTGCTCGCCGCGACAGCGGTGGCCCGGTTCCGGTTCCGGCTGCGGACCAGCTTCCTGATCATGCTGCTGGTGGTGCAGATGATCCCGCTGGAGGCGTTGGTCATCCCGCTGTTCCTGATGATCCAGCGGCTGGGGCTCTACAACACCCTGCCCAGCCTGATCCTCACGTACCTCGGTTTCTCGCTGCCGTTCGCGGTCTGGATGCTGCGCGGCTTCGTCGCCGCGGTGCCGAAGGAACTGGAGGAGGCGGCGGCGATCGACGGGGCCAGCCGGGCCCAGACCTTCCGCCGGGTGCTCTTCCCGCTGGTCGCCCCCGGCCTGGTGGCCACCAGCATCTTCTCCTTCATCACGGCGTGGAACGAGCTGATCTTCGCGTTGACGTTCATCAACGACCAGGGCAGCTACACCCTGCCGGTCGCGATGACCTTCTTCTTCGGTCGGGACGACACCAACTGGGGCCCGGTGATGGCCGCGTCCACCCTGTTCACCCTGCCGGTCATCATCTTCTTCCTGCTGGTGCAGCGTCGGATGGTCTCCGGCCTGGTGGCCGGCGCCGTCAAGGGCTGACCCCAGGACGGCCCGACGCCCGCGCGGGCCTACGCGCGGACCGCTGATGCCGGTGCCGACCCCCCGCGCCGGACGGGCTGAGCGGCGTCGGGCCGCCGCTAGGCTGACGGTCATGACGGGCAGGGTGGCAGCGGTGAACCTCGGCATCGTGACCGAGGCGGGGTGGGCGGGCGACGCGAGCGGCCGCAGCGGCATCGACAAGCGGCCGGTCGACGGCCCGGTGTCGCTGCTCACCGGCGGCCTGGCGGGCGACTTCATCGGCGAGCGGGCCCATCACGGTGGTCCTGACCAGGCGGTCTACGCCTACGCCGAGGAGGACGCCGCCTGGTGGGTGGCCGAACTGGGCCGCGCCATCCCGCCCGGCGGCTTCGGCGAGAACCTGACCACCTACGCGGTCGACGTGACGGGCGCGGTGATCGGCGAGCAGTGGCAGGTCGGGTCGGCCCTGCTCCAGGTCACCAAGCCGCGCACCCCCTGCACCACCTTCGCCGGGTTCTGGGGCGTACCGGATCTGATCAAGCGGTTCACGGTCCGGGCGTCGCCCGGGGCCTACCTGCGGGTTCTGCGCGAGGGGGAGGTCGGCGCGGGCGACCCGGTCGAGGTGGTGGACCGACCCGCGCACGGTGTGACCATCGGCGAGGTGTTCCGGGCGACCAGCCTGGAGCCGGAGTTGTTGCCTCGGCTGCTCGACGCGGAGGGCCTGCCGGAGCCGATCCGGGAGAAGGTCCGCCGGCGGCTGAGGCGCTGACCGTCACCGACGCGACGCTCAGCGCACCAGGACGTCCTCGACGGGGCGGAGAGGGCTGCCCACCCGGCAGGCGGCCCTCCAGGAACGTCGGGCCGGGCGGCGGACTTGCCCGTATTGTCCCCAACGGGGGCGTGCGGCGGGGACCGGGTGGAGCGCGATGTCGATGGCAACGGAGGGCGGTGCCGCAGCGGCGTCACCCACCGATCCGGACTTCAAGCGTCCGGCGTTCCTGGAACTCTTCTTCGACCTGGTCTACGTCTTCGCGCTTGTCACCTTGGCGACCACGTTGGCCGAGAACCTGACCTGGACCGGCGCCGCCGAGACGCTGGTGCTGCTGCTCGCGTTCACGATGATCTGGGCGTTGACCGTGTGGGGGGCGGACAGCCTCGACCTGGAACGCCCGTCCGGGCAAGGGCAGCTCATCTGGGTGGCGGCGGCCAGCCTGCTGTTGGCCGCGGCCGCGGCCGATGCGTATGGCGATCACGCGCTGCTCTTCGCGGTCACGTACGTGCTCATCCACGCCAGCACCTCCGTCTACTACTCCCTTGTCGCCCCGAGCAGGACCCTGCTTCCCAGCATCATCCGGATCCAGATCTGGGAGGGCGTCGCCGGTGTCGGCTGGATCGGTGGGGCGCTCGTCGGAGGCTCGGGCCAGTTGCCGATCTGGGCCCTCGCGGTCGTCGTCGAATACTCGGCGGCCGGGTTCGGCTGGCCGGTGCCGAGGATCGGGCACTCACGAGCGCGCGACTGGCGGCTGGCCGGGGGACGGGTGGCCGAGCGTTACCGGCAGTTCGTCATCGTCGCGCTCGGTGTCTCGATCTTCGTGACCGGAACGACCTTCAGCATGAGCGAGTACACGATGGAACGGGCCTGGGCGCTGGCGGTGGTGTTCGGCACGGTGGTGCTGATGTGGCGGATCTACATCTACCGGGCGGGTGAGCTGCTGACCGAGGCGATCGCCCGGTCGTCCAACCCGGGGCTGCTCACCCAGTCCGCCGCGGTCACCCATCTGATCATGGTGGCCGGAATCGTCGGCGCGGCGGTCACCAGTCACCTCGTGGTGAGCCGCCCATGGGGCGAGACCCCGCCGTCGTGGGCTGCGGTAATCCTCGGTGGTCCCGCGTTGTACCTGGTCGGTCGGGGCGTACTCGACTTCACCGTGTTCGGGCGAATCTCGCGGTCCCGGTCGGCCGGGCTGGTGCTGCTGGCGTGCGTGGCGCCGGCCACGCCCCTGCTGCCGCCGGTGCTTGTCGCGCTGCTCGCCATGACAGTGCTGGCGCTGATCGCCGCGGCGAACCTGGTGAGCACCCGGCAACACGCACGTACGCCGGCGCCGCCGATGCTGCGCTGACTCGGTACGACCCTCGCGGACGGCCCTTCATCGTGCTGGCGCGGTGGCCCCGACCGGGCGGCCGCGCGCGGCCAGCCCTTCCCCGACCAGAGTGATCAGCAGGACCAGGTTCGCCAACACCAGGCCGGTCAGGGGCGGGAGCAGGAGTGTGGCGGGTGCCATCAGGGCACACAACGCCACGATCGCCAGCACCCGGGACCAGAGGATCCGGCCGGTCACCACGGCATCGAACAGGACGCTGCCGAGCAGGAACAGGATCGGTCCGCCGAGGGTGGCGACCATCAGCTCGACCGGGTCGTGGCCGGACGGCCGGTCGATGATTATCGAGGTGCTGGTCGAGACCAACACCACCCCGGCGACCATGACCAGATGGCTGTACGAGGTGGAGGTGCCGGAGCGGACCCGTTCTACAGATGCGACGCTAGGTGGCGCCAGGATCCGCTGGACCCGCTGGAAGTAGAGCTGGAACAGCAGGACCGCGCTGACGAACGCGACAGCGGCGGTGGCCACCGCGCCGGCCGTGAATCCGCTGCCGGCCAGCCCCGTGCCGGTGCTCAGGATCAACTCGCCGAGCGCGACGATGAAGATCGCCCGGTGCCGCTCGGAGAGATGCACCCCGGTGAAGATCTGGCTGGCGAGCTCGGTGCGCCCCAGCCCCGGCGTCGGCCAGCCGGCCCGGGCCGAGCCGAGGTCGACTGCCACCGCGAGCGACCAGAGCACCAGTCGAGCGGTCTCGTCCACGAACACTCCGGCCACCCAGGGTGTCACGGTGACGCCGAACCAGAAGAACACCCGGATGCTCCTGGCCTGGATCGGCCGGTTCACTCGGGTGCCGGGGATCAGGACGGCGTCCCGGACCAGGTGAATGCCGAAGTACGCCGCGACGAAGAGCCACCCGTAACGGCCGAAGGCGTACGGCGTCGCGATCGCCATCAGCAGGGTGCCGAGCATGACCAGCAGGACGGTCGCCTGGATGATCGGCAGTCGGGGGTTGAACAGGTCGGTGAGCCACGCGGTCAGGACCCAGACCCACCAGGCGGCCAGCAGCAGGACGGCGGTCTGCGCCGCACCCCGGACGGTGAGGTGCTCGGCCAGGCTGGCGGCGAGCCGGGAGAACATGAAGATGTAGATCAGGTCGAAGAAGAGTTCCAGGAAGGTCGGGTACTCCGGCTCGCCGCGGCGGCGGAGGATCCGGGGGAGCGGAGCGGACGTCACTGCGGCTGCCTCCTGTGCCACCCCGCGCCCTGGACGGCGGCGCCGCGCCCAACTCCGCGCACCCGCCACGCTACCGACAGTGCGGTGGCCGGTGGCCCGTAACGCGCTCTCCGGGAGCGGACGTGGAACGGCCCCCTGCCATCGTTCAGCGGTGGCAGAGGGCCGTTCTACGAGCAGGGGATCAGCGGAGCCAGGGGATGTTGCGGTCGAGCAGACCGCGCTCCTTGAGCTCCTTGCGCAGCGGGATCTCGTCGTCGACGTACCCGTCCCAGTTGATGCCCCAGTAGTTGGCGGTGTGGGTGCCCTCACCGATCAGCTGGCGCTGCACGGGGGTGCGGTTGCGGTACCACTCGCCGTTCAGGTCGGGGTGCAGCTCGTCCAGCGGACGGATCCACCGGTAGGTGTAGCCGACGAAGAGCATCTTGCGGGTGATTGTCGACAGGTTCGTCGACCGGGAGTGCCACTGCCGACGGTCGAAGATGAAGGCGTCGCCCGGGTTGGCGGTGATCTCCACCGTGCCCTCCGGGTCGGGGTTCTGCACCGTGAGGTCCGCCGGCCGGGGCAGCGAGTTCTTCAGGTGGCTGCCCGGGATGACCTTGGTAGCGCCGCGGCCGGTCTCGGAGAGATCCGACAGCACGTACGCGACCTTCAGCGAGAACATCGGCCGGGGCAGGTTTGGGTCCATCGTCTCCGGGTCGGAGTTCTGCCGGTACCCGTCCTGGTGCCAACCCCAGTACGGCTTCTCCGGCTCGGCGGCCGGAGGGGTCACGTCCAGGTGGTTGTGGTGGGTGTAGATGTTCCAGCCGGCCAGCCCCCACATGTACGGGAAGGCGATCGGGTGGGTCAGCAGCTCACCGAAGAGCTCGTCGCGCTCCAGGAAGCCCAGCAGGTGCAGGGTGCCGTCCTTCTTGGTGGTGCCCTTCGCCTGCTCCTCCGCGTAGACGCGGTCGACCGCCGCCTCCAGCGCCGCCCGGTGGTCCTCCGTCAGGACGTTGCGCAGCAGGAGGAAGCCCTGCTCGTGGAACTCCTTGCGGTCAGTGTCGCTGATCGGTTCGTAACCGGTCCGGTCGCCGTAATCGAACACCGCGTCGTACCCCTCCCCATGAGGTGAAACCTTTTCTGGCACAGGCCGCCGATCGTAACGCGGTGGTCCAGGCGTCGGGGAGGGCGTGGTGCGGGATTTGGCCGCAGTGGGACCCCACGCAGCGAGAGAAACGCACAGAGTGAGATCGAGGTGATCAATAGCTCGATTTGATGTTCATTGCCCGATTGTGCGGTGACTGCCGGTTAAGAGATCCGGGTCGGTCAACCCTCGTTGAACACCTCGGCCACGACCTGGCCGGCGGGGCTCTGCGGGCCGTCCACCCGGTCCCACGAGCCGCCGCGGGCGGTCCACTCCAGGTCGCCGAAGCGGACCCGCTTCACACCGTGGTCCTGGGCGTGCGACACCAGCCAGTGCGCATAGCGCCAGCCGTCGCGTTGGTCGCCCGGAGTCACCGCCAACCCGGTCGGGTTGGTCGGGTCGGTGCCCTTCAACCCCCAGTCCAGCACGAGGTTGCGGGTAAGTTGCGCGGCCGCCGCCGCGCCGTGCATCACCGGGGTGCGCCCCACCGTGCAGGCGACCGCGCCGCTTGCGTCGCCCATCAGGGCCCGGCTGAGCACCTCGGAGTCGTCGGCCCACTTCTGGTACGCCTCGGGGAACGCCGAGCGCTGCACCCGCTGGGCGGCATCGGTGACGCGCATCTTCTCCCAGCCGCGCACCTTCTTGAGCGCCGCGTAGAACCGGTTGGCCGCGTAGCGCGGGTCGCGGATCTGCGCCGGGGTGCCCCAGCCCTGGCTCGGTCGCTGCTGGAACAGGCCGACCGAGTCGCGGTCACCGTCGGCGAGGTTGCGCAGCCCGGACTCCTGGTAGGCGGTGGCGAGCGCGACCACGACGGCCCGCTCGGGCATTCCGCGCTTCGCGCCGATCGCCGCGATGGTCGCCGCGTTGGCCATCTGGTCGGCGTCCAGCGCGACCCTTCCGTCGGCCTGCACTGTGCACTTCCGTGCCACCAGCGGCAACGTGAGGTTGTCGCCGACCTGCCGTACGACGAGCCAGATCGCGATCACGGCGACGAGGATGAGCACCACTCCACCCGCCACGGTTGCCCGAGTTCGCACCCACACCCCCAGATCGACAGTCTGCCAAGCGTACGTCCCCGCAGGGCGTCTCCGGGTCGTCCGAGCGGTTCGGGCCCACCGTGGCCGACTCCGACCAGTTCGGGGTCAGCTCCGCTGTCGCGTGCCGGTTGGCGACGTTCCCGCTCCGGTCGCGATCTCACCTGCCGCCGCGTTCTGTCTCCGGCCCGGCGCAGGGCTGTCGTGAGCGTCACCCGGTAAGCCGTAACGGGAAGCGATTGACCGGTCAAGGACTTAGCCCTGTTGACATGTCAATCCGACCTACCACCCATAGCCGGGCGCGTTGGTCCCGAACGAGGAGGACTTCCATGGGAACGCTCGATGGCAAGGTCGTGCTGATCACCGGCACCGGCGGTGGTCTGGGCCGCGTCGCGGCGCTGACCTTCGCACGCGAGGGCGCGAAGGTCGTCGGGGCCGACCTCCAGGTCGCCGGTAACGACGAGACTGTCGAACTCGTCCGCCGCGCCGGCGGGGAGATGACCGGCATCGCGCCGGTCGACCTCACCGACCCCGAGCAGGTACGCAAGCTCGTCGACGACGCTGCCGCCGCCTACGGCGGGCTCGACGTGGTCTACAACAACGCGGCCGCGCTCCGCTTCGGCCCGATGCCCGACTTCTCGGTGCGGGACTGGCGCTACACCATCACCGGCGAACTCGACATTCCGTACTTCGTGTCGAAGTTCGCCTGGCCGCACCTGGTCCGGCGCGGTGGCGGCGTCATCATCAGCGCCGCCTCCATGGCCGGGATGATCGGCGGCCACGTCCCGCCGATGGTCGGTCACACCGCCGCGAACGCCGGCATCATCGGCATGACGCGACAGCTCGCGCTCGAAGGCGCGCCCCACGGGATCCGCGCGGTGGCGGTCAGCCCCGGGCCCACCCTCACCCCGGCCAGCGAACGCGACCTCGGTGACAACCAGGAGGCGCGGGACGCCATCACCGCCAAGACGCTCCTCAAGCGCTTCGCGCGTCCCGAGGAGGTCGTCGAGCTGGTGGTCTTCCTCGCGTCCGACCGGGCGTCGTACATCACCGGGGCGAACTACCCGGTCGACGGCGGCGCGACCGCCTGGTGACCCGGCCTTGGGGCGCCGCCGCTCCCGGTGGCGCCCCGGCCGTCAGCCGTCGATAGCGGGCACCCAGCGCGCGGGTCGACGTTCGCGGAACGCGGTGACCCCTTCGCGCCCCTCGTCGGACAGGAAGTAGCCGGTCGAGACGGCGGACAGCCGGGCCAGGTCGGCGCGCAACTCGGCGGTACCTGGTCGGCGCAGCAACTCCTTCGCGCCGGCCAACGCCCCAGGTGCCCCGCGCACCAACGAGTCGCAGTAGCCCCGTACCGCGTCGTCCAGCCCGTCCGCCGGGACCGAGGCCGTGACCAGGCCGATCTCGGCGGCGCGGCGACCGTCGAAGGTGTCCCCGGTCAGGTACAGCTCGGCGGCGGCGCGGGGGTGCAGCCGGGGCAGCACGGTCGCCGAGATCACCGCCGGGATCACCCCGATGCGTACCTCGGTGAATGCGAAGGTCGCCTCGTCGGCGCAGACCGCCAGGTCGGCGGCGGCGATCAGGCCCAGCCCACCGGCCCGCGCCGGCCCGCCGACCCGGGCCAGCACCGGCTTCGGGCACTCCCAGAGCGCCGCGAGCACGTCGCCCAGCATCCCGGCCGGCACCGTCCCGCTGGCGTACGCCGCGGCGGTCTCCTTCAGGTCCGCGCCGGAGCAGAAGACCGGGCCGGTGTGGTCGAGCACGATCACTCGGACCGCCTCGTCGGCCACCGCGTCCGCCAGTCCGGCCAGCAGTTGGGTCATCAGGCCGGTGGAGAGCGCGTTGCGGTTGTGCGGGCTGTTCAGGGTGAGGGTGGTCACCCCACGGGCCGTGGCGACCCGCACGAGGACGTCGGGAGAGGTCATGCCGGGCACACTAGTGGCCATGCCCGGCGTCCTTCCAGATGGTGAGACCGTCCCCGTCGACGGATCGTTGCCCGCCACCGCCACCGCTGCGGTCGGCGCGCGCGGCTTCGGCGTGTACGTGCACGTCCCGTTCTGCGCGAGCCGCTGCGGCTACTGCGACTTCAACACCTACACCGCCTCCGAACTGGGCGGTGGCGCGAGCCGCGAGGGGTACGCCGACACCGTCCTGGCCGAGCTGACGCTGGCCGCCCGGGTGCTCGGCGACAACCCGCCGCCCCGGGTCGACACCGTCTTCGTCGGCGGGGGCACGCCCACCCTGCTCCCCGCCGACGACCTGGCCCGCATCCTCGACGGCATCGACCGCACCTGGGGGCTGGCCGCCGACGCCGAGGTGACCACCGAGGCCAACCCCGAGTCGGTCACCCCGGAATCGTTGAAGCTGCTGCGGGCCGCCGGCTACACCCGGATCTCGCTGGGCATGCAGTCCGCCTCCCCGGGGGTGTTGGCGATCCTGGATCGCAAACACAGCGCCGGCCGGGCCACCGCCGCCGCCCTGGAGGCGCGCGACGCCGGGTTCGAGCACGTCAACCTGGATCTGATCTACGGCACCCCGGGGGAGCGGGCCGAGGACTTCGCCGCCTCGCTGGAGCAGGTCGTGGCCGCCGGAGTGGACCACGTCAGCGCGTACGCCCTGATCGTCGAGGACGGCACCCGGCTCGCGGCCCGGATGCGGCGCGGCGAGCTGGCGTACCCCAGTGACGACGTGGCCGCGGACCGCTACCTGGCCGCGGAGGCCGCGCTCGACGCGGCCGGGCTCTCCTGGTACGAGGTCTCCAACTGGGCCAGTACCGAGGAGGCCCGCTGCCGGCACAACCTGCTCTACTGGACCGGCGCGGACTGGTGGGGGCTGGGGCCGGGGGCGCACAGCCACGTCGGTGGGGTGCGCTGGTGGAACGTGAAACACCCCTCGGCGTACGCCCAGCGGTTGGCCGCCGGCGCGTCTCCCGGGCTGGCCCGGGAGGTGCTCACTGTCGACGAGGCGCACATGGAGGACGTGATGCTCCGGCTGCGGCTGGCCAGCGGCCTCCCGCTGGCGGTGCTCGACGCCACCGGCCGGGCCGGCGCCGAGCGGGCGCTGGCCGACGGGCTGCTGGCCGCCGACGAGTACGCCGCCGGCCGGGCGGTGCTCACCCTGCGCGGGCGGTTGCTCGCCGACGCGGTCGTCCGCGACCTGCTGCCCTGAGTGGCCCGCTGCCCCCGGACCGGGGGCAGCGGTGTTCCAGACCGGCCGGGGGAGCGGCCGGCCCGGCTCACTTGATGAAGTTGGCAGTCATCGGGTAGCGGTACGGGGTGCCCTCGTTGGCCTTCACGCCGGCGATGATCCCGAACAGGATCTGGATCACCACGACGGCGATGCTGGGCAGGAAGAGCAGGCACCAGCTCACGAAGAGCAGCACGAACGCGATGACCGACCAGAGGATCTGGAAGTTCAGGGCGGCGAGGGCCTGCGCCCGGACGGTCGGCGACTGCTGGCCGCGGGTCAGGTAGGCGATGAGCGGGGCGACGAAGCCCAGCGGACCGAAGCTGACCAGCGCGCCGAGGGCGCCGCCGAAGTGCGCGACGAGCGACCAGGTCTTGTCCTCGTTGTTGGCGTAGCCGCCACCGGGGCCGCCGTATGCCCCACCGGCCGGGTAACCGCCGGGTGGGGGATAGCCCCCGGGCGGCGGATAGCCGCCTGCCGGAGGGTAGCCGCCTGACGGCGGTTGGTCACCGGTGGGCGGCGGATAGCCACCGGCCGGGGGATAGCCGGCCGGGCCGGGTGCCCCGGACAGTGGTGCGGTGGGCGGCTCGGACGACGGGAACGGGCCTGGGGAGGTGGGCTCCGGCGGGTAGTTGCCGGGGTCGCCCGACCCGGGAGGGCGAGGAGGTTCAGTCATGGATGTCACGGTAAGGGCCGGTGGCAACGCCGCACCAGAGCGACACCGCCCCGCCGTGCGGGCCGATCAGCCCAATGGGGTGGCATGGGCCGCACCGACAGGTGGTCGTTGATCATCGCGTCGGCGGGCCTGCCGACGTAGACTGGCACTCGTTACAGTCGAGTGCCAGGACGGCCCGGCCGGCCCACGGCGCCGGCGGCCGACGTGCGACAGGAGGTGCGGAGGATGGGTCTCGACGACCGGAAACTCGCAGTGCTCCGCGCCATCGTCGAAGACTACGTCTCCACCCAGGAGCCGGTCGGCAGCAAGGCGCTGGTCGAGCGGCACCAGCTCGGGGTCTCCCCGGCCACGGTCCGCAACGACATGGCCGTGCTGGAGGAGGAGGGCTACATCCGGCAGCCGCACACAAGTGCCGGCCGGGTGCCCACCGACCGCGGCTACCGCCTCTTCGTCGACAGGTTGTCCCGGGTCAAGCCGCTCAGCCCGGCCGAGCGCCGGGCCATCGAGCGCTTCCTGGTCGGTGCTGTCGACCTCGACGACGTGGTGCACCGCACGGTTCGCCTGCTCGCCCAGCTGACCCGTCAGGTCGCCGTCGTGCAGTACCCGAGCCTGGCCCGTTCCTCGGTGCGTCACCTGGAGCTGGTGCCGATCTCCACGACCCGGCTGATGCTCGTCATGATCGCGGACACCGGGCGGGTGGAGCAGCGGCTCGTGGAGCTGCCCGGCCCGGTGCCCGCCGACGACGTCACCGACCTGCGCCGACTGATCAACGAGAAGCTCGCCAACGCCCGGCTGTCCGAGACGCCACCGTTGGTGCAGGCGCTGGTCGAGGAAGCGCCGACCGGGCTGCGCCCGACCATGACCACGCTCGCCACCGTCCTGCTGGAGACACTTGTCGAGCGGCACGAGGAACGGATCGCGCTCGCCGGCACCGCCAACCTCACCCGGGGTGGCCTGCTCGACTTCCAGGGCTCCCTGCGGCCGATCCTCGAGGCCCTGGAGGAGGAGGTCGTGCTGCTCAAGCTCATCGGTGAGACCGAGCCCAGCACGACCCGGGTGCTGATCGGCGACGAGAACGAGTTCGACAACCTGCGCGCCGCCTCGGTGGTCAGCACCGGGTACGGCCCGGGTGCCACGATCGTCGGCGGCCTGGGGGTGCTGGGGCCCACCCGGATGGACTACCCCGGCAACATCGCCACGGTGCGCGCCGTGGCACGCTACGTGGGCGAGTTGCTGGCCCAGAACTGATTGGTCAGGGCCGATGCGGCCGGCTGCGGCCGCCGACCGGCGCAACGCGAGACGAACATGAGGACACGGAACGCAGTGGCCAGGGACTACTACGGCATTCTCGGTGTGAGCCGGGAAGCCTCCGATGACGAGATCAAGCGCGCCTACCGCAAGCTGGCGCGCCAGTTCCACCCGGACGTCAATCCGGACCCGGAGGCTCAGGAGAAGTTCAAGGACATCAACGCCGCGTACGAGGTCCTCTCGGACGACCGGAAGCGGCAGATCGTCGACCTGGGTGGCGACCCGCTCGCCCCGGGTGGCGGCGGCGCCGGAGGTCCGGGCGGCCCCGGAGGCGCCGGTCCGTTCGTCGGTTTCCAGGACATCATGGACGCGTTCTTCGGCGGTGCGGGAGGTGGCGCCCGTGGCCCACGGCCGCGTACCCGCCCGGGCGCCGACGCGATCCTGCGACTCGAACTCGACCTGCACGAGACGGCGTTCGGCGTGGAAGCCCCGATCACCGTTGACACCGCTGTGCTCTGCACCACCTGCTCGGGCGCCGGCACGGCCGCCGGCACGCACCTGGCGACCTGCGAGGCGTGCGGCGGCCGGGGCGAGGTGCAGTCGGTGCAGCGCACCTTCCTCGGCCAGGTGGTCTCCGCCCGGCCGTGCACCGTGTGCCAGGGCTACGGCACCACCATCCCGCACCCCTGCCCCACCTGCGCCGGCGACGGTCGGGTTCGTACCCGCCGCTCGCTGACCGTCAAGATCCCGGCCGGCGTCGAGGACGGCATGCGGATCCGGCTGGCCCAGCAGGGCGAGGTCGGCCCCGGTGGCGGCACCGCCGGTGACCTCTACGTGGAGATCCACGAGCGCCCGCACGACGTGTACTCCCGCAAGGGCGACGACCTGCACTGCCGGGTCACCGTGCCGATGACGGCGGCGGCGCTGGGCACCCGGCTGACCATCAAGACGCTGGACAGCGAGGAGACCGTCGACGTCAAGGCCGGCACCCAGCCGGCCAGCACGCTACGACTGCGCGCCCGGGGCGTGCCGCACCTGCGCGGCACCGGCCGAGGCGACCTCTACGTGCACCTGGACGTGCGGACTCCCACCAAGCTCGACCCGGACCAGGAGAAGATGCTGCGCGACTTCGCCAAGACCCGTGGTGAGGAGGTCGCCGAGCTGTCCAAGCAGGGCGGCTTCTTCTCCCGGATGCGCGACGCGTTCAACGGGCACGCCTGAGGTGTCCGCTCCGCTCTTCCTGGTCGAGGCGCTGCCCACCGGCGACGCGCTGACCCTGGACGGCCCGGAGGGGCACCACGCCGCCACCGTGCAGCGGCTGCGCGTCGGCGAGGAGTTGCTGCTCGCCGACGGGCGGGGTGGCACGGCCGCCGCCGTGGTCACGGCCGTCGGCAGGGGCACCCTTGAGGTCACCATCACCTCCCGGGGGTACGCGGACGCGCCGGTCCCCCGGATCGCGGTGGTGCAGGGCATCGCCAAGGGCGACCGGGGCGAGCTGGCCGTGCAGGCGATGACCGAGGTCGGGGTGGACGAGATCGTGCCCTGGGCGGCCTCACGTTCGGTGGCCCAGTGGCGCGGCGACCGGGGCGTACGCGCCCGGGAGAAGTGGGTGGCCACCGCCCGGGAGGCGGCCAAGCAGGCCCGCCGGCCGTGGCTGCCGGTGGTGGCCGGTGCGCCGGACGAGTCCACAGCCACTGTGGCCCGCCGGATCGCCGGTGCCGCCGCCGGGTTCGTGCTGCACGAGGAGGCCGAAGACCGGCTCACCACCGCCGAGCTGCCCTCCACCGGTGAGATCGTCCTGGTGGTCGGCCCGGAGGGTGGCATCGCCCCGGCCGAGCTGACCGCCTTCGCCGAGGCCGGCGGGCGACCCGTACGCCTCGGGCCGGCTGTGCTGCGCACCTCCACCGCCGGGGTGGCGGCCCTCAGCGTGCTAGCCACCCGCCTCAACCGCTGGTAGCCCCACGCCGCGCGTCCTCATCGAGATCTTGGAAGGAAACGGCCCCTCCAGGGGCGCTTTCTTTCCAAGATCTTGTCGGAGTCGGCTTCAGCTGCGCAGGTAGGAGGCGCCGTTGAGGTCGACGATCGTGCCGGAGGCCCATTCGGCCTGTGGTGAGGCCAGCCAGTGCACGGCGGCGGCGATCTCCTCCGGTTGGCCCACCCGGTCGAACGGGCTCTGCGCCCGGATGGCCGCGCCCCGCTCGCCGCGCAGGTGCTCGGTGGTCATGTCGGTCGCCACGAAGCCCGGTGCGACGGTGGCGACAGTGATGCCGTACGGCGCGAGCGCCACGGCGAGGGACTGGCCCAGCGCGTTCAGCCCCGCCTTGCTGGCGCCGTACGCCGGCTGCTCCGGCTCGCCGCGGAACGCGCCACGGGACGAGACGTTGACGATCCGCCCGCCGCGTTCGCGCATGTGCTGGGCGGCGCACCAGGTGACGTTGCCGGCGCCGGTCAGGTTGGTCTCCAGCACCTGCCGCCAGCGCTGCTGCCACTGCTCGTACGAGGTGCCGAAGATCGGGTGCGGGTCGTCGCGGTCGCCGTACGTCCCGGCGTTGTTGACGAGCACGTCCAACCCGCCGAGCAGCTCGGCGGCCCGGTCGACCATGGCCCGGACCGCGTCCGGATCGGTGAGGTCGGCGCGGACCACCACGTGCCCGTCGCCGGGCAGCTGCGCGCGTAGCTCCTCGGCCGCGTCGGCGGAGTCGCGGTGGTGGATGGCCACCCGGTCGCCGCCGGCCGCGAACGCCTTCGCCACCGCGCGGCCGATCCCGCGCGAGGCCCCGGTCACCAGTACCGCCCGATCCGTCATGCCGGCCATCCTGCCTCAGCCGCACCCGGTGTCCTTACACTGCCCCGATGGGATCCGACTGCCTGTTCTGCCGCATCGTCGCCGGGGAGATCCCGGCCACAGTGGTCCGGGAGACCGACACCACCCTCGCCTTCCGCGACATCGATCCGAAGGCGCCGGTGCACGTCCTGGTCATTCCGAAGGAGCACTACGCCGACGTCGCCACCCTCGCCCAGGGTGACCCGGCGCTGGCCGCCGACGTGCTGGCGACGGCCGCCGCCGTGGCCGAGGACGAGGGCCTGCTCGGCGACGGTTTCCGGCTGATGTTCAACACCGGCGCGTACGGCGGGCAGGAGGTGTTCCACGCGCACGCGCACCTGCTCGGTGGTGCGCCGCTCGGCCCGATGCTCGCCCGGAACCTCGCGTGACCCTAGGTGCGGCGCCCGACGTCCGGGCGGATGAGCACCTGGGGCGGTTGGTCCGGCGGGTGCAGGCCGAAGCCCGGGTGCCGGCGGTGTCGGCGGCGCTGCACCGGGCCGACCGGCCGCTCTGGAGCTGCACCGTCGGTGCGACCGGCACCGACAGCCCGTTGGGGCCGGGCACCCAGTTCCGGATCGGCTCGGTCACCAAGACGTTCACCGCGGTGCTGGTCCTGCAGTGCCGCGACGACGGCCTGCTGGACCTGGACGACCCGGTGGGCCGGCACCTGGACCTCCCGGCGCACGGCGAGCTGACCGTACGCCGGTTGCTGTCGCACACCGCTGGCCTGCAACGTGAGCCGTTCGGCGATATCTGGGACAGTCTGCGCGTACCGGACGCCGACCAACTGGTCGCGGAGCTGGACCGGGCCGAGCGGGTGCTGCCGACCGGCCGGCGGTTCCACTACTCCAACCTGGGTGTGGCCGTGCTCGGCCAACTCGTCGGCCGGCTCCGCGGCGGAGGCTGGGCCCAGGCACTCACCGAGCGGATCCTGACGCCGCTGGGGCTGACCGACACCACAGTGACCCCACGGCCGACGGCGGCGACCGGTTTCCTGGTCGACGCGTACTCCGACGAGGCGCACCCGGAGCCGCCGACCGACTTCGGCGCGGTCGGCCCGGCCGCCCAGCTCTGGAGCACAGCGACCGACATGGCCCGCTGGGCGGCGTTCCTGGCCGACCCGGCGGCGCTGGACCCGGCCGGCGCGGTCCTCGCCCCGGCCACCCTGGACGAGATGCGCTGGCCGCTGACCACCACCGACGAGACGCTCTGGGGCGCGGGCTTCGGGCTCGGGCTGATCCTGATCCCACAGGGGGAACGGGTGATGCACGTGGGACACGACGGGGCGATGCCCGGATTCCTCGCCGGGGTGTACGGCCGCCGCGGAGGCGACGGCACGGCCGGCGCGATGGGCGCCGCCGTGCTCGGCTCGTCCGGCACGGCGACCGAACTGTTCGACCTGTCGCACCGGTTGCTCGCCGCGGCGGTCGAGCACGACCCGGCCGAGATCGAGCCCTGGCGACCCGGCGCACCCGCGCCGGCGACCCTGCGGGGTGCGCTCGGCCGTTGGTGGGGCGAGGGCTCCGAGTACGTCTTCTCCTGGCACGACGGCACCCTGCGGGCGCGCGGGGTCGGTGACCCGGCCGGACGGCCGCCGGCGATCTTCACCCCGTCGCCGGACCAGCCGGACGTGTTCCGCGTGGTCTCCGGTCGGGAGGTCGGCGAGCTGCTGCGGCTGACCCGGGACGAGGCCGGCGCGGTGGTCCGGATGCACTGGGCGACGTACCGGTTCACCCGCCACCAGGAGACCTTCGACAGGTACGACTTCCGGGCCGGGAGTTGATCGCGGCCAGCGGAAATGGGCGAGATGCGGCAGGCGTTGAACCGATACGATGGGTGTAACGTCCGCACGCCAGGCCAGCAGGCCGGCGCCGAGATCGAGAGCAGGTGGCGCAGGGCCCTTCGGCCCAACCTATGACCGGCACCCCACCTCCCGGCCCGCCCCGGGTGCAGACCAAGATCACCGTGCCCGACCCGAAGATCATGGTCAATCTGCTCGGCGCAGGCGACGAGATCCTCAGACTCGTCGAACGCTCGGTCACCAGTGACGTGCACGTCCGCGGCAACGAGATCACCATCACCGGTGACCCTGCGGACAATGCCCTCGCCGAGCGGGTCTTCAGCGAGCTCCTCGAACTCATCGAGAAAGGCGAGACCCTGACCAGTGACGCCGTCCGGCGTACCGTCGGCATGCTCGAAGAGGGCAGCGCCGAGCGGCCCGCCGAGGTCCTGACACTCAACATCCTCTCCCGGCGCGGGCGCACCATCCGCCCCAAGACACTCGGGCAGAAGAAGTACGTCGACGCGATCGACACCCACACCATCGTCTTCGGCATCGGCCCGGCCGGCACCGGAAAGACCTACCTGGCGATGGCGAAGGCCGTCCAGGCGTTGCAGGCCAAGCAGGTCAACCGGATCATCCTCACCCGGCCGGCGGTCGAGGCGGGCGAGCGACTGGGCTTCCTGCCCGGCACGCTCAACGACAAGATCGACCCGTACCTGCGCCCGCTCTACGACGCGCTGCACGAGATGCTCGACCCGGAGACGATCCCGAAGCTGATGGCCCAGGGGACGATCGAGGTCGCCCCGCTGGCCTACATGCGGGGCCGTACGCTCTCTGACGCGTTCATCATCCTGGACGAGGCGCAGAACACGACGCCCGAGCAGATGAAGATGTTCCTCACCCGACTCGGCTTCAACTCCAAGATCGTCGTCACCGGTGACATCACCCAGGTGGACCTTCCCGGCGGGACGAGCAGCGGCCTGCGGGTGGTTCGGGAGATCCTGGAAAACGTCGAGGATGTGCACTTCTCCCAGTTGTCCAGCTCCGACGTGGTCCGCCACCAGCTGGTCGGGGAGATCGTCGACGCGTACGCCCGCTGGGACGCCGAGCGGGAGAACCAGCAGGCGCAGGGCGTTCACGCCGTGCCTGGGCGACCCGCCCAGGGCGGCCGGGCCGGCCGCCGCCGCTAAAGCAGAGGAAAGCAGTTGTCCATCGAGATCGCCAACGAGTCCGGTGTCGACGTCGACACCGACGCCGTGCTCGCCGTCGCCCGGCACGCCCTCGACGAGATGGGGGTCAACCCCCTCGCCGAGCTGTCCGTGCTGCTGGTCGACATCGACTACATGACCGAGCTGAACCACCGCTGGATGGGTGGCGACGGCCCGACCGACGTGCTCGCGTTCCCCATGGACGAGGGCAGCGTCGACCACGGTCCGGGTGAGTCCGCACCGGCCGGCGGCGAGCCCGCCCTGCTCGGCGACATCGTGCTCTGCCCGGAGGTGGCGGCCAAGCAGGCGGCGACCGCCGGGCACGCGTCGGCCGACGAGCTGCACCTGCTCACCGTGCACGGGGTGCTGCACCTGCTCGGTTACGACCACGCGGAGCCGGAGGAGGAGCGGGAGATGTTCGCACTCCAGGCCCGACTGCTGGCGAGCTGGCGGTCGACCCGCACCCAGTGATGTCCACACCTCCGTTACTCGCGGCCGGCGCCACCGCCGGCCTTCCCGACTTCCAGCTGATCGTCTTCGCGGCCGGCCTTGTGGTGTTGGCCGGCCTGATCGCGATGACCGAGGCGGCCCTCGCCGCGGTCTCACCGGCCCGAGCCGCCGAGCTCGCCCGCGACGGCGTGCGCGGCGCCCGTACCCTCCAGGTCGTCGCCGGTGACGTCGTCCGGCACCTCAACCTGCTTCTGCTGTTGCGGCTGCTCGCCGAGCTGACCGCCACCACGCTGGTGGCGCTCGTGGCGGTGGACAGCTTCGGCGCCGGCTGGCGAGCCGCGCTGGTGACCGCCGGCGCGATGACAGTGGTCAGCTTCGTGGTGGTGGGCGTCGCCCCGCGCACCATCGGCCGGCAGCACGCCTACGCCGTGGGTCGTGCGGTGGCGCCGTTGGTCCGCTGGTTGGGCCGGGCGCTCAACCCGCTCGCGTCGTTGCTGATCCTGATCGGCAACGCGGTCACCCCGGGGCGCGGCTTCCGGGAAGGCCCGTTCGCCACTCAGGTGGAGCTGCGGGAGCTTGTCGACCTGGCCGAGCAGCGCGGCGTGGTCGAGCACGGCGAGCGCCAGATGATCCACTCCGTCTTCGCGCTGGGGGACACCATCGCCCGTGAGGTGATGGTGCCGCGTACCGAGATGGTGTGGATCGAGGAGGGCAAGACGCTCGCGCAGGCGCTGGCGCTCTTCCTGCGGTCCGGTTTCTCCCGCATCCCGGTGATCGGCGAGAGCGTCGACGACGTGCTGGGTGTGCTCTACCTCAAGGACCTGATCCGGCGCTCCCGTGGCGGGGACCCGAGGGCCGAGCAGTTGCCGGTGGCCGAGCTGATGCGCCCGGCGACCTTCGTACCGGAGTCCAAGCCGGTCGACGACCTGCTGTCCGAGATGCAGGCGGCCCGCAACCACCTGGTCATCGTGGTCGACGAGTACGGCGGCACCGGCGGTCTGGTCACCATCGAGGACATCCTGGAGGAGATCGTCGGTGAAATCACCGACGAGTACGATGTCGAGCGCCCGCCCGTCGAACGTCTGGCGGACTCCTCGGTGCGGGTGACCGCTCGCCTGCCGGTGGAGAACCTCGGCGAGATGTTCGACACCGACCTGCCCACCGACGAGGTGGAGACGGTCGGCGGCCTGCTCGCCCAGTCGCTGGGGAGGGTGCCGATCCCGGGCGCCGAGGCCGAGGTCGCCGGTCTCCGCCTGGTCGCCGAGGGCACCACCGGCCGGCGCAACCGGATCGACACCGTCCTGGTCAGCCGGGTGGAGCCGGGCCATGAGCAGGACACCGCGGGGCGCGGCGAGCACGCCGGCCCCGGGGACGACACGGACAACTATCGAGACGACGAGAGGCAATCCGCCGATGCCTGACACACCCGCCGCGCCTGCCGCCCGGCCCACCCCCACCGCGTCGGGCGCTCTGAGCGCCGAGGACGGCAAGCTCGTCGTCCTGGCCCGGGGAGCCCGCGCGCGGGTCGGCGCCGTGGAGGGCGCCGCGGTCCGTGACCAGGACGGCCGGACGTACGCGGCGGCCAGTGTCGCGCTGCCGTCGCTGACGCTCACCGCGTTGCAGTTGGCGGTCGCTTCGGCCGTGGCGGCGGGGGCGAGTCGGCTGGAGGCCGCGGCGGTCGTGACCGAGGCGTCGACGCTGGACGGTGCCGGGCACGCGGCGGTGCGGGACCTCGCGGCGGACGCCCCGGTCCACGTGGCCGCTCCGGACGGCACGGTCCTCGGCACGGTGACCCAGTGAGCCCGGTGCAGGACCCGGAGGCGCGACCGTACCGGGCCGGGTTCGGCTGCTTCGTCGGTCGTCCCAACGCCGGCAAGTCGACGCTGACCAACGCCATCATCGGCACCAAGATCGCCATCACCTCGAACAAGCCGCAGACCACCCGGCACGTCATCCGGGCGGTGCTGCACCGACCGGAGTCGCAGCTGGTTCTCGTCGACACGCCGGGCCTGCACCGTCCCCGTACGCTGCTCGGCGAACGTCTCAACGACCTGGTCCGGTCCACCTGGACCGAGGTCGACGTGATCGGCCTGTGCATCCCGGCCGACGAGCCGGTGGGGCGCGGTGACCGGTTCATCACCGGCGAGCTGGCCGAGTTGAAGGCGACAGTGCTGGCGGTGGTCACCAAGACCGACCTGGTGGACAAGCGCCGCCTGGCGGAGCAACTGCTCGCGGTCAGCAAGATGGGGGAGTTCGCCGAGATCGTGCCGGTGAGCGCCGTGTCCGGCCACCAGGTGGACACGCTCGTCGAGGTGATGACCAAGTACCTACCGCCGTCGCCGCAGCTCTACCCGGACGACATGCTCACCGACGACCCCGAGCAGGTGCTGGTCGCCGAGCTGATCCGGGAGGCCGCCCTGGAGGGGGTCCGCGACGAGCTGCCGCACTCCATCGCCGTGGTGGTGGAGGAGATGATCCCCGAGGGTCAGGTCATGAAGATCTACGCCGACCTGTACGTGGAGCGGCCCAGCCAGAAGGCGATCGTCCTCGGGCACAAGGCGAGTCGGCTCAAGGAGGTCGGCACCCAGGCCCGCAAGCAGATCGAGGAACTGCTCGGCGGCCGGGTCTACCTCGACCTGCACGTGCGCGTCGCGAAGGATTGGCAGCGCGACCCGAGGCAACTGCGCAAGCTGGGCTTCTGATCCACCTCATCCACCGCTGCCCGACCGGCGGCACGATCGCCCTCGGTCGGGCAGCGGTGGATGATCAGCGAGCGTCGAGATCAACGCTCGCTGATCGTGAGGTTGCCGCTGTCGGCCGAACCGTCGAGCACCAGCGACGCCGCCGGGTTGTCGGTGACGGTGACGGTCTTGTCGCCGGAGTCGGCGTTGGACCGGACCCGGTAGCTGCCCGCCGGCACCACAAGCGTGACGTCGCCGCTGGAGGCGTGGACCCGGGCCGAGGCGGGCTTGTCCAGCTCCACGTTGACATTGCCCGAGCTGGCCTCGGCGTCGACAGTGCCACCCAGCCGGCGTGCGGAGATGTCTCCGGACGAGGCGCGCAGCCGTACCGCCGCGGCGGCCTCGCTCACCTCGATGTTGCCGGAGCGAGCCTCCACCCCGACCGCGCCCGACGCACCAGAGATCCGCACGTCGCCCGAACTCACCTGTAGCTCCACCGTGCCGACCCGGCTCAGCTCGACGTCGCCGGAGCTGGTCTCGCCCTGCACCGCCACACCCTCCGGCACCGTCACCTCGTAGGAGACGCTGCACCGCGAGCCACAGTCGGTGTCCAGCACCAGCTCGCTGCCCTTGATCTCGTAGCGGGTGTTGTCCGGTTCGCCGCCCTGGTAGCGCACCACCCGCTTGATCCGCACCTCGGACGCCGAGCCGGTGCCACGGACCACCACGTCGCCGGAGCCCCCGGAGACCCGGACCGTGGTGATCCGGACCGCCTCGGTGTTGTCGTAGTCGAGCCGACGGAACGACAGGTTGTCGCACCCGGCGAGCACGATGAGGGTGGTGGTGAGCCCTAGCGCGACGGGAGCGACGACGCGACGGCGGCGCGGGGTGGTGGTCAGGTGCAGTGCCATGACCAGCACGCTACGGCCGAGAACGAACCGGCCGCATCGGGGTTCAACCGCGCTTGCACCCCGAACCAACCCTGATTTCACACCCCGAGGGAGAATGGTCCGATGGCCGGGTATCGCCGACAGCTCTACCGCGACGACGCGGTGGTGCTGCGTGTGCAGAAGCTCGGCGAGTCCGACCGGATCATCACCCTGCTCACCCGCCGGCACGGCCGGCTGCGCGCCGTGGCGCGAGGGATCCGCCGCACCACCAGCAAGTTCGGCGCCCGGCTGGAGCCGTTCGGCCACGTCGACCTCCAGCTCGCCGGTGACCCGAAGGGCAACCACGGCAGCTCGCTGCACACCGTCAGCCAGGTCGAGGGCATCGACCTGTACGGCAAACGGTTCCTGGGCGACTATCCGCGCTACACGGCGGCCAGCGCGATCGCCGAGACCGCCGAGCGGCTGACCCCGGTGGAGCGGGAGCCGTCGCTGCGGCTGTTCCAGCTCACCATCGGCGCGCTGAAGGCGCTGTCCCGGGGCGAGCACGCCACCACCCTGGTGCTCGACGCGTACCTGCTGCGTGGGATGTCCCTGGCCGGCTGGGCACCGGCGCTGGTCGCCTGCGCGGTCTGCGGCACGCCCGGGCGGCACCGGGCGTTCTCCGTACCGGCCGGCGGCGCGGTCTGCCCGGATTGTCGGCCACCCGGGGCGGCTCACCCCGCGCCGGCCACCATCGATCTGATGTCCGCGCTGGCCACCGGCGACTGGGTGATCGCCGACGCCACCGACACCGCCGTACGTCGGGAGTGCAGTGGGCTGGTCGCGGCTCACCTGCAGTGGCACCTGGAGCGCGCGCTACGCTCGCTGCCGCTGGTCGACCGGGGTCCCTCGGCGGCCGGCGCGGCCCCGCCGCCGCAAGGCACCGGGGCCGTGGTGCTCCGGCCACGTGGCGACGTCGAGGCCGGGGCGGACGGCGCGAACAGGGAGTGACCGAGTGATCCGATCGAAGAAGGCCGGCCGGCGCGAGCCGACGCCGCCGGTGCCACACCCGTCCGGGGCCCGACCGCCGGCGCTGCCCACCGAGGCCGTGCCGAAGCACGTGGCGGTGGTGATGGACGGCAACGGCCGCTGGGCCAAGGACCGCGGGCTGCCCCGCACCAAGGGGCACGAGGCCGGGGAGCACAGCCTCTTCGACACCATCGAGGGCGCCATCGAGATGGGCATCCCGTACCTGTCGGCGTACGCCTTCTCCACCGAGAACTGGCGGCGCTCGCCCGACGAGGTCCGGTTCCTGATGGGGTTCAACCGGGACGTGATCCGTCGCCGCCGTGACCAGCTGGTCGACCTCGGCGTACGGGTGGTGTGGTCGGGTCGGCCCGGTCGGCTGTGGAAGAGCGTCATCTCCGAGTTGCAGACCGCCGAGGAGATGTCCCGGGACAACTCGACGTTGACCCTGCAGTTCTGCGTCAACTACGGCGGGCAGGCCGAGATCGGTGACGCCGCCGCCGCGATCGCGCGGGACGTGGCGGCCGGCCGACTGGACCCGGCGAAGGTCACCGAGAAGACCGTGGCGAAGTACCTCTACCACCCGGAGATCCCGGAGGTGGACCTGTTCCTGCGCCCCTCCGGGGAGGAACGGATCTCCAACTTCCTGCTCTGGCAGACCGCGTACGCCGAGTTGGTCTTCCTGGACACGCTCTGGCCCGACTTCGACCGGCGCCACCTCTGGTACGCGTGCGAGCTGTACGCACAACGGGACCGACGCTTCGGCGGCGCGCTACCCAACCCGGTCGCCCCGGTTATCTGAGCCGACGCGCTTACCCCCACGTCACTCTGGGTATCAGAGACGTCAGAAGCCACTGACGGAGGTGAACCCACATGATCCAGAAGCGCATTGCCCAGTGGGCGGTGATGGCGGTCGCGGTGCCGCTGGCCGCAGCCGGCGCCCGCCGGCTCAGCCACACCCTGGAGGCCCGGCGTGGTCCCTCCGGGGCAACCCGGTTGCTGACCAAGGGCGCGGACCTGATGCGTCCGCAGAAGGCCAAGCGCCGCCGCTTCTTCTGACCGACCCCACCTGTCCCCGGCGCCGCCCGCACCCCCATGCGGGCGGCGCCGTCGCGTCCCCCTCGGTGCCGAGGTGGGGTGGGTGCTGTCGTTTCGGGGTCCTGCGGAAAGGGGGCGGGTAGGGTCCGGAGGTGGTGGGACGACGGCGGTTGGGGTGGAAATGCGGGATCTCCGATTCAAGATGATCATGGCGTTGAACGCCGCCGACCTGGGCGACCCGATGTGCGAGCAGGTGGCCGAGATCTGTGCCGAGATCGCCGAGCAGCACTGCGCCGAGTTCGGCCACACACCGCAGCTGCGGACCGGTGAGATCTCCGAACTGGCCACCGGGGAACCGGCCCTGACCTGGGCGCCGTCGACCCCGGACGCCGGGCAGCGTGCCTGGTGACCGCGCCCGCACCCGCAGTCGACATCCGTCGTGCCGATGATCGCTTCGCCACCCGGATCTCCTGGCTGGACTCCAAGCACTCCTTCTCGTTCTCCCGGCACTACGACCCGGCCAACACCCACCACGGCCTGCTGCTGGTCAACAACGACGACGTGGTCACACCGGGGGCCGGCTTCGAGACCCACCCGCACCAGGACATGGAGATCGTGACCTGGGTGCTGCGCGGTTCCCTGGTGCACCAGGACTCCACCGGGCACTCCGGGGTGATCTACCCGGGTCTGGCCCAGCGGATGAGCGCCGGCACCGGCATCCTGCACTCGGAGAAGAACGACGCCTGGCGACTCGACAACCAGGAACCGCACAGCGACCCGGTGCACTTCGTGCAGATGTGGGTGCTCCCCGACGAGCAGGGCGTCGACCCCGGCTACGAGCAGCTGGAGATCGAGGACGAGCTGCTCCGCGGGGGCCTGGTGCCGATCGCCTCCGGGATGGACCGCTACGACGGCGCGTCCGCGATCCGGATCCGCAACCGGTACGCGACCCTGCACGCCGCCCGTCTCGCCCCCGGCGACGAGGTCACCATCCCCGACGCGCCCTACGTGCACCTCTACGTGCCCAACGGCACTGTGAACCTGGAGGGCAGCGGCCCGCTCGGCAGTGGCGACGCCGCCCGACTCACCTTGACAGGTGGCCGGCGGGTCACCGCCGACGAACCCGCCGAGATCCTCGTCTGGGAGATGCACGCCACGGTCGCCTGACCGGCACCCGTGCGGGAACTGCCCCCGAACACGGATGCGGTGGCCTCCCCACCGGGGGAGACCACCACATCCAGGATCGAGCACGATCACGGCGGCGCGGCACGGGGTGCCGCGCCGGCTACGCCGGGGACTCGGTGCGGTCGGCGGCCCAGGTGGTGTGGAACGAGCCTTCGCGGTCCACCCGCTGGTAGGTGTGCGCGCCGAAGTTGTCCCGCAGACCCTGGATCAGCGCGGCAGGCAGCCGCTCCGCCCGCAACGCGTCGAAGTACGCCAGCGACGACGAGAACGCGGGCGTCGGCACACCGGCCCGGGTCGCGTCGGCCACCACCCGCCGCCAGCTCGGCACGCCAGCGCTGACCGCCTCGGCGAAGTACGGCGCCACCAGCAGCGTCGGCAGGTCGGGCTGCTCGTCGTACGCCTCGCGGATGCGGTTGAGGAAGCGGGCCCGGATGATGCAGCCGCCCCGCCAGATCGTCGCGGTGCCGCCGAGGTCGATGTCCCAGTTGTATTCCTGGCTGCCCGCGCGGATGTGGTCGAAGCCCTGCGCGTACGCGACGATCTTGGAAGCGAGCAGTGCCCGGCGGACGTCCTCGACGAAGGTCTCCCGGTCGGTGACCTGCCACTTCTCACCCGCGTCGGGGAATGCCCGGCGGGCCGCCTCACGCTGGTCGACGTGGCCGGAGAGCGAGCGGGCGAAGGTCGCCTCGGCGATCCCGGTGATCGGGATGCCCAGGTCCAGGGCGCTCTGCACTGTCCACCGACCGGTGCCCTTCTGCTCGGCCCGGTCCTGCACGACGTCCACGAAGGACCGGCCGGTCGCCGCGTCGGTGTGCGCGAGCACGTCGGCGGTGATCTCGATGAGGAACGACTCCAGCTCGCCGTTGTTCCACTCGCGGAAGATCTCCGCGATCTCGGCCGGCGTCGCGTCCAGGCCGGCCCGGAGCAGGTCGTACGCCTCGGCGATGAGCTGCATGTCGGCGTACTCGATGCCGTTGTGCACCATCTTGACGAAGTGCCCGGCGCCGTCCGGCCCGACGTGCATGCAGCACGGCACGCCGTCCACCTGGGCGGCGATCTTCTCGAACATCGGCCCGAGCTTCGCGTACGACTCGGCGGAGCCGCCCGGCATGATGCTCGGCCCACGCAGCGCGCCCTCCTCGCCGCCGGAGACGCCGGTGCCGCTGAAGTGCAGCCCCTGTGCCCGCAGCGCCTCCTCGCGGCGGCGGGTGTCGGCGAAGTGGGCGTTACCACAGTCGACGATGATGTCGCCCTCGTCGAGCAGCGGCACCAACTCGTCGATCACCGCGTCGGTGGGCGCGCCGGCCTTCACCATCACGATGACCGCGCGGGGTCGTTCCAGTGACGCCACGAAATCGGCCATCGTCTCGCCCGGCACGAACGTGCCCTCGTCGCCGTGCTCGGCGACCAGGCTGCGGGTGCGCTCCGGCGAGCGGTTGTGCACTGCCACCGTGAAGCCGTTGCGGGCCAGGTTGCGGGCCACATTTCGACCCATCACCGCCAGCCCGGTCACACCGATTTGTGCCCTCGCCTGATCAGCCATTCGTGCCGCCACCTCTCGTTCCACCACTATCAGCGTTTGGAAACTTACCGTGATGTGAGCCGATACGGACCAGTGATCGTCGTCCCGTTACTGCATGTGATGTGGACCTTGCCGATGGCGGTTCGGGCTCTCGACAGTGGCCGGTGAGCCCCGCGCGGGGAAACATGTCGTCATCCCGCGCTGGGCGCGTCAGCCTTCGGCGAGACGGGCCTCGATTCGGGCGATCTTCCCGGTGAGCGCGTCGGTGACCCCGGGCCGGACGTCGGCCTTGAGCACCACACTCACCCGGGGCGCCTGCGCGGCGACCACGTCGACCGCCCGCTTCACCACCGCCATCACCTCGTCCCACTCGCCCTCCACGGTGGTGAACATGGCATCGGTCCGGTTGGGCAGGCCGGACGCACGGACCACCCGCACCGCCTCGGCGACCAGGTCACCCACAGAGTCGTCACCGCCGAGCGGGGTGATCGAGAACGCGATCAGCATGTGCCGATCGTGCCAGGAAAAACGGATGCGCGTCGGTCGGGCGGTGGCTACGGTACGAACATGCGTAACTGACGCCCCACTTCCGAGCCGGCCCGCCATCCCGCGTCGCGGTCCGTGCGCTCCCGGGCGTCCCGCATCCCCTCCCCGCCGTTCGGCGGCGCTGGCCCTGCCTGGCCCCGGTGAGCAGTCCCTTCCCCACTCGATCGTCGCGCAACGGCGGTCACCAGCCGATCCGACCGACCGCCGCAGCGCGGGACCGGCCGTGCCGGTCGGCATTGAAGGAGGCCCGGATGCCTGCCAGGCGTAACCCGAGAAAGACCCGTACCCCGAGAGCGACGCCGCTCGGCGTCGACCCGGCGGCCGGCCACGGCCCGTTCCCACCCACCCGCCCCGACCTGGACCTCACGGTCGAACCGGCGCTGCTGGTGGAGCCGGTCCTGCCGGCGGCGCTGGCCGAGCCGGCGCTGCCGACGACTGTCCTGGACGAGGTGGCCCCGCCGGTCGACGTGCCGGTAGCGGTCGACGTGCCGGCGGTTGTCGACGCGCCGACGATGGGAGATCTACCGAAGCCGACCGGCCGACCGAAGGCACCGACGGCCGGGCCACCGCAGGGTGGCGGCAACCGCTCCGGTGGCGGCCGCAGCCAGCAGGCCGGCCAGGCCCGCCGCTACGCCTTCCGCCGCAGCTGATCGAGCCGCCCACCCCGCCCCGCTGCGCCCCGCGATCTTGCACTTTCTGTCCTCGCATAAACGGCATATCTGGATGAACCAACGACAGAAGTCGCAAGATCGGCGTAGGCGGGCGGGGGCGGGGGCGCTTGGTCCAGCGGGGTGCCCAGCGGGGGGCCAACGGGGGTGGGCGGGGTCAGCTGATCAGGGGGCGGAAGACGCCTAGGAGGATGCTCGTGGTCAGGGCGGCTCCGGCCAGCACGAACGCCCCGGCGATGAGGAGGGCGTCGGCGCGGGTGAAGTGCTGCCGCCGGGCGACGGTACGGGGTGTGCCGGCGTCAAAGCCCCGCGCGTCCATCGCCACGGCCAGCCGGGTGCCTCGACGGATCGCCCCCACCAGCAGCGCGAACGCGGTGGAGGTGAACAGCCGCAGCTTCGCCACCGGGTTGCGTCCCGCGTCGACGCCCCGGGCGCGGCGAGCCATGCTGATCATCTGCCACTCCTGGCCGAGGAGCGGCACCAACCGGAACGCGGCCAGCGCCCCGATGGCGAACCGGGCCGGGGCCTTCGCGTTCTGGATCAACGCGTCGGCCAGGTCGGTGGGGTCGGTGGTCGCGAAGACGATCACACCGGGCAGCGCCACCGCGAACACCCGCAGCACCAGGCCGAGCGCGGTCATCAGCACGCCGGTGCTCACCAACACCGGCCCGGCGTCCAGCAGGACCCGGCCGGACCGGTCGGCGGCGAACAGCACCAGGGTGACCAGGATGCCGGCGGCGCTGAGCATTAGTGGCCAGGCCCGTCGGGCCAGCACCCGGTAGCGGATGCCGAAGAGCGGCAGGACTGCCAGTTCGAGGGCGATGGCGATCGCCGGGGCCACCGGGTCCAGGGTCGCCAACAGGGTGAACGAGAAGACCAGTGCGGCGGCGACCTTCGCCACCGGGTTGCGGCGGGCCAACGGCGCGTCCGGCGCGGCGACCGGCTCGATGCTGATCATCGGTGGTCGTCCGTGGCGCGTCGCAGAGTGACGGTGCGGTCGGCGAGTGCGGCGACGAAGTCCGCGTCGTGGGTGACAGCGACCACGCCGTGCCCGGCGTCGCGCAGGTCAGCGAAGAGGTCGACCAGCTCCTGCCAGGTCCGCCGGTCCTGGCCGAAGGTGGGTTCGTCGCAGATCAGCAGGCGTGGCGCGGTGGCCAGGGCCGTCGCCACGCTCAGCCGCCGCGCCTCACCACCGGAGAGGGTGTACGGGTTGGCAGCGGCGAGCCGGGCCAACCGCAGCCGGTCCAACAGGCCGGCCACCGTCTCCTTGACGACCGTCTCGGGTTGACCGGTGCGGCGCGGGCCGAGCGCCAGCTCGTCGAAGACCGTGCTGGTGACGAACTGGTGCTCCGGATCCTGGAAGACCGACCCGATCCGTCGGGCCAGCGCGGGCGCCCGCCAGCGGTGCGGGGGAGTGCGGTGGTCCGCGCCGGCCAACTCGGCGGACGCGGTGACCCGACCGCTGCCCGGCCGGAGCAGACCGCCGAGCAGCAACGCCAGGGTGGACTTGCCGGCGCCGTTCGGTCCGCGTACGGCGAGTGCCTCACCAGCGCGTACCGCGAGATCGGTAGAGCCCAGCCGGGGCGGCAGGCCGAGCCGGTCGGCGGTGAGTAACAGCTCCCCGGGGCCGGCGGTGGCCGCTCGGGGCGCGATGGGGTGACCGGGCACCCAGACCCCCTCGGCGGCCAGGGCGGCACCGTGGGCGGCGAAGACCGCCTCAGGCGTGCCGTCCGCGCGGACGCCGCCACCCGGTTCCAGTACGACGACCCGGTCGACCAGCGGCAGCGCCTCGGCGACCCGGTGTTCGACAAGGATCAGTGTGGTGTCGGCGTCCAACGCGCCGGCCACCGCGTGCCGGACCAGGTCGGCCCCGGCCGGGTCGAGGTTGGCGGTCGGCTCGTCGAGCAGCAGCAGGGCGGGACGCAGGGCCAGCGCGCCGGCCAGGGCGAGGCGTTGCTGTTCGCCGCCGGAGAGCGCCGCGGTGTGGCGGTCCCGGGGGTACGGGAAGCCGACCCGGTGCAGCGCCTCGTCCACCCGGGGCCAGATCTCGTCGGCCGGCACTCCCCGGTTCTCCAGCCCGAACGCGACGTCGTCGCCGCAGCGCGCCATCACCAGTTGGGTTTCCGGGTCCTGGAAGACGATGCCGACCCGTTCCCGCCCCTTGCGCGGGTCGAGCCCGTCGATCTCGACGGTGCCCTCCTGCTCGCCGGAGTCCTCGGGGAGCAGCCCGGCCAACGCGCTGAGCAGTGTGCTCTTGCCGGCCCCGGAGGGCCCAAGAAGCAAAACCCGCTCCCCAGCCTCAACCCGCAGGTCGACCCCCCGAACGGCCCAGGCGCGCCGCCCAGCGTGCCGCCACCCGAACCCCCGCAGCAAAACCCCGCCCACCAACCCACCCCCTCCCACCCCACCGCGCGCCCCCCGCGCGCCCCCCGGCTCCACCCTGCACGGTCGATCATGAGGTTGACGGTGGTTAGGAAGATCCATCCGCCCGTCAACCCCATGATCGACGCGAGTGGGTGGGGTTAGATCAGGGCGCGGTTTCGGCCTGCGGGGAAGCGGTCCAGGACGCCGGTGTTGGCCAGGGCGCGGGTGAGCAGCCAACCGCCGGCGCCGGCGATCACGGTGGCGCTGACGATGGTGAGCAGCGCGTACGGGATGCGGTAGTCGGTCAGCGCGTAGTCGACGTTCCAGACGAAGAAGTCGAACAGCGCGGCGCTGAGGCCGGTCAGCGCGCCGGCGAACACCGCGGTCGGCAGCCGGAACGACCGGTACCGGAAGGCGGCGAAGGCCAGCTCGGCGCCGATGCCCTGCACGATGCCCTGCGGGATCACCGTGCCGGCCCACTGGCTGCCCAGCAGCGCGGACAGGACCGCGGCCACGGTCTCGCAGTAGAGTGCGGCGCCGGGCTTGCGGATGACCAGCCCACCGATCACCGCCGGCATCAGCCAGACGCCGTAGAGCAGCGTCTGCGCCGGCGGGAAGAAGGCGAACGCGCCCTCGGTGGCGCTCCAGACCAGGCCCCAGGCCCAGAAGATGACGCCGAAGGCGACCGCGATCACCGAAGCGACCACGATGTCGATGGTGCGCCAACGTTTGGTGGTGTTGTCCATGGTTTGCTCCCAGTTCAAGTGAAGAGAACCAGGAGAAGACGCACGCCGCGTCCGGTGGCACCGGACTGCGGCGCGGCTGGAGGTCGACCGAACTCCCTGCGCTGGCATTACCCAGATCAGGTTCGAGGGTCTGCGGGCGTGCCCGCACTCTCAGCGCTGTGCGCTCCCCTGTCGGATATGAAGTTGTCTCGCTGACGCTAACACCGACCAGTGTCGCGGGCCCAGCAGGGCATCCGCCTGACCTGCGGGAGCGACCGACGCACCGCCGTCTGGGTACGCTTCCGATCATGCGGGTTGACGCGCGAGGCTTCACGTTCGAGGTGACCGTGGGCGGCCCACCGGACGGCGTACCCGTCCTGTTGCTGCACGGTTTCCCCCAGCACAGCGGCGAGTGGGACGACGTGGTGCCGACGCTGCACGCGGGTGGACTGCGCACGTACGCGCTGGACCAGCGTGGTTACTCGCCCGGCGCCCGGCCCACGGCGGTGGCCGACTACCGGATCCCCGAGCTCGTCACCGACGTGGTGGCGGTGCTCGACGCGCTCGGGCTGGACGCCGTGCACCTGGTCGGCCACGACTTGGGCGCGGTGGTGGCGTGGGCGGTCGCCGCCCGGCACCCCGAGCGGGTGCACACGCTGACCGCGGTGTCCGTACCTCATCCCGCGGCCATGGCGCACGCCCTGAGCACCGACGCCCAACAGAAGGCCCGCTCGTCGTACATCGCGCTGTTCCGCAAACCCGACAAGGCGGAGAAGGTACTGCTGGCGTGGCACGCCACCGCGCTGCGCAAGCTGCTCGGCGGGGTGGGCGACACGTCCCGGGTGAACCGGTACGCCGACCCGATGCGTGAGCCGGGGGCGCTCACTGCCGCGCTGAACTGGTACCGGGCGATGTCCCGCGCCGACCTGGCCGGCGTCGGCCCGGTCGCGGTGCCCACCACGTACGTCTGGAGTGACAAGGACGTCGCCATCGGCCGGACCGCCGCCGAGGCGTGCGCGCAGAACGTCACCGGGGACTACCGCTTCGTGCAGCTGCCCGGGGTGAGTCACTGGATCCCGGACGCGGCGCCGGGCGCGCTCGCCGAGGCGATCCTGGCCCGAGTCGGCGGGACGGCCTGAGTGGTGGTGGACGCCAGCGGGCCGGGCAGCCGTCGCTCGATCGCCGCGCAGCTGCGCGTGCTGGGCGTACGCCCCGGCGCGACACTGCTGGTACACGCCGCGCTGCGTCCGCTGGGCTTCGTCAGCGGCGGCCCGCACGCGGTGGTCCTCGCCCTGCGCGACGCGCTCGGCCCGGACGGCACGATCGTCGTGCCCACCCACACGCCCGACAACAGCGACCCGGCGCAATGGCGCAGGCCGCCGGTGCCGGCGGACTGGTGGCCGCTGATCCGCTCGGAGATGCCGGGCTTCGACCCGGCGGTCACACCGAGCCGGTTCATGGGTGCGCTCGCCGAGACGGTCCGCGGCTGGCCCGGTGCGCTGCGCAGCTCCCATCCGCACGTGTCGTTCGCCGCGCTCGGCCCGGCCGCCGAGCAGGTGGTTGCCGGGCACACCTTGGCGGACATGCTCGGCGAGGGCTCCCCGCTGGCCCGCCTCTACGACCTGGACGCCGACGTGTTGCTGCTCGGCGTGGACCACTCGGTGAGCACCTCGCTGCACCTGGCCGAATACCGCTGCCCCGGCGCGCCCCGGGAGCGGCTCGGTGCCGCCGTGCGTACCGCCGACGGTGGCCGGGACTGGGCGTGGTGGCAGGACGTACGGCTCGACGCTGACGACTTCGCCGTGTTGGGCGACGACCTGGAGGCCACCGGGGCGGTACGCACCGGACCGGTGGGCACCGGGACCGGCAGGTTGATGCGCCAGCGGGCGGCTGTCGACTTCGCGGTTCGCTGGCTGGCCCGCAATCGAACGACGGAGGACGTATGACGGTGAGTGCCGAGGACTACCTGGCCGTGGTGACCGAGACGATCGGCCGGGTGGCCGCCAGTCAGCGGGAGGCGGTGGGTCGGGCCGCCGACCTGATCGCCGAGGCCGTCCGAGCCGACGGCGTGGTGCACGCGTTCGGCACCGGACACTCGGAGGCCCTCGCGATGGAGATCGCCGGCCGGGCGGGCGGTCTGGTGCCGACCAACCGGATCGCGCTACGCGACCTGGTGCTGCTCGGCGGCGAACCGGCCGAACGGCTCGGCCCGCTGCTGGAACGGGACCCGGCCGTCGCGCACCGCCTCTACGAACTGGCCCCGGTGCGCCCCACCGACGTCTTCGTGCTCGCCTCGAACTCCGGGGTCAACGGCGCGATGGTGGAGTTCGCCACGCTGGTGAAGGAACGCGGTCACGGGTTGGTGGCGATCACCTCCGCGCAGCACTCCGGCCGGATGACCTCCCGGCACCCGTCCGGGCGCAAGCTGAGCGACATCGCCGACGTGGTGCTCGACAACGGCGCGCCGTACGGCGACGCCACGCTGCCCCTGCCCGGTGGCGGCGCGGTCGGTGCGGTCTCCTCGATCACCGCGGCGCTGTTGGCCCAACAGGTGACCGTGGAGGTGGTGGCGCGGTTGCTGGCGGCGGGGGAGCGGCCTCCGGTCTACCTGTCGGCGAACATCCCGGACGGCGACGCGCACAACAACGAGTTGGAAGCTCGGTACGCGGGCCGTATCCGACGCGGGTCCTGACCCGGTGCCGGCGGCCGACTTGCGTCGCCGAGATGAACGGCAGATGTCGTGAACCTGTTTCGCGCTCGGCCGGGTGGGGCATTGGCGTTGCTGCCGGCGGCCGGGACCGCCGGCAGTAGCGTCTCACCGGAGGTAGCGCGTGTCCAAGGAGACCGAGAAGCAGCGCTGGCAGCGCAACTTCGCCGACCTGCTCCAAGAGTTGCGGGTCGCCCAGACCGGCGTGCAGATCCTCTTCGCCTTCCTGCTCACCCTGCCGTTCAGTAACGGCTTCACCGAGACCACTGAATTCCAACGCGACGTCTACATCGTGGCGTTGCTCGCGGCGGCCGCCGCCACCGCGTTGATCATCTCGCCGGTGGCGTTCCACCGGGCGCTGTTCCGGCAGGGGCGCAAGCCGGAACTGGTCCGCTTCGCGCACCGGATGGCCACCGGCGGCCTCGCCTTCATGCTGATCGCGATGGTCAGCGCGGTGCTGCTGATCACCGACTTCGTGCTGGACCGGCCGATCGCCTTCGTGCTCAGCGCTTTGACCGGCATCTGGTTCCTCGCGTTCTGGGTGGCGCTGCCGTTCGCCCGACGCAACTGGGGTGAGGACGACATCGACGACGATGACGACGACCCGGACACGACCAACGGCAGCTGACCGCGCCGATCTTCACGCAGCGCTACCCCTGGGTAACAACCGGGGGTAGCGTGGCGGTAGTCGCGCACGTCGACGCAGCCGCACCGAGCTTCGAGGGGGCAGCCGTGACCACGACGCAGAACGGCCGACCGGCACCGGACGGCCCCGACTCCGCCGGTGCCGCCGCACCGCTGCCCGCGGAAGCCGGGCAGGTCACCGAGAAGGAGGCCCGGCAGGTCGCCGAGGCCGCCCGCGAGTCCGCCTGGGACCGGCCCAGCTTCGGCAAGGAGCTGTTCCTCGGCCGGTTCCGGCTCGACCTGATCGACCCGTGGCCCCGATCCGATCCGGACGACGTGGCTCGCGCCGAGGAGTTCCTTGGTCGGTTCCGCGCCTTCCTGACCTCCGAGGTGGACGGCGCGGCCATCGAACGGGACGCGTCCATACCCGACTCGGTGTTCCACGGCCTGGCCGACCTCGGCGCGTTCGGCATGAAGATCGACAGGAAGTACGGCGGGCTCGGGCTGAGCAACCTGCACTACTGCCGGGCCCTCATGCTGGCCGGCTCGGTGAGCCCGGCCATCGGCGCGCTGCTCTCGGCGCACCAGTCGATCGGTGTGCCGCAGCCACTGAAGATGTTCGGCACCGCCGAGCAGAAGCAACGCTTCCTGCCCCGGCTCGCCGCCGGCGAGGTGTCCGCGTTCCTGCTCACCGAGCCCGACGTCGGCTCCGACCCGGCCCGGCTGGCCACCATCGCCGAGCCGACCGAGGACGGCACGGGTTACCGCCTCAACGGGGTGAAGCTCTGGGCCACCAACGGCATCGTGGCAACCCTGCTGGTGGTGATGGCCCGGGTGCCGGCCACGGAGGGACGTCGGGGCGGAATCACCGCGTTCGTGGTGGACGGCGACAGCCCGGGGATCACCGTCGAGCGGCGCAACGCGTTCATCGGCCTGCGCGGCCTGGAGAACAGCCTGACCCGGTTCCACGACGTGATCGTTCCCGCCGAGAACATCATCGGCGGCGAGGGCAAGGGGCTGAAGATCGCCCTCACCACTCTGAACACCGGCCGGCTCTCGCTGCCGGCCATGTGCGTGGGCGCCGGCAAGTGGGCGTTGAACGTCGCCCGGGGTTGGGCCGCCGACCGGGTCCAGTGGGGACGGCCGGTGGGCGAGCACGAGGCGGTCGCGCAGAAGCTCTCCTTCATCGCCGCCACCACGTACGGCATGGAGACCATGCTCGACCTCTGCTGCCTGCTCGCCGACGACGACCGCAACGACATCCGGATCGAAGCGGCGCTGGTCAAGCTGTACGCCAGCGAGATGGCCTGGAAGATCGCCGACGAGCTGATCCAGATCCGGGGCGGGCGCGGCTACGAGACAGCCGACTCACTGGCCGCCCGCGGCGAACGCCCGGCCGCCGTCGAGCAGATGCTGCGCGACCTGCGGATCAACCGGATCTTCGAAGGCGCCACCGAGATCATGCATCTGCTGATCGCGCGGGAGGCGGTCGACGCCCACCTGTCGGTGGCCGGCGACATCATCGACCCGGACGCGGGGCTGGGCCGCAAGGCCCGAGCCGGCGCGCGAGCGGGCGCCTTCTACGCGAAGTGGCTGCCGACCCTCGCCGTGGGCCGGGGGCAGAGCCCTTCGGCGTACGCCGAGTTCGGCCCACTCGCCGCGCATCTGCGACAGGTGGAACGTTCGTCCCGCAAGCTGGCCCGGTCGACGTTCTACGCGATGTCCCGCTGGCAGGGAAAGATGGAGCGCAAGCAGGCGTTCCTCGGCCGGATCGTGGACATCGGCGCCGAGTTGTTCGCGATGTCCGCGGTCTGCGTCCGGGCCACCGCGGAACGGGACAGCCGCCCGGAGAACGTCGAGCTGGCCGACCTGTTCTGCCGGCAGGCGCGGGTCCGGGTGGACGCCCTGTTCGCCGCACTCTGGGACAACACCGACTCGGTCGACACCGCCGCCGCGAAGCGCATCCTCGCCGGCCGCTACGCGGGCCTGGAGGAGGGTGTGCTCACCCCGTCCGACGAGCTGCCCTGGGTGGCCCGCTGGTCGCCCGGCCCGTCCACAGCCGAGGATGTCCGCCGCCGCATCCCCCCGAAGCCGTAGACCGGCGGTCAGCGGGAGACCGCCCAGGCCAGCACTCCCGCCAGGATCAGACCGTTGAGCCCGGCCAGGGCCAGGTACGCCGAGGGTGGGATCTTCTTGCCCCGGCGTACGAAGGAGACCAGGAAGGCGGCGTAGCCGAGCAGCAGGACGGCGATGGCGACGAGGAAGTAGAACACCTGACGACCTTAACGACACCCTCGTCGGGCTGGACCCGCGCCCGGCGGAACGACTGTTCGGCAACTCACCCTGCCTGGTCGATCATGGAGTTGTGGTGGGTTACAAAGCACCCGGCCAAGGCCAAACCAGGCACCACAACTCCTTGATCGACCGGGCCGGCCTGCCCCGCTCCGCGATCTTGCACTTGCTGTCCCGACAGATGGGGCATCCCACTCATGTCGACATCTGAAACTGCAAGATCGACGCGGCGGGGCAGGGCGGGGCGGGGCAGGGCGGGGCGGGGCGGGGGAGCCCGGGGCGTGCCGGCGGACGACCTTAGCGGGCCTGGCCGCGCAGGCCTAGTTGGCGCAGCTCCAGGGCGGCCAGGGCGTCAACTGTCGCGTCGTCGCCGCGCCGCCACGCCTCGGCGACGTCCGGACCGATCCGGGTCAGTTTGCCCAGTGGCTGGGTGGCCAGCGCGCGCAGGGCGAGCAGGTCCCGGCCGGCTGGCCCGGCAGCGAGCTTCGTCGCCGATCCGGCCCGGCGCATCCAGCGGACCCGCAGCGGCAGCCAGCCGAACAGCACGATGCCGAGCGGGAAGATCAGCACCGCGATGGCGAGGGCCAGGGCGAGTTGGTCGACCAGGTGCTGCTGGTCGCGCCCGGCGTCAGCGAGCGATCGGGCGGCGTCGGCGGCGCGCTGGAACGGTGCGGTCAGTTCGTCGCCGACCAGTGGCACCCGGCCGACCTTGCTGCCGGCGTCGCCCAGGTTGTCGGCGAGCCCGGTGCCGGCGCCCTCCAGCTTCTGCCCCGGTACGGCGAGCTTCTGCACCAGGTCGTGCAGCCACAGCGCGCCGCGGATCGCCACGTACACCCAGGCGACGACGAGCAGGTCGGTGAGCAACTGACGGGCGGCGGTCGAAAACCGATCGGCATAGATTTTCACGCCGGCCAGCGTGCCACGAACGCCCCGCTCGGTGTAGCCGTGAAGTGAGCCCGGGTCGCGACCGACCGGGCGCCGGTATTCAGCGGACGCAGGTCGGGCAGGTGCCGAAGATCTCCAGGGTGTGGCTGACGTCGGCGTAGCCGTGTTGGGCGGCGACCCGATCGGCCCAGCTCTCCACGGCCGGGCCGGCCACCTCGACCGTGCGCCCGCACACCCGGCAGACCAGGTGGTGGTGGTGCCCCTCGCTGCACCGGCGGTAGAGGTGCTCACCGCCCGGCGGACGCATCACGTCGATCTCACCGGCGTCGGCGAGCCCCTGCAGGGTGCGGTAGACGGTGGTCAGGCCGACCCGCTCGCCGCGCTGCCGCAGCATCGCGTGCAGGTCCTGGGCGCTGTGGAAGCCCTCCATCTCGCCCAGCAGCGCGCTCACCGCCGAACGCTGCCGGGTGTTACGCACCGCGGCGCTGCTCTCGCTCATGATCCCTCCCCGGCGTGGCTGACCGCGTCCGCCACGATGTGCGCGACGTGCTCGTCGACCAGGCTGTAGGCGATCTCCCGGCCCCGCCGGGAGCCGCGCACCACGCCCGCCCCGCGTAGCACCCGCAGGTGCTGGGAGACCAGTGGTTGCGCCGCCCCGAGCTTCTCCACCAACTCGTGCACGCACCGCTCGCCGCCGGCCAGCTCGCTGACGATGGCCAGCCGAATGGGCGCGGACAGGGCTCGGAGCAACTCGCTGGCCCCGTCGAACCCGTCGTAGCCCGTCGCGCTGGTCATCCTGCAACGGTAACCAATACCAGCGACGTCCCGCTGAGCAGGCTCAGCTCAGCACGACCTCGTGTGGTTCCGGCACCGGCGCGGCGGTCGGTGTCCTCCGGCGGCGCACGGCCCGCCAGACAGCGCCGGCCACGGCCACCACCAGGAACGAGGCGATCGCCACCAGCACCACCGAGGCGCCCGGCGCGGTGTCCGCAGTGGCCGCCACCCAGACACCCGAGCCGGCGGCGAAGAGCCCGAGCGCCATCGCGGCGGCCATCGTGCTGCGGAAGCCCCTGGTGACCTGCTGGGCGGTGGCGACCGGCACCACCATCAACGCGCTGATCAGCAGCACTCCGACGGCCCGCATGGCGATGGTCACGGTGACCGCCGTGGCAACCGCGATCAGCAGGTTCAGCGTGCGGACCGGCAGGCCGGAGACCCGGGCGTACTCCTCGTCGTGACTGACCGCGAAGAGCGCCGGCCGCAAAGCGATCATCGTGACCAGGATCGCCGCGCCGAGCACCGCGATGGTGGTCAGGTCGGCGGGCGAGATGGTGGTCAGCGACCCGAACAGGTAGGCGTTGAGGTTCGCGCTCGTCGCGTCCGAGAGGCCAACCAGGAGTACGCCGCCCGCGATGCCGCCGTAGAAGAGCAGGGCCAGGGCCAGATCACCTGAGGTACGCCCGCGAGCGCGGACGATCTCGATGGCGATCGCGCCGATGGTGGCGGCGATCACCGCGACCAGCACCGGTGAACGGTTGAGCAGCAGACCCGCCCCGACGCCGGTCAGCGCCACGTGCCCCACACCATCGCCGATCAACGCCAGCCGGCGCTGCACCAGGTAGATGCCGAGCGCCGGCGCGGCCAGGCCGATCACCAGCGCGCCGATCAGGGCCCGCTGCATGTAGGGGTACTGGAAGAGTTCCATGGGTCAGTTGCTCCACAGCCCGGCGGGCTCGTCGTAGCAGTGCGGGTGCACGTGGTCGTGGTCGGGCTCCGCGTGATGGCCGGCCGGGTCCGGCACCGCGCCGTCGTGGGCGATGCGACCCTCGTGGACGACGACAGCCCGGCTGATCACGGGCCGCAGCGGGCCCAGCTCGTGGGCGACGAGCAGCACGGTCCCGCCGTCGGCGACGAAGTCGCGCAGCGCGCCGGCGAACGCCTCCTGGCTGGCCGCGTCCACCCCGGCCGTGGGCTCGTCGAGAACCAGCAGCTCCGGCTGGCCGGCCAGGGCGCGGGCGATCAGGGTGCGCTGCTGCTGGCCGCCGGAGAGCGTGGACACCGGGTCACCGGCCCGGTCGGCGAGCCCGACCGCGCGCAGCGCGGTGTCGACGGCGGACCGGTCGGCTCGACCCGGCGGACGCAGCACCCCCCGACGGGCCAGCCGGCCGGAGGCCACCACCTCGCGGACGGTGGCCGGCACGCCGCCGCCGGCGCCCAGGCGCTGCGGGACGTACCCGATGCGCGCCCACTGCCGGAACCGGCGCAACGGCCGGTCGAAGAGGGTGACCGAGCCGGCGCTGATCGGCACCAGCCCGAGCACGGCGCGGATCAGGGTGGACTTGCCGGAGCCGTTGGCACCGAGGATCGCGACCACCTCGCCGGCGGTCACGGTGAGCGAGATGTCCCGGAGCACGGGGCGGCCGTCGTAGCCGACCACCCCGTGCTCGACGGTGATGACAGGTGAGGTCACGAGCAGCTCAAGGCCGTCTGCAGGGTCCGCAGGTTGGTGCGCATCACCGAAAGGTAGTCCCCGTCGCTGCCCGCGGCGAGCCCTTCGATCGGGTCGAGCACTGCGGTCTTCGCGCCGACCTGACCGGCGATGGTCTCGGCCACCTTCGGGCTGACCAGGGTCTCGAAGAAGATCGTGGTGGCCTGGTGCTCCTTCGCCTCCTCGATCACGTGCGCGAGGCGCTGCGGCGAGGGCTCGACGTCCGGGCTCAGCCCGGTGATGCCGACCTGGTCGAGCTGGTACCGGTCGGCGAGGTAGCCGAACGCGGCGTGGCTGGTCACGATCTCCCGCCGCTGGCAGGTCGCCAGACCGTTCTTGAACTCGCCGTCCAGGGTCGTCAGGTCGGCGCGCAGGGCGGCCGACCGGGCGGTGTAGTCGGCGGCGTGGTCCGGGTCGGCCTTGCCGAGCCGCTGGGCGAGCTGGTCGCCGATGCCGGCCAGCCGGGTCGGGTCGAGCCAGACGTGCGGGTCCTTGCCGCCGCTCTCCTCGGCGTGCCCTTCCTCGCCCTCGTGGTCGTGTCCGCCGGCGGACGCGTCCAACAGCGGCTGCACGCTTGTCACGTCGAACGCCCGGTCGCCGCCGTTCTGGGCCACGGCGTCGTCCACCGCCGGCTGGAACCCCTTGAGGTAGACGATCAACTCCGCGTCGCTGACCTCACCGACCTGGCTCGGGTTGAGTTCCAGGTCGTGCGGCTCGGCGCCGGGCTTGGCCAGGTTGGTCACCCGGACCGCGTCGCCGCCGATCCGCTCGGCCAGGAACTGGAGGGGGTAGAACGCGGCCACCACGTCGACTCGCTGAGGATCGGCGCCGGCGGCACCACCTGTGGAGCAGCCGGCCCCGGCGCCCAGGGCGAGGAGGGCGGTCGCGGCGGCGAGGACACGGTACGTGGCGCGGTTGGTCATGTCGTCAACTGTCCGTGGCAACGATAATGATTGTCAAAAACGCATGATTGCATGTCAGAGGAGCTTCGCGAGGCCCACCGTCACCAGCAGGGTCAGCATCAGCAGTCGGATCAGCCGGGTCTGCGGCGCCTGAATCGCCCAGGTCGTCGCCAACAGGGCGATCAGGACCCCGGCGAGCGAGAGCGTCAGCAGCCCGCCGATCACCCCGGGCGTGAAGAACGCCACCAGCACCACCACCAGGGTGAGCAGGAACACCGACGTCGGGTTCGCCCCGGCCAACCGGGCGAGCAGAGGGCGCTGCGTACGCTGCATCCCACAGACTCTACGAGGAGGAACCCCCGGTGTTGGTGACCAACCGGTTCGTGGTCGACGTCGATACCGCCGACGGCTTCACCGAACGGGCGCACGCCGCCCTCACCGCGCTGGCCGGCCGGCCCGGCTACCTGCGCGGCCAACTGGTCCGGGCGCTGGACGACCCCCGGCACTGGTCACTGGTCACCGAATGGGAGTCGGTCGGCACGTACCGGCGGGCGCTCGGCGCCTTCGAGGTCAAGGTCAGCGCCGTGCCGCTGCTCGCCGAGTCCGTCGACGAGCCCTCCGCCTACGAGGCGCTCGCCACCGCCGCCCCCGGCGGGGCCGTGGTCGTCGCCGAGAGTGATCGGGCTGCGGGTCCTTACCGCTGAGCCGCCGGACACTACGCTGCTCCTATGACCGCACCCGCCCCGCCACCCGGTCCCGGCGTGGCTCCGCCGTTCGTCGCGCCGCCCACCGAGGGCCGCCGGACCCGGCTCTGGATCGGCCTCGGCGTCGGCGCGCTCGCCGTGGTGCTCTGCTGCGGCGGGGGTGGCACCGCCGTCGTCGGGCTGGCCGTCAGCGGAGTCCAGGCGATCCGGGAACAGGCCCGCACCGTGACCGGCGACTACTACCAGGCGTTGGTCGAGCGGAACTACGGGCGGGCGTACGACCAGCTCTGCGACGACGCGCAGCGGCGTGAGTCCCGGCCGGAGTTCGAGCGGCGCGCCGCCGCCGAACCACAGGTGACCGCGTTCCGGGTGGGTGAGGTGGACACCACCTACCTGACCGTGCCGGTCGACGTGACCCTCGACGGCGGCGACCGGGACCGTCAACAGGTCAGCCTCGGCCAGGACGGGCAGACCGGCGGTGTGGAGGTCTGCGAGGTCAGCTGACCCGCCCCCGGTATTCTGCTGGGCTCGGGGGGACGGTGGTCGTACCGTTGTCCCCGAACCGACCGTTCCATCCACATCTCGCCCCCGCCGACCGCCAGCCGGCGTAGGAGGAAACATGCCAGCCGACCGTATCGACGCCGTCGTCAGCCTCGCCAAGCGCCGAGGCTTCGTCTTCCCCTCCAGTGAGATCTATGGGGGCACCCGATCGGCGTGGGACTACGGCCCGCTCGGCGTGGAACTCAAGGAGAACGTCCGCCGGCAGTGGTGGAAGACAATGGTCCAGCAGCGCGACGACGTCGTCGGCCTGGACTCCGCGGTGATCCTGTCCCGCAAGGTGTGGGAGGCGTCCGGCCACATCGCCGAGTTCGTCGACCCGCTCACCGAGTGCCAGTTCTGTCACAAGCGGTTCCGCGCCGACCACCTCGAGGAGGCGTACGCCGAGAAGCACGGCAAGCCGCTCACCTCACTGGCCGAGCTGAACTGCCCCAACTGCGGCAACAAGGGCACCTTCACCGAGCCGAAGATGTTCAACGGCCTCATGAAGACCTACCTGGGCCCGGTGGAGAGCGACGAGGGGCTGCACTACCTGCGCCCGGAGACCGCGCAGGGCATCTTCGTCAACTACAAGAACGTCGAGACGGTCGCCCGCAAGAAGCCCCCGTTCGGCATCGCGCAGACCGGCAAGTCGTTCCGCAACGAGATCACCCCGGGCAACTTCATCTTCCGGACCCGCGAGTTCGAGCAGATGGAGATGGAGTTCTTCGTCGAGCCGGGCAGCGACGAGCAGTGGCACGAGTACTGGCTCCAGGAGCGCTGGAACTGGTACCTCGACCTCGGCCTGTCGGCGGACAATCTGCGCCTGTTCGAGCACCCCAAGGAGAAGCTGTCGCACTACTCGAAGCGGACGGTGGACATCGAGTACCGCTTCCAGTTCGGTGGCACCGAGTTCGCCGAGCTGGAGGGTGTCGCCAACCGCACCGACTTCGACCTCTCCACGCACAGCAAGCACTCCGGCGTCGACCTGTCGTACTTCGACCAGAGCAAGAGTGAGCGCTGGATGCCGTACGTCATCGAGCCGGCCGCGGGTCTTACCCGCGCGGTGCTCGCCTTCCTGCTGGAGGCGTACGACGAGGACGAGGCGCCGAACACCAAGGGCGGCGTGGACAAGCGCACCGTGATGCGGTTCGACCCGCGGCTCGCCCCGGTCAAGGTGGCGGTGCTGCCGCTGTCCCGCAACGAGGCGCTGTCGCCCAAGGCCAAGGACCTCGCGACGCTGCTGCGTAAGCGCTGGGTGGTGGAGTTCGACGACTCGCAGGCGATCGGGCGCCGCTACCGCCGGCAGGACGAGATCGGCACCCCGTTCTGCGTGACTGTCGACTTCGACACCCTGGACGACAACGCGGTGACGGTGCGCAACCGGGACACCATGGCCCAGGAGCGCGTCTCCCTGGACCAGGTCGAGCGCTACCTGATCGAGCGTCTGCCCGGCTGCTGAGACTCTGCGCACGGGGCCTCGGCCGACGCGATAAGCGCCGGTCGAGGCCCCGTACACTTGTCCGGTGACTGCCTCGACCGTGCCCGCGCTGCGCCCGCTGACTCTCGGCCAGCACCAGGTGTGGCCGCCGGTCGTGCTCGCGCCGATGGCCGGGATCACCAACATCGGGTTCCGTCGGCTCTGTCGCGAGCAGGGCGGCGGCATCTACGTCTGCGAGATGATCACCACTCGGGCGCTGGTCGAGCGCAACCCGAAGACGCTGCGCATGATCGCGTTCGGCGACGACGAGAAGCCCCGCAGCCTCCAGCTCTACGGCACCGATCCGGAGATCACCGCCGCCGCCGTGCGGATCGTCGTCGAGCGCAACCTGGCCGACCACATCGACCTCAACTTCGGCTGCCCCGTACCCAAGGTCACCCGGCGTGGCGGCGGCGCGGCGCTGCCGTGGCGGCGCCGGCTCTTCGCGCGACTGGTGCGGGCCGCGGTGGCCGCCGCGTCACCGTCCGGCGTGCCGGTCACGGTCAAGATGCGCAAGGGCATCGACGACGACCATCTGACGTACGTCGAAGCCGGGCTCGCCGCACAGGAGGCCGGCGTGGCCGCGGTGGCCCTGCACGGGCGGACGGCGGCGCAGCGCTACTCGGGCACCGCCGACTGGGACGCGATCGCCACGTTGAAGCAGGCCCTGGACGTGCCGGTGCTCGGCAACGGCGACATCTGGGAGGCCGACGACGCGCTGCGGATGGTGGCCCACACCGGCGTCGACGGCGTGGTCATCGGGCGCGGATGCCTGGGCCGACCGTGGCTCTTCGCCGACCTGGAGGCCGCCTTCAACGGTCGGCCCGAGCGGCGGCTTCCCAATCTCGGCGAGGTGGCGTTGACCATGCGCCGGCACGCCGAACTGCTTGTCGACCAGTTCACGGCCGGCGCCCGCAACCCGGCCCGAGGCGAACGGGACGGCTGCACCGACTTCCGCAAGCACGTCGCCTGGTACCTCAAGGGCTTCCCGGTCGGCGGCGAGCTGCGTCGCTCGCTGGCGATGATCGAAAGCCTGGCGCAGCTCGACGACCTGCTCGGCAAGCTCGACCCGGCGGAGCCTTTCCCGCTGACCGCCCTCGGGCAGCCGCGCGGGCGTACCAACTCCCCGGGCAAGGTCTTCCTGCCGGAGGGTTGGCTGGCCAGCCGAGACGACGACACAGTCCCCGAGGGCGCCGAGATGGACGACTCCGGCGGCTGAGCCCCGCACCTGGCGGGTTGGGCGGAGACGCCCGCGACTATCCCTCGGGAACGCGGGCTCCCAGCAGGGTCCGTGCCGGTGCGCCGGTCACCCCCCGGAGCCCTCGGGTCGTGGCGCTCCGTCTTTCCTGGACGCTCCGTCTTTCCTGGACGCTCCGTCTTTTCTCGACGCTCCGCGTAGAGGCTGGCAGCTGAGTTCGGCGTCCTTTGGAGCTGATGTCGTGAACGAATCATCAGTCGGCGTCGTCGGCCGTGCGCCCCTGATGCGTCTACGGCGTCAGCTTCAGGGTGCGCGTCTGATGCGTCTACGGCGTCAGCTTCAGGGTGCGCTTCTGATTCGTCGACGGCGTCAGCTCTAACGTGCGCGCCTGATTCGTTTGCGACATCAGCTCCAAAGGACCCGTGACGCAGTCAGTGGGGTGGCCTGCCGGGTGGGTGGCCTGCCGGGTGGGTGGCCTGCCGGGTGGGTGGCCTGCCGGGTGGGTGGCCTGCCGGGGTGGGCGGTCTGCCGGGGTGGGACGGCTTGGCCGGGTGAACGGCTTGCCGGGTGGGCGGCACGTCGGGGTGGGCGGCCTGGTCAGCTCGGATGGCCCCATGATTCCGTCTGCGCCTGACGAGGGCGTGGACAGCAACCCGCTCATGCCGAAGGGCCGGGCCCCGTGGTGGGGTCCGGCCCTTCGCTTGGTGTGTGGTGGTGGGTGTCAGCTGGTGGCGTAGCCGCGGGTGGCGATCCAGTCGGCGAGGTGCTCGACGGTGATCTGGTAGGCGGCCTGGTTGGGGTCGGCGGAGTCGGCGATGGTGACGGTGTTGCCGTTGTCGTGGTAGCCGACGACGCTGATGTAGTGCCCGCCCTCGTAGGAGTGCGCGTTGCCGTCGGTGTCAGTGCTGGTCCCGGCGATGTTCGCGACCACGGCCCTACCGTCGTCGACGGTCTTGACCACGTCGGCGCGCAGGGTGTCGGTCTGCTTCGCGTCGGCGTCCGGGCTGCTGATCTCCACCGACCGGTACGCGTCGGTCTTGCCGGTTTCCTTGTTCAGGACAGGGGTGATGTCGTTGATGGAGTTGGTGCCGGCTTCGGTGGTGCCCATTTCCTTGGCCATGTCATCAACGTTGATGTTCTTGCCCTGCACGGACAGGGCGTTTCGGGTGGCGGCGGGGCCGCAGTAGTAGAAGTTCGGCTGGGCTTCGTAGCGCACGCCCAGTTCCCGCTCGCCGTGGCCCTTGCGGTCGGTGTGGGTCTGCGTGGCCGGCTTGCTGGTGCTGGGGGCGGCGAAGGCGGTGGTGACGGGGCCGGCGATGGCGCCGCCGGTGAAGGCGAGGCCAGCGGCGGTGAGGGCGGTCTTACGGATCAGATCGGTACGCATGGTGGCGTGCTCCTCTGCATCGGGGGTGCCCGCACCACACTTGGGGGTGTGGGTGGTGCGGGGAAAGTTCGAGGGGTTCTGCCCGGTGACCCGGTGAGGGGGTCGGCGTCGGGACAGGGTGTAACGGGTGCCGGTGGCGGATCATTCCGCCTACCTGCGGGGGCCGGCCTGTTGTGGTGCTCGGCCGTGCGGGGGATGTAACCGAGGCGGCCTGGCGGGTGTTCCCGGCGGCTGCCGCGCCCCGCGACTCGACGGCTGCGGTGGCCTGCCACTTCGACGACTGGGCTGGCCTGCCAGGTATAACGACCCGGCCCGGCCGCCGATTCCGCCGCCGGGGTGGCCCCGACCACCCGACAAACAAGGTCAAACCAGACAACCCGCCCATTCCGCTGGCCTGGCAGACCCGACACGGCGGCCACGGGAGCGTGATCCACTCGGGTTCCTGAAAGGCGCGGTGTCCGGCTGTCGGGGATACGCCGACTTCATGAAATCCGAGTGGATCATCCCGGTCTGGGGCGCGACCGCCCGGCAGGGGGCGGTCGCCGGGCGGACCGGGCCGAGCCGGGGATCAGGGGGTGGCGGTTTCGGTTTGTGGCACGTTGCGCTGGGCGGGGACGGTCGGTGTGGTCGACCAGGGGACCTCGGGCGCGTGGTGGAAGGTAATCCCGGCCCTCGTCCAGCGGGGGCCCTGGCCGGCCAGGCGGTCGCGGAAGGCGGCCCAGTCGTGGCTTGCCCGGGGTGACCAGCCCAGTTCGGCGATGGCCGGGAGGCGGGGCAGGAGCAGGAGTTCGATGTCTGCCAGCGAGGTGACCGATTCGGTCCAGAGCGGGGCCTCCACACCGAGCACAGCCTCGGCGGGTACGCCGGCGACGTGCGTGCCCGGATCCCAGTCGTACGCCTTGCGCACGTCGATGAGGCCGGCCCAGTCGTGCCCGATCGGGGTGTCCGGGGCGTACTTCATGTCCAGGTAGGCGTGGTTGCCGGGGGAGACGATCAGCCGGGCCCCCCGGCGTACGGCGTCGACGGTGGTGGGGTCTTCGCCGTTCGTGCCCCACCACTGCAGGACCCGCCCGTCGAGGTGGGCGGCGGGCGCGAGCTGGTGCCAGCCGACGACGGTCTTGCCGAGGTCGGCCACGATGCGCTGGACCCGCTCGACGAAACCGGTGTAGACCTCGCCCTTGACCTTGAACGCCTCGTCGCCGCCGATGTGCAGCCAGGGGCCGGGGGTGAGCGCGGCCACCTCGCCCAACACGTCGGCGACGAAGTCGTACGTCCGCTCGTCGGCCGGGTCGACGTAGCTGAAGCCGACCTCGGTGCCGGTGTACGGCGGTGGTGCGATCTTGTCTGGCGCCAGCTCCGGGTACGCGACCAGCGCCGAGTTGGTGTGCCCCGGGAGGTCGATCTCCGGGACGACGGTGATGTGGCGGGCAGCCGCGTAGGAGACGATCCGCGCGTAGTCGGCCTTCGTGTAGTGCCCGCCGGGGCCGCCGCCGACCTCGGTCGTTCCGCCGACTGTGGTCAGCTTCGGCCAGGAGTCGACGGTGATCCGCCAACCCTGGTCGTCGGTGAGGTGCAGGTGCAGGTGGTTGAGCTTGTAGCGGGCCAGGTGGTCGACCACCCGCAGCACGTCCTCGACGGCGAAGAAGTGCCGCGCGACGTCGAGCATCGCGCCCCGGTAGGGGAACCGGGGCGCGTCGGTGATCGTCCCGCCGGGCAGCGCCCAGCGTTCGGTGACCGGGGTGGGGCTCTCGATGGCCGCCGGCAGTAGCTGGCGCAGCGTCTGTGCGCCGTAGAAGAGGCCGGCGGCGGTGGTGGCGGTGACGCGTACCCCGTCGGTGGTGGTGTCGAGGCGGTAGCCCTCCGGGCCGAGGTCGGCGCTGTCGTCCAGCACCAGCGCGATGCCACCGGCGGGCTCCGGCGTGGTGGCGTCGGTGACCGGCAACGGGTAGCCGGTGGCCGGGCGCAGGAACTGGGCGAGCTGCTCGGCGACCGCCAGCGCGGCGGGGTCGGCGCTGGCCACGATGACCGCGTCGGCCGGCAGCACCCAGTCGGCGGTCGGGTCCGGCTGGACCTGCTGGGGGGCGGGCACGACGTCGGCCAGCCGGTGCGGGGCCGACGGGGCGAGCAACTCGCCCGCCGCCCGTTCGGCCGCCTGGGCCAGTGTGGCCGCGTCCGGTTCCCCCGCCGTCAGCGGCGCGGGGACGGCGGTGGGGCCGGGGGAGGGGATGGTCGACACGGCGGCGACTCCGGGGGGTGTATTCGCGTCGGTTATGGCAAAAGTGAGGTTCACCGGCTGGCGTGCCGTCAAGCGTACGACGCTCGGCCGGGATGCGTGATGGTGCGCATGGAAGCGTTCCCAAAAACCGGTACGAACACGGATAGTCGTGATGGCTGTGCCAATTGTCACCGAACGGTCCCAGGTCACTCGATGTTCGCTTAACCTTCGCCCACCGATCGACGTTGACCCCGGGATTACCGGCGGTCCGTCCCGGGGAAGAAGAAAACTGAACCTTCGTTAAGTGTCAATCCGGCGCGTGTGTTGTGGAGGCTCTGGTGGCAGCGCAAGAGACCGTCGATCACAAGTACGTCTACGACTTCTCCGAAGGCAACAAGGATCTCAAGGAACTGCTCGGCGGCAAGGGGGCGAACCTCGCCGAGATGACCAACCTGGGCCTGCCCGTCCCGCCCGGCTTCACCATCACCACCGAGGCGTGCCAGGCGTACCTCGCGACGGGACAGGAGCCGGACGGGCTCGCCGGTCAGATCGAGGCGCACCTGGAAGCGCTGGAGCGCGCGATGGGCAAACGCCTCGGCGACCCGCAGGACCCCCTGCTGGTGTCCGTCCGCTCCGGTGCCAAGTTCTCCATGCCCGGCATGATGGAAACCGTCCTCAACGTCGGTCTCAACGACCAGAGCGTGGTCGGGCTCTCCGCACAGGCGGGACAGAACGACAGGTTCGCCTGGGACTCCTACCGGCGACTCATCCAGATGTTCGGCAAGACCGTCTGCGAGGTGCCAGGCGATGAGTTCGAGCACGCGCTCGACGAGGCCAAGAACGCCAAGGGCACCCACAACGACCTGGATCTGGACGCCGACGACCTGCGTGGGCTTGTCGACGCGTACAAGAAGATCTTCTTGAAGCACACCGGTCGGGAGTTCCCGCAGCAGCCACGCGAACAGCTCGACCTGGCCATCCGCGCGGTCTTCGAGTCGTGGAACGCCGAGCGCGCGGTGCTCTACCGTCGCCAGGAGCGCATCCCGGCCGACCTCGGCACCGCGGTCAACGTGGTGACAATGGTCTTCGGCAACCTCGGGCCCGACTCCGGCACCGGGGTCGCGTTCACCCGCGACCCGGGCAGCGGCGCCCAGGGCATCTACGGCGACTACCTGGCCAACGCCCAGGGTGAGGACGTGGTCGCGGGCATCCGCAACACAGTGCCGTTGCAGGAGTTGGAGCAGCTCGACAAGTCCTCCTACGACGAACTGCTCGGCATCATGGCCCGGCTGGAGGAGCACTACAAGGACCTGTGTGACATCGAGTTCACCATCGAGCGCGGCAAGCTGTGGATGTTGCAGACCCGGGTCGGCAAGCGCACCGCGGCCGCCGCGTTCGTCATCGCCGGGCAACTCGTCGACGAGGGCCTGATCGACCTGGACGAGGCGCTGCACCGGGTCAACGGCGCGCAGTTGGCCCAGCTGATGTTCCCGCGCTTCCAACTCGACCACGAGTTCCAGCCGGTCGCCAAGGGCATCGGCGCCTCGCCCGGCGCGGCGTCCGGCACTGTGGTCTTCACCTCCGCCCGCGCCGTCGAGCTGGCCGCCGAGGGGAAGTCGGTGATCCTGGTGCGCAGGGAGACCAACCCGGACGACCTGAACGGCATGATCGCCGCGCAGGGCATCCTCACCTCGCGTGGTGGCAAGACCAGCCACGCCGCGGTGGTGGCCCGGGGCATGGGCAAGACCTGCGTCTCCGGCGCCGACGAGATCGAGGTGAACGTGCCGGCCAAGCGGTTCACCGTGGCCGGGCGGACCGTCAACGAGGGCGATGTGGTGTCCATCGACGGCACCACCGGCAAGGTCTACCTCGGCGAGGTGCCGGTCATGCCCTCCGAGGTCGTGCAGTACTTCGAGGGCAGCCTCGACCCCGAGCACATCGACAACGCGCTGGTCCGGGCCGTACACCGGATCATGACGCACGCCGACGGGAAGCGGCGGCTGGCGGTCCGGACGAACGCCGACACCGGTGCGGACGCCGCCCGTGCCCGGCGCTTCGGCGCCGAGGGCATCGGGCTGTGCCGCACCGAGCACATGTTCCTCGGCGACCGGCGGGAGCTGGTCGAGCGGCTGATCCTGGCACGCGCCGCGGACGAGCGGGAGGCGGCGCTGGACGCGTTGCTGCCGTTGCAGCGGGCCGACTTCGAGGAGATCTTCCGCGAGATGGACGGGCTGCCGGTCACCGTCCGGCTCATCGACCCGCCGTTGCACGAGTTCCTGCCGCCGCTGGAGCAGCTCGCCGTCAACGTGGCGGTCGCCCAGGAACGCGGCGAGGACGTGGCCAAGGAGGAGGCGCTGCTCGCCGCCGTTCGGCGGATGCACGAGGAGAACCCGATGCTCGGGCTGCGGGGCGTCCGCCTCGGCCTGGTCATTCCCGGCCTGTTCGCCATGCAGGTCCGGGCCATCGCCGAGGCGGCGGTCAGTTGCGCCCGTAACGGTGGCGTGGCGAAGCCGGAGATCATGGTGCCGCTGGTCGGGGCGGTGCAGGAGTTGGAGACGGTCCGCGCCGAGGCCGAGAAGATCATTGCCGAGGTGGTCGGGGACAGCGGTGTCGAGGTGCTGATCGGCACCATGATCGAGGTGCCCCGGGCGGCGCTGACCGCCGGGCAGATCGCCGAGGCCGCCGAGTTCTTCTCCTTCGGCACCAACGACCTGACCCAGATGGGCTGGGGCTTCTCCCGCGACGACGTCGAGGGCGCGTTCTTCTGGCGTTACCTGGAGCTGGGCATCTTCGGCATCTCGCCGTTCGAGTCGATCGACCGCGACGGCGTCGGTCGGCTCGTGCGGATCGCCGCCGAGGAGGGCCGGGCCGCCCGCCCCGGGCTGAAGCTCGGCATCTGCGGGGAGCACGGTGGCGACCCGGACTCGGTGCACTTCTTCCACGAGGTCGGCCTGGACTACGTGTCCTGCTCGCCGTTCCGGGTGCCGGTCGCGCGGCTGGAGGCCGGTCGGGCGGTCGTCGAGAGCGGCGGGTCGGACAGCCGGTGACGCACGTCGGCGGCGGCCCGGTCACCCGGCCGCCGCCGGCGCTCAGATCGGCGGACGACGCCAGGTGGGTCGGGACGAGCGGCGCAACTGCGCCGGCAGGGTCGCCATCGGGGTACGCGTGGCCAGCGGGGCGTGCGCGTCCGGCACGGAGGTCGCGCCGAAGCCTCCGCCGCGAACGTCCAAAAACGAGCCCGCCCGACGGGCCACCGCCCGCGCCTCCTCGTGCAGCGCGTCCAGATCGCCCGGATCCGACGCGGTGACGAGGGTCAGCAGGGCGCTGCGCCCGGCCGGGTAGGTCACCACGCAGCCGGCGGTGGTGCACACGACCGACTCCCGGAACTCACCCTGCCGGACGGTGTCGGCCACCCGGTGACCGAGCCCGAAACTCGCGGCGGCGAGCGCGGCCAGATGGGTGGCGTCGGTGCTGGGCAGATCGCTGGAGATGAGCATCCCGTCGGTGGCGGCCAGCACCGTCCCGGCGATGTCGGGTCGGCGCCTGCGCAGCCCCCGTAGCTCCGTTCCCATCACCGTGTCTGCGTCCACGAGCGTTACCCCTCACCGGTCGGGCTCTGCGTGTCAGTCGGATGGTCACGTTCCGCGCTGGGAACGCTACCGGTGGCCACTTCCGACCGCGAGCCCGTAACCCTCGGCAATCGGTTGGCAACTGCGGGCCAATCGGTGGTTGTGTGCCCTTCGTCGATGCGTCGTGAGCGGGTTGCGCAACGGGGGCGGGCGTAACCTTGGCTGGCTCGTACACGGCCGATTGGGCGCCGCGTCGAACGGGAAGAGGTGACTGCATGACAAGTGTCTGGGAGAGCCTGACTGTCGACGCCCGCGATCCGGCCCGGCTGGCCCGTTGGTGGGCCGAGGCGCTCGGCTATCAGGTCGTCACCGAGACTCCGAGCGGCGTGGAGATCCGTCAGTCCCCGGACCAGGCGCCCGCCCTGTTCTTCGGCCCGGTGGCCGACGGCAAGGAGCGCAAGAACCGGCTGCACCTCGACCTGCGCCCCGCCAACCAGGAGGCCGAGGTCGAGCGCCTTGTCGACATGGGCGCGCGGCACGTCGACATCGGTCAGGGTGAGGTCGACTGGACGGTGCTGTCCGACCCGGAAGGCAACGAGTTCTGCGTCCTCCGTGAGCGCGAGGAGTGAGCCGTGGGCGGCGGACGCTCGGTTGGTCGAGGAGCCGCCCAAGGACACCGGGCATCGCCGGTCGCCGTACGAGCGCGACCGGGCCCGGGTGCTGCACTCGGCGGCGTTTCGTCGGCTGGCCACCAAGACCCAGGTGCACACCGCCGGCACTGACGACTTCCTGCGTACGCGGCTGACCCACTCGCTGGAGGTGGCTCAGATCGCGCGGGAGATGGGTGCCCGGCTGGGTTGCGATCCGGATGTGGTGGACGTCGCGGGGCTCGCGCACGACCTGGGGCACCCTCCGTTCGGGCACAACGGTGAGGCTGCCCTGGACCTGCTCGCCACGCCGTGCGGCGGTTTCGAGGGCAACGCGCAGACCCTGCGGGTGTTGACCCGTCTGGAGGCGAAGGTGCTCGCCCCGGACGGCTCGTCCGCGGGGTTGAACCTGACCCGGGCGTCGCTCGACGCGATCGGCAAGTACCCCTGGCCGCGTCGGCCGGGGGAGCGCAAGTTCGGGGTGTACGCCGACGACGCGGCCGTCTTCGACTGGATCCGGGACGGCGCGCCCGGCGACCGGCGCTGCCTGGAGGCCCAGGTGATGGACTGGGCGGACGATGTCGCGTACTCGGTGCACGACGTGGAGGACGGCATCCACGGTGGCTATGTCACGTTGCGTCCGCTGCTCACCGACGCCGACGAGCGGGCCGCGCTCTGCGCCGACGTGGCCGCCGCCTACTCCGGGGAGTCCGCGTCGGACCTGGCCGAGGTCCTTGTCGACCTGCTGACCGGTCCGCTGCTCGCGCCGTTCGCCGGGTACGACGGCAGTCATCGCGCGCAGGTCGCGTTGAAGGCCACCACCAGTGGGGTGACCGGGTTGTTCGTGTCCGCGGCGGTGGCTGCCACGGAGGGAGCGTTTCGG